>NZ_JAWOQO010000007.1:0-284711 GCF_033337345.1 Vibrio sp. YT-18 | reverse complement strand
AACTGTTTTCATTGAAGCTTCAAAGTGCTTCTTAATTTCTTGGTCGACTGGAATAAGCTCAGTCACGATAGCGCCTGACAATGGGTCTTCTGGGTTAATCTCCAAGCGCAATTGGTATTCACGGCGAGGAACGAGAGCACCAGTGCGCTCAAGAAGCAGGGCATATTCATGGTCAATCATCAACGGTTGATCCCATTGGGGATTCACATCACCGGATTCACCGATAGTGCGGCGTTTGAATTTCTCCGAGTTGATTTCACGTAGAGGTCGTGACACGTTCAGTTGAGCACTGTCACCACGTGCTGAGTTCCAAGTGATATCCATGCCAAGTACAAAAACGGATTTAGCCATTTGTTAAGTCTCCAATATGTGAGTCACCAACTTGCCGTAGGTATCGGGGAAGGTGAATTTAGTTCCATCACGGACAAGGGAACCGACCACGGTTTCAATGTCGCCCTCATGGAATTCGATTAAAGAGTTCAGAATTTTCCCGTACTGGCGACGCATCCAGTGCGCAGAGGCCAACAGGTCTAACGCCGCGCGTTTCGTCGGGACAGGTTTGGTATTGAATTTCTTTGCAGTAGAAATTGACGCAGCGAAATCATTGAGCGCGGCATACGCGCCAGCTGGATTCAGCAACACATCAACATTCCATTTTTTAAGCTCGACTTCGGAGCGGTACCAGACAAGACCCGTGTTTGCGAGTTTCTGCTCAAGAGCTTTGTTGTAGATACGCCAGTAAATGCGCGAGGTACGCGAACCAATCGAGTATTGTTCTTTGGTGTAAATTGGTTTGCCATCTTTGCCGATACTAGCAATGGTCATGTCTTCATGAAGCACCGGACCACGACCACGTTCAGCGGTGCGGAAACAGTCGTCACGCCACGCCTTGTAAGCGTACTCGCAATCGAAAATCCCGTCGTAATCGTCATAGGCCAAGTCAACACGCGCCAGAGTTTGCACACCAAGTACATTGGTCAGCCAGTCATGCAGCGACCACGCAGGACGACGGGCAAATACATGCTTGCATCCCGTTCCGTTGATTTGGAAATGCACCGTGTCATTGTTACCGCCGATACCAACGAAGCCGCAAAAGTCTTCACCATCTGGCGACGTCAGTTTCATGGATTCGGTGTAGAACTGAAAACCCAAACCGCGAGGCGCAGACAACGACAAACCAAGCACTTGATTGGTGAAGATTCGCAAGCAGTCTTCCAAATAGTTGCGATAGCAGATATCAAACGCTTTGTTGTACGCTTCAATTTCCTCAGACGTCTTAGCGACGGTCGGATTAAACACAGGTGGAGCAGGGAACTTAGGTGCACGACAGTGACGCTGTAACAGCCCTGATTTGGCAAAGCCTTTGTATTCCTCATGCTTGTGCAATCGACGAACCGCATCATGACAATGGCGTAAGTCTTTCACTGCAAACGTAAAACACAGGTAATCAATATGAACGCTTTGCTCATCGAAACTTTTAAGGATGTTAGTTGCGATAGTCATCGAACACCCCCATATTGATACGTTGTTCAACGGTCGTGTTGGTGATGGACACCAACTCATAAGAAGCGAACTGAGACGAAGCCCAAGACTCAAGATGAGACATGGATTTAAGCAAATCCCATTCGTCGCAACCTTTGACCAACACAGAAACCGTGTAGTCAGGCAGCAAGTCGTAATAGATGATTTGAGCTTCGTTCATGAAATCGCCTTGACCAGTTCCGAACGACCATCCAAGAGGTCGAGTACATTAAATTCTGTAGCGATTAAATACAGAATCTTATGTATCGTCAATACAGCAAATTATGTGTTAAAAGACTAAAATCGGTTTAATGACGTGAATTGAGGATGCTACAAAATGTATACAAACAAGCTGCTCGACGCTTATAAAGACAAGATGAACTACGTTCAATACAAACAAATAGCTCATGACTTGGGTGTAAGCCCGCAAATGATCACTGAAGTTAGAAAAGGTCGAACATTTCTTAACGAGAATCAGATACTTATGCTTGCAGACGCTGTAGGCGAAGACAAAGAAAAAGCTCTGATTGGCTTAGCGATGGATAAAGCAAAAACGCACGAAGCGCAGACACTGTGGCAGAACATAGGAAAAAAGTTTAACGGACTTGGATTATCAAGCATTTCAATGGCTTGTGCTGGATTGGCCTTAGTGATTGCAAGTCCACAGGAACCCCTATATCAGTGCGCATTATGTATATTATGTTAAATTGTATATTGCTGTACGCTAAATGTTGTCTGAGTATGCTCCTATTCCCTTGCAGATTTTAAATTTAAGGGCTTTAGCATTAAACATAATGGTTATTTACCATAAAATACTTAATATAGATCTTAATAATCTATCGATTGTTAAGATCTATATTAACGCCTTTTTACTTATTGAAATGACCGTATAGCTTCAAATATATCTTGTCTTCTAACAGGCTTGGAAATGAATCCGTCCATCCCGGCATCCAGGCATTTATCTCTATCGCTTTCTAGCGCATGTGCAGTTAACGCTATAATTGGAGTCTTGAGGCCTTTATCTCGAATAAGTCTTGTTGCGGTAATTCCATCCATCACTGGCATCGAGACATCCATGAGAATCAAATCGATTAAATCCTCATTCTCCTCTAAAAATGTTAATGCCTCTGCTCCATGGCTTGCGATATGAACATTATGGCCAAGCTTATTTAAGATAAGCTTTATTACGAACTGATTCGACTCGGTATCTTCTACGACGAGAAGTTCCATTGCTTTTGTCGGTTGATTGGTTTCGATTCTAACTGGACGATTTTGATTGCAACGAGTCAAAACTGGAATCGAAATCGTAAAGGTTGAACCAACATGCTCATCACTTTTAACGGCAATCTTGCCACGCATCATTTCAACTAAATGCTTGGTTATTGCGAGCCCCAGTCCTGTACCACCGAAGCGTCTCGTGATGGAACGGTCTCCTTGATGAAATGCCGTAAACAAGTGCTCTTGCTTTGCTTTAGATATACCAATTCCAGTGTCAGATATTGAGATCACAAGTTCAGCATCTTGCTCAGATACAGAAACTTTTACTTCACCTTCGTCTGTAAACTTTATTGCATTCCCTATTAGATTAAACAGAATTTGAGATAACCGCGTGGAGTCAATCCAAAATTGTTTGTCATTAGTGACAGTACAGTTGAGCTTGAATTTAAGATTTTTCTTCTTAGCGATTTGTTTTTGCTGAGAAATAACAAAAGTGACAGTGTCTCTTAAGTTAATCCATTGTTCATTGAGCTGAAAGCGACCTGACTCGATTTTAGAAAGATCAAGAATGTCACTGATTATCGCGAGAAGTAACTCTGCAGAGCACTCCATTTGGCTCAAAGCATCAATTTGTTCTTCTGACAAGGTTGATTGCTTCAGTATATCTAGCACTCCAAGAACGGAATTTAAAGGGGTTCTTATTTCATGGCTCATCATCGCTAAGAACTCCGACTTAGAGCGGTTCGCAAGCTCTGCTTCTTCTCTTGCTTTAGCGAGCTGAGTTGTTCTTACCTCAACGATACGTTGTAACTTCTCTTTGGTCTCGATATCAATGACCGCCCTTTCAATTAAGGGACGAAACCGCCTCAAGGTTTCCTTATTCTCTATGCTAAAGTGCCCTTTCTGAGCTCCAATAAGTAGGATTACGGTTTGCGTTACTTCTGAACGTATACCAGTTAAAACGACCGAGTTTACATGGCTTTTTATAAAGCTGTTTAAGTTAACAAACTCAGCGAGTTTATCTGGCTCGAACAGTAGAATGCATTCACCATTGAGAGCTCTTTGATAGGTGTTACCGTGTAACCAGGATACATTGTCAAATACGCTATTAGTTGATATCAATGTCCTGAAGGGATATCGCTCACCATCGCGAGTCAGTACAATAAAATCATCGAAGTTGATGTACTTTTTGAGGACATTGTTTAATCCCGTAAATATCTCATGCCGATTCTTTGCCTCACTCATCGCAGATATCGCGGAAAGAATGGCCTTGTTTTCATCGGCGAGTAGTCGTTCTCTTTGTCTAGCCTGCTTTAGCTCAACTAACGCTTCTTGAAGCGCTTCCTGTTGATATATGTCTAAGTATTTATCTTTCATAAGGTTTATGGAATATAGCCGATGAGATCATCAGGTTTCCATGTCCATTCTCACCACCAATAAATCTACCTTGCTCGCCGAAAGTAAAAGGGCAAATAAAAGGCAAATGTTCTAGTTCTTGGTTAATTTGTTCACAAACGCTATTCATGTCTTGCATTAAGTGCAACATGGGACCTGCGCAAAAGATATTTATCACTCCAATTTTTCGAGACTCTTCTAATTTTTGGTTAAAAGCGGCATTGACGACTTTTGCAGCGCGCGCAACGAGATGCTCACGACTTCCTTTCATTAATGTGAGCTCGTCACCCTCTTCTATTCGTGTAAACAACTCGATTCCACCATCTGGCGTCTCACGGATCGGATGGGATAACTTGTAATATGGGCGATCATAGAGATGACCTGCGATCCGCCCTAATGGATAAGCACTCGAGTTTGTAAACAGCATATTATCTTTACCTACTTGGTTATCCTGGTGATTTGTCCACCTTCTATAAACATTGAGCGCAGGTTCATTATCAATTTCAAGTAAGCATCTATCGTTGGTCTTGGTTGCAACACCTTTGATATTAGTTGGTGTATGCCCAGCGCTAAAAGCGATATCAACAGGTTGAGAGGAGTAAAAGAGAGTTAAGCTTAAACCTGAAGTTTGAGAGCCTTGGGCGGTTATCACAGACCATTTCCCAGCGATGTTATTATCAGCGGCCGAACCACCAATAATTGGAATTAGAGTTCCAAATCTTTCATCTATAGACGCAATGATTGATTCCTCTTGCCCTGGTGTAGCATGAAGTAGAATTAAGTTTGGTACCTCTCCTACACGGTTTGCGTTCTCAAGGGCCATATCCAAAGCCTTGGTGACGCTGTCACCTGAGTTGTGATTAGAAATACCAGTACCATAAGCATGAGGACCTGTATCATAAACAGCAAGTGCCGCAATTACTGGTCCTGTATGAAAGCCCTGATCTGTCATTACGGCTTGACATGAACTGGCGCCATGAAAAGGCACACCAGGAAAATGCGCAAGAAACGCTTCTCGAATCAACTCGAAATTGTATTCTTCCGTGTAGTAACACATCACGTAAGACAAGTTCTGTTGTGTCAATTCGGACCTGAGCGTTTTTATCGCTGAGTCTTCATCTTTAATATGAGTAAAAACTGATTGGCAATGCATACGATTTTATAATTGGATATCACTCTGCTGTTATACCATTCCAACCAATTTTCTCTAGGTAAGAAGGTGTTAATTTCATTAATAAGTTACGATTATCTCGTGATAGATCGTATTTATAATTGAACTACAACAATGTTTTCACCTTTTTTAAAGGTGATTTTTTTCGATTCAGGCATGATGTCTCATTCTACTGACTTATGCTTTTCGTTGAGATTGATAAAATTACCAGATTGATTTAGATCAATTTTTAGAGTGCTACTTTCTGTCGTTTCGAGCGAAATTCCCATTGAGTCACTATTAATCGTGATTATTTCTCCTTCAATTGTTACATCGCATCGTTCTTTTTGTGAACAGTCAACGCTATTAACACTCTCGTGTGTAAAGGTACGCCAGAAAAATGCGCCTATTAAAACACTGAGCATGATTAAGATTTGTGCAAGTCGCGCCTTTGTTAACTTTTGTGCAGGCATAATTACTAATATCCTTGTTACAAACTTCAAACTTTTTAAATAAAAAATGATTTCCAGAGGTCCAGTAAGGTTACTACCCTGTCATTGAATTGTTAATTCAAGTATAGTGTCACGCTGAAAATGCCACTTTTTATTAAAGTCAGCAATGGAAATAAGGTGATGATAACACTTGAATTCTAGAGTTTACTTGGGTGGTGTTACGACGCAAGTCGTGTTGGAAGTAAAAGTGTAGTTAATTAGAAATTGGAAGCATGCAAATGAGCCAAGTAAAGCAGCTTGAACAAAACTACAACTATACAGTCGTTCGCCAATTTACCCTTGTGACCATTTTATGGGGCATAGTTGGTATGGCTGTTGGTGTTTTGATTGCCGCTCAATTAGTTTGGCCACAGCTAAACTTTGATACGCCGTGGTTGACGTACAGTCGCTTACGTCCACTGCATACTAATGCGGTAATTTTTGCGTTTGGTACCAGTGCTCTGTTCGCAACGTCTTATTATGTTGTACAGCGCACATGTCAAACACGTCTTTTTGGTGGCCCACTCGTTGCCTTCACCTTTTGGGGTTGGCAAGCAATCATCCTGGCAGCAGCCATTACTTTGCCTCTCGGTTTAACATCGGGTAAAGAGTATGCTGAGCTAGAATGGCCTATTGATATCGCAATTGCGCTAGTATGGGTA
Source organism: Vibrio sp. YT-18 (assembly GCF_033337345.1). Lineage (NCBI taxonomy): Bacteria > Pseudomonadati > Pseudomonadota > Gammaproteobacteria > Vibrionales > Vibrionaceae > Vibrio > Vibrio sp. YT-18. The sequence goes on along the minus strand of NZ_JAWOQO010000007.1, from coordinate 278,274 downwards.
TCATATGCGGTGGTGTTCTTCGGCACACTAGTGAAGCGAAACACGTCACATATTTATGTGGCAAACTGGTTCTTCGGTGCCTTTATTATCACAGTAGCAGTACTTCACATCGTGAACAGCATGGCTATTCCTGTGTCACTTGGTAAGTCTTACTCGATTTACTCGGGCGCAGTGGATGCGATGGTTCAGTGGTGGTATGGACACAATGCGGTAGGTTTCCTACTGACCGCTGGTTTCCTAGGTATGATGTACTACTTCGTTCCTAAACAAGCTGAACGTCCTGTTTATTCTTACCGTCTATCTATCGTTCACTTCTGGGCACTTATTTCTCTATATATTTGGGCAGGCCCTCACCACCTTCATTATACAGCGCTACCAGACTGGACTCAGTCTCTAGGTATGGTTATGTCGCTGGTTCTATTTGCTCCTTCTTGGGGTGGTATGATCAACGGTATTATGACGTTATCTGGTGCATGGCATAAGCTTCGTTATGACCCTATCCTACGTTTCCTAATCGTTTCACTGTCGTTCTACGGTATGTCTACCTTTGAAGGCCCGATGATGTCGATTAAGACGGTTAACGCACTTTCTCACTACACAGACTGGACCATTGGTCACGTTCACTCTGGTGCGTTAGGTTGGGTTGCGATGGTTTCTATCGGCTCTGTATATCACTTGGTACCTCGCCTATTTGGCCAAGAGCGTATGTACTCTGTTGGTCTAGTTAATGTGCATTTCTGGCTAGCAACAATCGGTACCGTTCTTTACATCGTTGCGATGTGGATCTCTGGTGTAATGCAAGGTCTTATGTGGCGCGCGGTTAACTCTGACGGTACGCTAACTTACAGCTTTGTTGAGTCTGTAGAAGCGTCTTATCCGTTCTACTTTGTACGTTTCCTAGGCGGATTTATCTTCCTATCTGGTATGTTCCTAATGGCATACAACACGTACAAAACGGTAAGTGCACCTAAAGAAAGCCTAAAAGCTATCCCACATCCGGCATAAGGAGATTTAAGAATGAGTAATAATTCTAATAATCGCCATGAAATCTTAGAACGTAATGTCGGTTTGTTGGCTATTTTTATCGTGTTTGCTATCAGTTGGGGTGCTCTTGTAGAGATCACTCCTCTGATTTTCCAAAAGCAAACGACTGAACCTGTAGAAAATCTGCGCGCTTACACTCCTTTGGAGATGGAAGGCCGTGATATCTACATCCGTGAAGGTTGTAACGTCTGTCACAGCCAGATGGTTCGTCCTTTCCGCTCAGAGACTGAACGTTACGGTCACTACTCTGTTGCTGGTGAGAGTGTTTGGGAACACCCATTCCTTTGGGGCTCTAAGCGTACAGGCCCGGATTTAGCTCGTGTTGGTGGTCGTTATTCTGACGAATGGCACCGTGTTCACCTGTTAGATCCTCGTGAGCTTGTACCTGAGTCAAACATGCCAGGTTTCCCGTGGCTAGCTGAAAACGTTTTAGACGGTAAGCTAACTCAGAAGAAACTTGAGCTATTTCGTGATCAGTTCGGCGTTCCATACACTGATGAAGAGATCGCGAATTCGGCTAAAGAAGTAGAAGGTAAAACAGAGATGGATGCAATCATCGCTTACCTTCAGTCTCTTGGTCATGCAATGAAGTAAGGGGATCATATGGATTTCGGTACAATTCATAGTATTTATACCGTTGTACTCTTCGCTAGTTTTATTGGCATCGTATGGTGGGCATTTAGTAAAAAGCGTAAAGCACGCTTTGAAGAAGATGCCAACTTGGTGTTTGCTGACGAAGAACAAAAGACCCCTAATAACCAAGGAGTGAAGAAGTAATGACTACATTCTGGAGTCTCTGGATTATCGTGATTACTGTCGGTACGCTAGTAGGCTGTGCGATTCTCCTGACTTGGTGCGCTAAAGATAAAATGGGCGTCGAGGAAGGGGAAGACATGGGCCACGAGTACGATGGTATTCGCGAGCTAAACAACCCTCTACCAAAGTGGTGGACTTACCTGTTTGTAAGCACATTTGTGTTCGCAGCAGTTTACCTTGCCCTATTCCCAGGTCTAGGTAGCTTCAAGGGCTTTTTAAACTGGCAGAGTTCGGCTCAAACCGTTCGCTCACTAGAAGAGTCAAAAGAAGCCATCGCTGCAGCACAAGAGAACAAGCAACTAAACCAATATGCAAAAGAACTGGATGATGCCGACGCTTACTTCGGCGAAGCATTCCGTAAACTTGCGCACAATGACAGTGGTCTACGCCCAATTCCTGAAATTGCGCAAGATCCTGAAGCATTAAAAGTTGGTCAGCGTTTGTTTTTGCAAAACTGTTCTCAATGCCATGGCTCTGATGCACGTGGTCAGAAAGGCTTCCCTAACCTGACTGATGATGCATGGCTATATGGTGGCGAGCCATCAGCGATCGTTACAACCATCATGCACGGCCGTATTGGTCAAATGCCAGCATGGAAAGATGCCCTTGGTGAGCAAGGTGTTCAAGAAGTTGTAAGTTACACACTTAGTCTATCTGGTCGTAAAGTAAATGCTCGTGAAGCCGCGGCAGGTAAAGCACGCTTCGTAGTGTGTGCTGCTTGTCATGGTACGGATGGTAAGGGTAACCCTGCAGTCGGTGCGCCTGACCTTACAGACCAAGACTGGTTATTTGGTGACTCTCGTGCAGCTGTAACAGAAACCGTAATGAACGGCCGCTCGGGTGTAATGCCCGCGTGGAAAGACATTTTGGGTGAAGATAAAGTTCAGCTCGTTGCCTCTTATGTCTGGAGCTTAAGTAACTCAGAGAGTAAGTAACTGAGATATTAAGTAACATAGCAATAACAGCCCCTTTCATAGGGGCTGTCTTTCCTTTAAATTTAACGCCTTACATTTTTTCATTTAGCTGTTGAGAACTTTTTTATGGTAAAGCCTTGGTATAAACAATTTTGGCCGTGGTTCCTAATCATCCTTCCTCTTACTGTCGTAGTTTGGACTGTGATTACTGTGGTCGTTTTCTCGAACAACTCTGTTTCTTTAGTCGCCGAGGATTACTATAAAAAAGGCAAAGGCATTAATATCGACATTAGTAAAATGAATGTCGCTCGTGACCTAGGTCTTAACGCTGAGATTTCCTCTGAAAATAACAATGTTGTGATTGTTTTCGCTAAAGGGAAGCTACCTCATTACCCTGCTCTAACGGCCACTTTCACTCATCGTACTCTTCCTGATCGTGACTTCACAAAGCTTGTAACAGCGGATGCATCTGGTAATTACCGACTAAAAGCTGAGGAATCTATTCAAGGACCATGGTTTGTTGAACTACAACCACACGACAAGCAATGGATGATCCAAGGTAAAGTTGAGTTTCCTGCCTCTTCAACACCGTTAATGAAGTAAGCATATGTGTAAATCCTGTTATCACTGCGGTGAAGATGTACCAGCCAACACGGATTTCAAAGTAGAAATATTGGGTGAAATTCGCGACATGTGTTGTCCGGGCTGCGAAACTGTGGCGCAGACTATTGTAGATAGTGGTCTTGTATCATATTACCAATACCGCACTGCGCCTGCAGAAAAGGCAGACCTAGTACCAGAGCAACTCCAAGCTTTAATTCATTATGACAATGCGGATGTACAATCTGAATTCGTACGAAATCGCGAAAATGTTTCTGAAGTAACCCTTTCTTTGGAAGGCGTTTCATGTGCCGCTTGTGCGTGGTTAATCGAAAAGCAAGTTTCTAATACGGCCGGGTTGGTATCTATCCGTGTTAATACAACCACCAATCGAGCGTTACTAGCCTGGGATAAAACTCAGGTACGGTTAAGCGAGCTCCTTTCCGTTATTCATAAACTTGGTTACAAAGCTGCACCTTTTGAAGCAGATAAGCAAGAAGCCTCTTACCATCGAATGATGAAGCAATATCTATATCGACTAGGTATTGCAGGTTTAGCAACCATGCAGGTCATGATGCTCGCCGTTGCACTGTATCTCGAAGTCTTTGGTGATTTAGAGCCAGAGTTTAAAAGTTACTTTCGTTGGGTAAGTTTGATTTTTGCTACTCCTGTTTTGCTTTATTCCGCTCTTCCATTTTACTTAAACGCATGGCGTAGTATCAAAGGTCGAACCCTTGGTATGGATGTCCCGGTTTCTATCGCGTTGATCTTTGCCTATGTTGCAAGTTTAGTTGCAACAGTAACTGAACAAGGCGAAGTCTTCTTTGAATCTATCTCGATGTTTACCTTCTTTTTGTTAGTAGGTCGATTCTTAGAGATGCGCGCTCGTCGCAAAGCTGCTGCAGCGAGTGGTAACCTTCTTAAGTTGATTCCTGCAATTGCTACAACGCTGGACGGTGATCAGATCCCCGTGAAGACGCTAAAAGTTGGCGATCGTATTCGCGTTCTACCTGGTGAACATATCCCCGCTGACGGTAAAGTTATTTCAGGCCGTATTCATATTGATGAATCCATGTTAACGGGTGAGTCAGTGCACGTTGTGAAACGAGAAGGCGATGTCGTCTATGCGGGAACACTAAACGGAGACGAATCATTTGAACTTGAGGTAGTAAGCTCAAAGGCCGATTCAATGATTTCTAACATCGTGCGTTTACAAGATGAAGCTCAACACTCCAAACCTAAAATTGCGGAAATTGCAGACATTGTCGCCCGTTACTTTGTTGGTGTGATTCTTATTATCTCTGCTGGTACTTGGTTTTACTGGCATCAAACAAAACCAGATGATGCGTTTTGGATCATGCTGTCTGTGTTAGTCGCTACATGCCCATGTGCGCTATCTCTGGCTACTCCGACCGCTCTCACTTGTGCTACCTCTAGAATGGGTAATTTTGGCATTTTGCTTCGTAAAGGCCATGTGTTTGAGACACTATGTAAGATCAACCACTTAGTTGTAGATAAAACAGGCACTCTAACGAAAGGTGATATTGAGATCTGTGAAACAAAGGTACTTAGTGATCTCCCACAGAAAGATTGTCTATCACTAGCTGCAGCTTTAGAGGCTCATGCAAACCACCCTATCGCTCGTTCTTTTGCAACTTACACCAATGATGACTTTATCGTGTCTGACGTGCAAAACGTGATTGGTTCAGGGATTGAGGGTATGTGGAATGGCAAAATCGTTAAGATAGGTAGTGCTGCTTTTGTTCAAGGCAAAGAAAGTGGTGAAAGCCAGGCGGTCTATCTGTCGGTTGATGGCAAGCATGTCGCTAGCTTTTACTACCGCGACCCTATCCGAAAAGAAAGCAAAGCCTTTATTCAACGTTTTGCTGACGCTGGAATTAAGACAACCCTGCTAACTGGTGATTCTCTCTCAAACGCCCAACCAGTGGCGAATGAAATTGGTATCGATCACATCGTCGCGTCAGCAAAGCCAGAAGATAAGCTTGCATACCTTAAGAGCTTGGACGAAAACAGTATCACTATGATGGTTGGTGATGGAATCAATGACGCGCCGACTCTCGCCGGAGCTCACCTTTCTGTCGCAATGGGCGGTGGTACAGATGTCGCTAAAGCTTCTGCAGATATGACGTTACTTGGGGATAATCTCGAAAAGCTACTAGAAGCACGTTTGCTTGCACTGCGTACAAGAAAGATTATTCGAGAAAACTTGGCTTGGTCTTTGGGTTACAACCTGTTAATTTTGCCTTTGGCGGTCGCAGGTTTAGTGGCTCCCTACATTGCAGTAGTTGGCATGTCTGCAAGCTCAATTATCGTTGTATCTAACTCTTTGCGCCTGCTCAAAGAGAAATAAGTAGAGAAAGCAAACATGGAAAGTCTTTATATATTGATTCCCATCGCTATCGTTCTCGTTTGTGTTGCTGTCGCCGTTTTTCTTTGGGCGGTAAGAAGCGATCAGTTTGAAGATCTTGAACGGCAAGGGCACAACATTCTTCTCGACGAAGAAGACCAATCTAATAGTGATAAAAAGTAGCGACCTTTATGACTCCTGATTTTATCGGTGCGTTGATGATCGGCTTAGTAGGAGCCGGTCATTGTATGGGTATGTGTGGTGGTATCGCGTCTCTGCTTACCATGGGCTCTTCTGCTAAAAATAAAACTACCCCTCTTATCCCCCTCTTCTACAACCTCGGACGATTGATCAGTTATACCTTAATAGGTGCATTAGTGGGTGGTGCTATATCAGGTTTATCTGAGCTTAGTGGGTTAACGCACTCTCTTGTTTGGTTAAGGCTGATTGCTGCGTTATTCATGATCCTGGTCGCGCTGTATATTGCTAAATGGTGGCAAGGCTTACTTTTAATAGAAAAGCTAGGGCAGTATATCTGGCGCTTTATCTCGCCGGCAGGGAAGAATCTGTTGCCACTAAAGCATCCTCTTCACGCGTTGCCATTTGGCTTTATTTGGGGTTGGTTACCATGTGGCTTAGTTTATTCAGCCCTTACTTGGTCGGCGGTTTCTGGTAGTGCGATGAACGGCGGCCTAATTATGCTTGCGTTTGGGCTCGGAACGCTACCTGCAATGCTTATTATTGGATACGGTGCCAATCATTTTCAGAAATTACAAAAATCATTAATATTTAGAAATATTTCAGCATTAATCCTTATTGGCTATGGTACGTATACCGCTGTAGGAGCCTTAGCGTTACTCGGTTTCATATAACGTTAAACTCTATTGAGGTGACATTTTTGCTACCCTTTAGGATTAAGCGATGCTAAAATATTGATGTATATCAAATAGTGAAAGGTTGTTATGATTTCTGAAAAACCTGCAACAAAGCGTATCCAATCAGGCGGTTGCGCCATTCATTGCCAAGATTGTAGCATTAGTCAACTGTGTATCCCGTTCACTCTAAATGAGGCAGAACTTGACCAGCTTGACCAAATCATCGAACGTAAGAAGCCTATTCAAAAAGGACAAGAGCTTTTTAAGGCCGGTGATGAGCTAAAATCGCTATACGCTATCCGCTCTGGTACCATCAAGAGCTATACGATCACAGAGCAAGGTGATGAGCAAATCACAGCGTTTCACTTAGCTGGAGACTTAGTCGGTTTCGATGCTATCACTGGTGACTCCCACCCTAGCTTTGCTCAAGCACTCGAAACGTCGATGGTATGTGAAATCCCATACGAAATTTTAGACGATCTATCGGGTAAGATGCCTAAACTTCGCCAGCAAATCATGCGTTTGATGAGTAACGAAATTAAAGGTGATCAGGAAATGATTTTGCTTCTTTCTAAAAAGAATGCAGAAGAGCGACTAGCTGCTTTCCTTTACAACCTATCAACGCGTTTTTCTCAGCGTGGCTTCAGCCCTAGAGAGTTTCGTTTAACTATGACTCGTGGTGATATTGGCAACTACCTTGGTCTTACAGTCGAAACGATCAGTCGTTTGTTAGGTCGTTTCCAGAAATCTGAGATCCTAAGCGTAAAAGGTAAATATATCACTATCTTAGACCACGATGCATTGATGGAACTTGCTGGTGTAACTAAAGAATAATACACCCTAATTATTGATGTAGCTCGAAAATGAGCTACATCATATTTCTCATAAATTCCTTTCGAAAGTCCTCAAAAAGTTCTCCAAACTAAGCTACAGTAAAAATGTACGGTGAGTACTCCAAAATACTGATTTAATTTACATTCAGTATCTGGTTTTGCAATAGAAGTGGGCTTAGTTATGAGTATATACAGTAAGATCCTTGTTGTAGCTGACATCAATAATGATGAGCAGCCCGCACTTGCAAGAGCTGTTCAATTAGCTCAGAAAAGTGTATCTAGAAGCCGAATCACTTTCTTTTTATCCATTTACGATTTCTCGTATGACATGACGTCAATGCTATCAGTGGATGAAAGAGATGCTATGCGTCGAGGTGTCATTCATCAGCGTGAGCAGTGGATGCGTAAAATTGCTCAACCATACCTAAACGATGGCTTCGACTTTGATGTTTGTGTTGTCTGGCACAACCGCCCTTATGAGGCGATTATTGCTGAAGTCTATGCAGGCAATCATGACCTAGTCATCAAAGGCACACGTAAGCATGATGTTTTAGAGTCTGTCATTTTCACACCGACAGATTGGCACTTGTTGCGAAAATGCCCTATTCCAGTGCTTCTTATCAAGAATGCTGCTTGGCCGGAACAGGCAAGTATCCTCGCCTCAGTACATGTGGGCTCAGAAAACCCGACTCATATTGATCTCAACGATACGATGGTCGAGCGATTAAAAGAAATCACCACTCGGCTTGAGGCCAAGCCATATCTTGTTAACGCCTACCCCGTTACACCGGCGAACATTACGATTGAACTTCCTGAATTTGACCCAACGACTTATACCGATGCGGTGCGAGGTCATCATTTAACGGCTATGAAAGCACTACGCCAAAAACATGGTCTTGATGAAGAGCAAACGATAGTTGAGCAAGGTTTACCTGAAGATGTCATTCCGGCAGCTGCAGAGCGCTTGAACGCAGCAATGGTTATTTTAGGTACCACAGGGCGAACAGGGCTTTCTGCTGTCTTTATTGGTAATACAGCGGAGCACGTAATTGATAAAATAAATTGCGATGTGTTGGCTCTAAAACCAAAAGGCTACATTAGTCCTCTCGATCCAAATACAGCAACCTAATCTCTCTTTAGTATTGTTATGTATTGAGCGCTTTCAAATAAGCGCTAATAAATCCCCCCAATACAGGGGGATTTTTGTTTGGGAACAGTTAAAGCATTGGGTACAAAAAAGGAGGTCTAATTGACCTCCTTTTTTACGAGTTAGATGTTCGTAACATCGATGAACATTGATTCATCAATATTCGTCGAAGAAACGACAGCCTCATTAAATTCATACTCTTCGCGGTTACCTTCACGATCTAGCGGTAAGTTAACAAAGTCGAACAATTCGCGGTCTGCTAGTTGGCTTGGGCTTACGTTTTGAATTGATTTAAAAATTGCTTCCACACGCCCTGGCGTCTTCTTATCCCATTCAATCAACATTGCTTTTATAGATTGACGCTGAAGGTTCTCTTGAGAGCCACAAAGGTTACACGGAATTATTGGGAAATCCTTGTGCTCAGCGTATTTGATCAAATCTTTTTCACGACAGTAAGTCAATGGACGAATGACCACGTTACGACCATCATCAGAGCGTAGCTTTGGTGGCATCGCTTTAAGGCGAGAGCCGTGGAACATGTTCAAGAACATTGTTTCGACGATGTCATCCATGTGATGACCTAGCGCAAGCTTAGTTGCACCAATCTTCTCTGCAAATGAATACAGCGTACCACGTCGCAGGCGTGAACAAAGACCACAAGTGGTTTTGCCTTCTGGTACCTTCTCTTTTACGACGGAATACGTGTCCTTATCGACAATATAGTAAGGGATATTCAGTGTTTCGAAATACTCTGGCAGAATGTGCTCAGGGAAGCCCGGTTGTTTTTGGTCTAGGTTTACTGCAACCACTTCAAATTTGATTGGCGCAGCTTTTTGAAGATTCAACAGGATATCAAGCATCGCGAATGAATCTTTACCACCGCTAATACATGCCATCACAACATCGCCTTCTTCGATCATGTTGTAATCAGTAATGGCATTTCCAACATGTCTTCTCAGGCGTTTCTGAAGCTTGTTGAATTCTAGGGTTTCTTTTCTTGTATCTATTTGGTTCATTGCGGGCTCTCACATCGCCGATAAATCGACTAGGACTTCCTAACATGGGTTTCTTTGGGGCGTGGATTATACGAGCTTTTTACACAGGATTAAATGCTTGTCTTATTGAGTCTTTAAGAAAAGAGTGTGAAAGATACTTTAGTTACGGTCACAAATGAAAAAAGAGCTGCGATTGCAGCCCTTTCTAAACGTTCAGTGTTCATTTCTTTGCGTTAGGTAGGTAAGGTAACACTCGCATCGTCGGTTCTGGTAGTGTCATTGTGCCACCTTGCCCTATTTCACTTAGTGCGACTTGTATCTTGCCATTGACAATTGGCTTTTCGGTTCCGTTTGAGAAAATCACTTTATCATTCAGTTGATTTGCAAACTCCATCGTCACACCTTGAACCTCCGGTGTAAACCAACCCGCAAACATACCGCCTAAATCTTCCAGCATCGTCTGCATTTGAGGTAGAAGAGGCTTAAGTTGGTCGTAAGAAACGTTACCCTGTAATGGTTCTTTGGTCATCACGACAAGTGAGTAATCGCAACGTGTATCTTTTGGGGTATCGACAAAAACCAACGGATTCGCTGACTTTAAGTTTTTATCAACAGGTAAAGGCAACTCTTGTGAAGCAGGGATAACAAACTCTTCATAGTGCTCTTCTTTTTCCATCCAAGCTTTTTCTATCATACAAATTTGTTTAGTTTTTGCGTCCACAAAAAAGACACCAACTTTCACATCGTCATGCCCTTCTTTATTGTTGTTTTTTAGTTGAGTATATAACTTTGAGTACGTGAACATGTACTCTTGAGCTTGGGTTATCGGCGATGCAAGAATTAGCGCCGCACTTCCCAACAGACTTAGGCTTAACTTTTTCATTTTATCCGTTATTTTATTGCGTCCAGTAGGCGTTGTTATGACGAATCATAGCGCGAAGATCGTGTACATAGGCGATGCCACGTTCAGAATAGGCTAGCAACCCATGCGTTAACTCTGACGCGGTTGCGACCGTTAACAAGCCCTTGTTCTTTTCAGCCAGAGATGTTCTGATTTCACGCAGGTCTGCATACGCTGGGTTTCGATTAACGTTCATAAAGTAGCCATGAACAGACTGTTGTACAGAATCGAATTTTTCAACTTCATGAACTTTGTTAGCGCCACGTTGCGCTGGAACAATTCCACAGCCCTTTTTATAACACCATTGGCCGAACAAGTTGTTTGCTTGAGTAGCAAAACGAGAAGTGCCCCACGCAGATTCATTTGCCGCTTGAGTTAGAACCAAGGCTTCAGGTAAGACGTTCACTCGCACAAGCATCTCATCTAGCCACGTTTGATCAATCTTATCGTTACTCAAGGGCAACGAATACAGAGATGATAACCGCTGAGCATACTCTTGTTGTTCTTGCGTCACTTGTCCCACCTTTAAAGAGGTAAGAAAGGCCCGCTCATGACGAATTCGTTGATTCTCAAGAGCAATTTTAGGCCTTAAAAAATCAAAAAAAGCAGCTTTTTTCTCTTTCGTATCTTTTATTGAATTGAAGTCTGGGATATCACCGATGTAGGGCAAGTGTGATAAATCGACATGCTTAATCTTGCCAGAGAGTACGTCAGGATTTTCCACATATTTAAACTGTTTCTCGTAGTGTAAATATGGGCCTATAGAAATGAAAGTGGCGGCTATACAGGTTGCCGCCACTCGTAAACTTATTGATTTCAAAGAATTAGGCATCAAACACCTGTGAGTTACCATCGTGATCATTATCGTTTTTCTGTGTTGTAACGATCTTAAGCTTAATTCCAAACATTTCGCGGTAGAGTATGCCTTTCAAATGGAAGAAGAATGGCAGCACAAAAATCAAGCCAATACCGTAGAACATTGCTGCAATAATAAACATTAACATCACGCCTAAGTAAAGCCCCGCGACCACAAAAATCTTCTTGTTGATTGCGCGAAGTGATAACAGCAACGCTTGCATTGGTGGCACCCTTTTCTCACAAATCAACAAAATAGAGTGACTAAATGCCAAGGAAAGATACAGCGACAGTAAAGGAAAAATCATACCAACCACACCTTGTAGCATTAAGCTCATGAGCGTTGCTAGAATAACAGGAATGGTGAACTGCAACCCCTTTCCAACATGGCGCAACTTAGTCTTCAGGCCAGCGACATGGCTCATAGCCATCAAGCTGATCCCCGCATAAATTGGGGCGCTAATCACCTCATAACTGAAATTCGCGACATAAATAGAAGACACAATATCGTTTGTGAACGACTCTGGGTTCTCAAATGCATCAAGAATAACGCTCAAATCGCCCAACTGCAGTTTTAATGCAATATAGAAAATACCTAACTGGACAAAAAGCAATACAATAATGGCAGGAGAAAATGATAAAAAGTGCTGGATGGTTGCTCGCCAAGCTTCGTTAAAAACCGCGCCAGCTTTAAGCTCGTAGTTGCCAGACAAAGCTCGCTCTACACTCCCCCCAAGATTGAAATCTTTCTCAAAATCGTCGTTCATAGTTTATCCAAGACTAACTTGTAAAATTTTGACTGGAATTCCAGCCAATTAATGTAATCGTCATTATAAAGAAATCTTTCCACATCTAACATCACAACTCACCTACAATCCTTGCAATCTCAACTGTATGGTTGATAATTAACCACTTTCAAGGTCATGAAATTGAAACAATTGTTGAACAAAGTTTAGTGCTATCAAACTGTGTCTAGATGCCAATTAATCTCATAAAAACAGTATGGTAAGGAATGATGGCTTTTTCCTGCAAAATTATTTCTGTTTCAAGATAAGAAAATGCTTTAATTTCACACTTTTGGTGATTATGATGCGCGCCTCAAAAGTGAATGGTTAGTGTCACATCAGCTGGGATAATCCCGGCTTGAACGTGGGGGAAATACAGACGTTGAACGCAAAACCGCAAGCAGGAAAGCCAGTTATTCGTTTATCTGGTATTAGTAAAAGTTTCGATGGTAAGGAAATCATCGGTAATTTAAATCTGGATGTTAATCATGGTGAATTTCTGACGATTCTCGGGCCTTCTGGTTGTGGTAAGACAACAGTTTTACGCATGATTGCAGGTTTTGAAACGGCAGATAACGGTCAAATTATTTTGGATGACCAGGATGTAACACAGGTTCCTGCAGAGCAAAGGCACGTCAACACGGTATTTCAAAGTTACGCATTGTTTCCACACATGACCGTATATGAGAATGTCGCTTTTGGTCTTCGTATGCAGAAAACGCCTACTGCGGACATTGAACCACGAGTAATGGAAGCACTGCGCATGGTGCGCCTAGAAAAAATGGCACAGCGTAAGCCTCATCAGCTTTCTGGTGGTCAGCAACAACGTATCGCCATTGCGCGTGCGGTTGTTAACAAACCAAAAGTACTGCTGCTAGATGAATCTCTATCTGCACTTGATTACAAACTGCGTAAGCAAATGCAAATTGAGCTTAAACAGCTTCAGCGTCAACTTGGTATTACCTTTATCTTCGTTACGCACGATCAGGAAGAAGCCCTATCGATGTCTGACCGCATTATTGTAATGCGCGACGGTGTTATTGAGCAGGATGGTTCTCCACGTGAGATTTACGAAGAGCCGAAGAACCTATTTGTTGCTCGCTTTATCGGTGAGATCAACGTATTCAACGCAACCATGCTAGAGCGTATCGACGAGAAACGTATCCGTGCAGAAATCGAAGGTGTCGAGTCTGTTGTTTACTACGATCAGGAAGCGCAAGCAGGTGAAAAACTGCAAGTACTACTTCGCCCAGAAGACTTACGTATCGAAGAGATCAAAGAGTCTGAAGAAAAAGGCATCGTAGGTCACGTAACAGAGCGTACCTATAAAGGTATGACGCTTGATTCAGTTATCCAATTGGATTCGGGCATGCGTGTAATGGTTAGCGAATTCTTTAACGAAGATGATCCTGATGTGGACCACTCACTTGGCCAGAAAGTCGCTATCACTTGGGTTGAGAGCTGGGAGGTAGTCCTCAATGATAAGCAAGAAGATTAATCTTCAAAACGCGATCATTACCTTAATCGTCGGTTGGCTAACACTTTTCGTGTTGGTACCAAATGTGATGATTATCGGTACGAGTTTCTTAACGCGTGATGAAGCAAACTTAATCGAAATGACATTTACTTTCGACAACTACTTACGTCTACTCGACCCCTTGTATGCGAAAGTGCTGATGCACTCGTTCTACATGGCGATTGTGGCGACGTTGTTGTGTTTAGTAATTGGTTACCCATTTGCTTACATCATAGCGAAAATGCCAGAGAAATGGCGCCCATTCATGTTGTTCTTAGTTATCGTACCTTTTTGGACAAACTCTCTTATCCGTACTTACGGCCTGAAGATTGTTCTGGGTACACAAGGTATTTTGAACAAATCATTAATGGCGATGGAAATCATCGATAAGCCATTACGTATTATGTACACCGAAACAGCAGTAATGATTGGTCTTGTGTACATCCTGCTTCCATTTATGATTCTGCCGCTTTACTCGGCAATCGAGAAGTTGGACAACACTTATATCGAGGCGGCGAAAGATCTTGGTGCGAACAAGTTCCAAACCATTACGAAAGTGATTCTACCTCTTACAATGCCTGGCATTATCGGTGGTTGTTTGTTGGTTCTGCTACCAGCACTAGGTATGTTCTACATCTCTGACCTTCTTGGTGGTGCGAAGAACCTACTGATTGGTAACGTTATTAAGAGCCAAGTATTGAACGCTCGTGACTGGCCATTTGGTGCTGCGACCAGTATCGCCCTCACCTTCGCAATGGCTGTGATGCTTTACGCTTACTACAGAGCAGGCAAACTATTGAATAAGAAAGTGGAGCTAGACTAATGGGACGCACAGTTAGATTTAGCTTTATGGCGCTGGTGTATGCATTTTTGTATCTGCCAATCATCGTCTTAATTGTTAACTCATTTAATGCCAACAAATTTGGTATGAAATGGGGTGGTTTCACCACGAAATGGTACGAAACCTTAGTAAATAACGACAGCCTAATGCAAGCTGCATGGCATTCATTGAACGTAGCGGTATTCTCAGCGACAGCAGCAACCATCATTGGTAGCTTAACGGCCGTTGCCCTATTCCGTTACTCGTTCAAAGGTAAAGGTGCGGTAAACGGCATGCTGTTTGTCGTGATGATGTCTCCCGATATTGTAATGGCGATTTCATTACTTGCTCTGTTCCTAGTATTAGGCGCACAGCTTGGCTTCTTTACACTATTGATTGCTCACATCACCTTTTGTCTACCATTCGTTGTGGTAACTGTATACAGCCGCTTAAATGGCTTTGATGTGAAAATGTTGGAAGCAGCAAAAGACCTTGGTGCAAGCGAGTGGGTTATCTTGAAACAGATCATCCTTCCTCTCGCTAAACCAGCGGTTGCCGCAGGTTGGCTATTGAGCTTTACCTTGTCTTTGGACGATGTGATCATCAGCTCGTTTGTAACGGGTCCAACATACGAAATCTTGCCATTGAAGATTTACTCCATGGTTAAGGTGGGCATTTCACCGGAAGTTAACGCCCTAGCAACGGTGATGTTGATTGTTTCTTTGGTCTTGGTAGTAATTTCTCAGTTGCTAGCAAGAGAAAAAGTGAAGTAGAATCCGCACCTGTTAACATCACGAAACAGAATGGTTACATGCCATTCTGTTTTTCTATCTATCGTCCAAAATTGGACAACGTTTGGTTTGGAGCTAACGTCAATGAAAAAATGGGCTACTCTATTAGCTGGTAGTGCATGTGCGCTTTCTCTGTTCTCTGGTACAGCGACAGCGGATGATAAAGAACTAGTATTTATGAACTGGGGTCCTTACATCAACAGTAATATCCTAGAGCAATTTACTAAAGAAACTGGCATCAAAGTGATCTACTCGACTTACGAGTCGAACGAAACTTTGTATGCAAAGCTAAAAACCCATAACCAAGGTTATGACCTAGTAGTACCTTCAACGTACTTCGTGGCGAAGATGCGTGACGAAGACATGCTACAAAAGATCGATAAGACTAAGCTGAAAAACTTCGGCAACCTAGATAAAAACTACCTAGACAAGCCTTACGATCCAAATAACGACTACTCTATTCCACACGTTGTTGCGATTACAGGCCTAGCGGTTAACGCAGATATGTACGATCCAAACGACTTCCAAAGCTGGGCTGACCTATGGAAGCCTGAGCTTGAAGGTCAAGTAATGTTGATGGACGACACTCGTGAAGTGTTCCATATCGCTCTGCGTAAACTTGGCTACTCAGGTAACTCAAAAGACCCTAAGCAAATCGATGAAGCGTACGCTGAGCTACAAAAGTTGATGCCTAACGTTTTAGTTTTCAACTCTGACAACCCTGGCGCACCTTACATGTCTGGTGAAGTGGGCGTTGGTATGCTTTGGAACGGTAGCGCCGCAGCGGCACAAAGTGAAGGCCTGAACCTTAAACTCGTTTTTCCTAAAGAAGGCGGTATCGGCTGGGTTGATAACTTCGCTATCTCTTCCGGTGCGAAGAACGTAGAAGCCGCTCACAAGATGATTGACTTCCTACTGCGCCCAGAAATCGCAGAGCAAATCTCTCGTGATACTGGCTACCTAACGGCGGTGGAAGAATCGAATGCTAAGTTTAAAGACGTTGCCCCACTGTTCCCTTCTCAAGAAGACCTTGACCGTGTTGAATGGCAAGATGCGGTTGGTGATCTAACCGTTAAGTACGAAGATTATTTCCTCAAGCTGAAAGCGGGACAATAATCTAGCTTGTGTAACAAGTCATCAACCATAGGAAAATAGGCAGCAATACGCTGCCTATTTTTGTCTTAGGCTGATATAATCGCGCGTTGCTAGGTTTATTTGTCTTGGTATCATAGATTTATCGTCTCATAACAAGGAGACAACGATATTCAAGCTAAATGAACATATTTGTGCTTACTGCGATTTGGCTCAACTCGATAACTCCAGCTAGTATTGACTTGTCCAATCGCGAAACAAAACGGAAAACAAATGAAAAGTAAATTCTACGCAAGCGCTCTATGTGCAGCGACGCTCATCGCTACCCCTGCAATGGCTGCTGATCAAGAACTGTATTTCTACAACTGGTCGGAATACATTCCAAACGAAGTTCTTGAAGACTTTACAAAAGAAACCGGAATCAAAGTTATTTACTCTACATACGAATCTAACGAGAGTATGTACGCAAAACTAAAAACTCAAGGTTCTGGTTACGACTTGGTAGTACCGTCTACCTATTTCGTCTCTAAAATGCGTAAAGAAGGCATGCTACAACAGATCGACAAAGAGAAATTATCTCATTTTGCCGATCTTGATACTAACTTCCTAAACAAACCGTTCGATCCGAACAACAACTACTCTATCCCATACATTTGGGGTGCGACCGGTATTGGTATCAATGCTGACATGCTAGACAAATCATCGGTTACTAAGTGGGATGATTTTTGGGATAGTAAGTGGGAAGGTCAACTAATGCTGATGGATGATTCTCGCGAAGTATTCCACATTGCATTGACTAAGCTTGGTTACTCACCAAACACGACTAACCCAGAAGAAATCAAAGCCGCTTACGAAGAACTGAAAAAGCTAATGCCAAACGTATTAGTATTTAACTCAGACTTTCCTGCAAACCCTTACCTTGCGGGTGAAGTTTCACTAGGCATGCTTTGGAACGGTTCTGCATACATGGCTCGTCAAGAAGGTGCGAACATCGACATCATCTGGCCAGAAAAAGGCACTATCTTCTGGATGGACAGCCTAGCAATTCCAGCTGGTGCGAAGAACGTTGATGCAGCTCATAAGATGATCGATTTCCTACTACGTCCTGAGAACGCAGCTAAGATTGCACTAGAGATTGGTTATCCTACGCCAGTTAAAACGGCACACGATCTGCTACCGAAAGAATTTGCTAATGATCCAAGCATCTTCCCACCACAAGAAGTGATGGACAGCGGTACTTGGCAAGATGAAGTTGGCGAAGCGAGCGTAATGTACGATGAGTACTTCCAAAAGCTAAAAGTGAACAACTAATTCGTTAGTTTTAAAGATATGAAAAAGCGGCTCATGAGCCGCTTTTTTGTTCTTAATGACAAGACAAAAACTCTTCCTGTTGAAGTTATTACGCTCTTTCTTTTCCTTCTAGAGCCAGTATCTCGTCAACTAATTTTGGAACCTCAACGCTTGCTTTTCCGTAGCGTTTTTCCTCAAATTCACTTTCTACCGCACTAGGTTCTAGGTTAATTTCAATGGTATGTGCGCCGTGCATTTTTGCATCATGAACAAAACCTGCTGCGGGATACACAACGCCAGAAGTCCCAATAGAAATAAACAAATCTGCTTCTTCTAATGACGCGTAGATATCCCCCATTCGCAGTGGCATTTCACCAAACCAAACAATATGTGGTCGCATTTGTGAAGGGATCTGACAACAGTGACAAAGTTCGCCTGTCTTAATGTCCTCATTGTGCTCTACTACTTGGTTAGATTCACTACAGCGCGCCTTGAGCAACTCACCATGCATGTGAATCACATTCTGACTGCCGCCTCTTTCGTGAAGGTTGTCTATATTTTGAGTGATGACCGTCACTTTACCTTCTAACTCAGCCTCTAAACGACCTAATGCTTCATGCGCTGCATTAGGCTTTATCGCATTATCTTGAAGTTTCTTGCGGCGTTGGTTGTAAAAGTCTTGAACAAGGTCCGGATCGCGAGCAAACCCTTCAGGCGTTGCTACATCTTCGATACGGTGATTCTCCCATAGGCCATCTTGCGCACGAAATGTTTGAATACCAGATTCGGCCGAGATACCTGCACCAGTAAGTACTACAATATTTCTATAAGGGAAATTCATAACTCATCCTTGCTGTTTTTTCATTAGCTTAACACTGAAAGAATAGCAACAGTAGTAATATGGATTAGACCATAGTCGTAATGGTCACTATTAGAATTACAATTTAAGAGGAACAGCAATGAGACAAGTATCTCTAACGTTTACATTGCTTCTGACTTTGGCAGGCTGTCAACTTACCAATGTTGAAGGCGAAGTCGATGATGTAAAGGTAAGAGTCAGCACCAATGATGATGACCATCGAGGTAATGGTAATTTCTGTCCTCCGGGCCAAGCCAAGAAAGACAATTGCTAAAAGAGCGGCTTTATGCCGCTCCCATATTGGCCTCAATCCTCGTTGGTCGAAGATATTTTATGAATGGCTAGGTCAGCGCCATTGAATTCGTCTTCTTCTGAAAGCCTCAGTCCCATACTGGTATTAATCGCACCGTAGACTACAAGTGCACCAAGCACTGCGATGGAAAGGCCCAAAAGCGTTCCTAGAAGCTGAACGATAATACTCACGCCACCTAGCCCACCCAATGCGCTTTGACCAAAAATCCCAGCGGCAATACCACCCCAAGCGCCACATACACCGTGTAAAGGCCAGACACCTAGCACATCATCAATCTTGGTTTTGTTTTGTAGGTGGGTAAAAAGATAAACAAATAGCACGCCAGCAATCGCACCTGTCACTAAAGCACCGATAGGATGCATTAAGTCTGAGCCCGCACATACAGCAACCAAGCCAGCTAGTGGGCCGTTATGAATAAAGCCAGGGTCATTCTTACCAGCCAACAGTGACGCGACAATGCCCCCGACCATTGCCATCAATGAGTTCATAGCCACCAAGCCACTTATGCCTGACACAGTTTGAGCTGACATGACGTTGAAGCCAAACCACCCCACACATAAGACCCAAGCTCCCAAAGCCAAAAACGGAATATTCGAAGGTGCAAAGTTGGTGTGCTTTCCTGCTCGAACTCTGCCTTTTCTCATGCCCAAAAACACGACGGCAACAAGCGCTATCCAGCCGCCAACACCATGCACAACGACTGAACCTGCAAAATCGTGGAAGCCATAACCAAAGCTATTTTCAAACCAAGCTTGAACACCAAAGTTTCCGTTCCAGATCATTCCCTCAAATAACGGGTATACGATGCCGACAGTGAAAAATGTTGCGATTAGAATCGGATAAAAACGAGCTCGCTCTGCGATACCACCAGAAACAATAGCAGGAATCGCTGCAGCGAAGGTCAGCAAGAAAAAGAACTTCACCAACTCGTAACCATTGCCTTGAGATAACGTCTCTGCATCAGCAAAGAAGGTGCCGCCATAAGCGACCCAGTATCCAATGAAAAAATACGCAACGGCGGAAATACCGAAATCGGCCAAGATTTTAACTAAAGCATTAACTTGGTTCTTTTGGCGCACGGTTCCTACTTCAAGAAAAGCAAAACCAGCATGCATCAAAAAAACCATGATTGCGCCAAGTAGTAAGAAAAGTGTGTCGGAACTTTGCGTGAGAGTTTGTACAGCGCCGTGTACCTGATTGGCAGTTACACTCATTATGATTGTCTCCGTTGATCTGTAGCGCACTTATCCTGTGCATCAAAGTTAGGCTCATCACCAATTTGGTGAACTTAATTTATAGAGCGTCTAACAGAGCAATTCTCATTCCATAATTTATATTTCTAACACTTACGCTTTAATTTATTGTTTTGTATGAACTTTAATAAAATTACGTATTCTTGAAATGGTGTTTAACATGCTAATAAATGCACCAATATGGTTTTAGTGCACCAACATAATGCGCACTATATGGTTCAACAAACAGCAAACTCTCTACCATAAACGTAAAAGCCACCCCATGAGAGGTGGCTCATATACGGAATTGCTAACTAAAGGGGTTTATCGAGTGATCTTCCCTGCTTTTACATCTTCTAACCAACGTCCTTCGACAAGATAGGGAGGAAGCCAACCAGTTTCAACAGATAGACGGTTGCCTTTGTCGTACCACATGCAAGCCATACCAAGTAGAGGGAAAGAGATGAAAGTTTCTATAGAAATCAAGTCCTCTGGCTGATCGAGCCTCATTTGGTATTGCTCTTGGAATTGAAGGTTCTTAATGAGTACATCTTCGAAATCATAACCGATGTCGGTTGTCAGGGCGGCAAAAGTTTCCAAAATACCCATGGCAATTTCTAACGCCCAATCATCACCCTGAGCAACTGCCGTGTCCATCGCGGCCACCAATTTATCAGGGTAGTCTGCTGTACGGTTATGGAAAGACTGAATCACATCCACCAGCATATAAGACAGCTCACCCGCTTTGGTAGAACTCTGTCTCATCAAAGAAATCGGAAAGTTTGCCAACACATCCATACTAGCTTTGTCACGGACGATTACAGAGGTAAAATAGGTATCCAGCCACATTGAAGGACAAATGAAGCCCATCTCTAAGATACCTTCACCATCCCATGTTACTTCTGGGTAACCGAGTATCTTAATAGTTAATGACTCATTCGGAAACATAGTAAGCCGATGATAACAAGCGCCCATTAGAGAAGTTTCATAAAGACGCAAGGTACATATTTGTTCATCTTCATGTGAGGTTTGGAACCAGGTATACCAGCGAACCTGGTCGATGGCAAAATCACCAAGACTGATTAGATTTTCCCTCCTGACTTTAAGACCTTCTTTTCTGTTATCTAGGACCCTGTTTATAAATTTTTTTTTACTCGCAATGGCTTGTGCGTCAAGTTCAGGATTTGCTTTGCGCTCTACGATCTTGATCGATTCATTACTTTGCATTTTTACTTTAATCCTTTGGAATTAATTTTAAACTCTGCCACTTCTAGTTTTAAGTCCGAGGCCTTTCCACTTTCAGGGATGCTTGCTTGAGTATGTATATATCGAATAGGTCTGCCGGATAAAGCGGCGTATTGAATTTCGTCGGCAGCTACTTTTTCCGTCGTTCCTTCTATATTTTTCGACATTAACTTAACTATTTCCGCCGCATATTTACTTGTACCTTGCTGATATGCCTCGTTTCCAATCTTACGGCTACCCAGCGGGCTGCTCCCCCCTTTGGCCTCAACAATGATAATTTCACCTGGTGGTGGCTCTTCCACCTCGTAAACCATGTCAAAGTCGCCCGGCTTCGAAATTGAAGTTCCAATATTTTTGGGATGAAGCAACTTAGCATTGGGACATTTATTTCGAACAAAGTCATCCGCGGCCAACTCACCAATTTTTGCAGACTGTTGGTTAATATTGCCGATTTGAGCGTTATATCCCTCTTCGCCAGTTCGAGCGTCCATAGCCTTTTGACGCTCTTTCAAACATTCATCAATTTTTGCTTTGTTTCTTTCTGTTAGCTCATAACCACTCGTATTGAGTTCTGAGTTTTCTTTATACTCAGCTTTATTCAGCACAAGATCTTCAGTAAAGATCGTGCAACCTTCTTCCCCGCCAACTTTCTCTGAGTCAAAAACATGCGCATTGACAAACTCCTCAATCCCAACAACATACTGCACTTCGTGTCGGCTGCCATCTGAATGATTGATATGACGATAAAAAGTAATCTCGTTTCTTTCGCAATCAATATGGTCTAAATCGTATTCATATCGAATATGATTTTTACCTTTGGGTTTTCGGATTTTGACTTGCGAGCGAACGCCATCTTCTCCGACGGATGATTCTTTTGCTGCCTCTAAAATCTGATCGCAAACCTCTTGGGGGACATCGCTTTGCGCCTGATACTCTGCCAACATTTGACCCAAGCGTTTTAGCCCTTCTTCACAAAGGAAACCTGTTGGATCAATCCACTGGATAGGGTTGACTGCATATTGGTAATGATTAATACCACCAGCAATAGATATCGGATCTTGTTGGATAAAGCGTCCTAGCTTAGGATCGTAATACCGAGCGAGGTTGTAGTGTAAGTCGGTTTCTTGATCGAAGTACTGCCCTTGAAAACGCAGTGGATTTGCTACATTTTCAATATGTACATGAGCAAAGCCGTGAGCATCGTAACTGGCACTCCATACAACATTCCCTTCGCAATCGATCAGCCGCTCTGGTTTACCAACTTGATCACACTGGTACCAATAAATAACGTCGTTTTCTAGCAGTGCCACTGGCGTGTAGGTTTCTGGTTGATATAGGTACCATCGGAAAGCACCTGAAGAGCGTTCACCAATTAAACGTTCCCCTTCCCACAAGAACTCCGTAACGCCTTGTTGTGTAATTTTCTTCGTCCTGCGCCCTAATGCATCATATTCATATTGACTGATGCCATCGTCGGTGTGAACTTCAATGAGCTGATTTAACGCATCAAATACGCGAGTCTGAACATGTCCTTGCCCCTCACGTTTTGTCTGGTTTCCTTGCGCGTCATATTTGAACCGGACATCATCGTGTACTTCAATACGATCAGCGAATACCTCTGAAGATGGCAAAGTAGGATTGCCAAAACTATCGTATTCAAATTTAGTCACTTCTCCGGAAGCATTGACTCGTTTCAGTTGTCCTAAGGCATCGTACTGATAGTGTGTTGCTCCTGCCGTATTATCAATGATTGATGAAATACGGTTTTGCGCATTGTAAACGTACTTTTTCTCTCTATCAGGCCAATGTTGTTCGACCAAACGACCAACACCATCATAAATGATGCGCTCATTAAAATGTGCCGTTTCAATTTGGGAAACTCGTCCCATTTCATCGTAATGAAATTTGATTTGAGGTAAATCTAGGTTTCCAAACCGAATCGCTGAAAAACGCCCATATCGATCATAAGAGAAGTTCAGCTCCGTATTATCTGGCAGTACCTGAGATACGCGTTGGCCAACTCTGTTAAACTCCTGCGCTATCTCAAACTGACCTTGAATGCGCTTTGTTAAATGCCCGAATGAAGAGTATTGGTATTGCAGTGTTTGATGGCGATTGGATGCGAAAGTAAGTCGCCCACTAAGCGTATAATTGAAGTGGTGCTCTACAATACTGCTAGCATTTCCTGCTTTGACGTGCTTGAGATAACCCGCAGCGTCATAGCGGTACAGCACGGTCCTATCGGCGACTTGCTTACGATGGATCCGCCCCATATCGTCATAATCAAATTGGCTTTGTAGATTATCAAACCCAATAGTTCCTGATAGCTGGCCTTCATCGTCATACAGGAATTCGAACTCTAAGCCGTCACTCCGAACTAATTTAGTCAGGTTACGTTGTTGATCGTATTCGTAAGAAATATGGCTGCCATCGGGAAAGATGACTGCTTCTTGTTGCGCGAGTGCTCCCCATTGATACGAGGTAATGCCTGCTGGCGTCCGAATCTGAGCAACACGACTGTGCTCATCGTAAGAATATTCTTCGCTATAACCGACTTTGTCTTCGTCGTTAAAATAACGAACTGATGTACGCCTGCCGAATTGATCATAAGCGAGTTGAGCAATACACCCATCGGGATAAGCGACGCCATTCACTAGATCTTCTTCGTTGTAGCTGTAACGAAGTAATGTACCGTCTATTTCATTCGCGATAAGTCTTTGTTGTTCATCCCACCACCACTGACTTTTCTTACCATCTTCAGACTCTTTTTTGACGACTTGACCGTGTTTATCGTAATCATACTCCGTGACACAGCCGAACTGATCGGTATCCCAAACTCTTTGACCGAGACTATTGTAGTAAGCCTTCTCGATATCCCCGTCAGGTGAAACCGTTTTAACTAACTTACCTAAGCCGTCATAGCCATATTGAATTTCTTTGCCAGAGGAATGAAACTTAGAAACTAATTGACCATGCTGATTATATTGATAATTGACCGTTGACTGATCAGGATAGATAGCTTGTGCTTTTCGTCCCAATTCATCATATTGCCATCGCCAAGTTCTACCTGTGGGGCTTATTTTCTCGAGTAAGTTACCCTGCTCGTCATGCAAGAAAGACCATTGATGATCTAACGAGTCAGAATAAGAAGAATGATTTCCCTGATAATGGAAGCGATAGTCATAAATTCCTGCGTCCCCAACGTTTCTGATGCACTTCGCTTTTGCACCTTCGCCATCCCATTCAAAATAATGAGTAAAGCCAGTTGGTCGTACACGCTTAATAATTAAATGGCCGAGGTATTGATACTGTTCCTTTAGGCCCAAATGATTAGTTGCACTGACCAAATCATCGTGCTCATCATAGGTATAAGTTGCCAGAACTTTTTGGGACTTTGCATTAAGCAGTTCTACAAGGCGTCCTTGCTTATCATATTGACATTCAAGAACCGGACGCTTGTTATATGCGATCTCGATCAATCGATGGTTTCGAGAATACTGCAATTGAAACGTTGAAAACGTGCCATTTCTAACTTGTTTAGCTAGCCAACGATCATCTTTTTGCTCAAACCGATATTGATGCCCACTAGCGAGCGTTACAATCCGAGTTGTTGAGCTCAGGAAATAACAGCTCGCACCAGCGTATATCTGGTAACTTGTTGCTCCAATATCTACTGGCTCAAATTCTGTGATATCTGCCTTATCGTCAACAAACTCCCAAGCGATAACGTTGTCTTTCTCGTCCGTCTTCTCGCGTAATTCAAACTGAAATGCATGTCGCCAACCAAAGCCCATTCCATGATTTACATCCGACTGCGAAGAGCGGTAAGTACGCTGCCAAGTAGTACCTTGTTGTAGCTCGATATCATAGAGTTCGAGAATTTCTTCACCCGTCACAAGTGATACAGGATCACCGGCTTTCTCATGTTTTTCGCTGCTTTGTTGCTGAGGCTTGGCGGATGCGGCACTTCTGCCACTCTTTTTATTCGACTTCCCCTTTCCCTTCGATGGTTTTGCATTGACGGTATTTTGAGTCGGTGGAGGCGTAACCGCTGACGAGAGTGCGTAGTTTTCGCCGGTAGGTACAATTCGAGCGACATGCAAATCACCGTTCACCAAAGCATTGGCAAACGTTGAATTATAGTGTTGGGAAGTAAGCTCACCGTCAGGTATGTTTGGCTTGAATTGACCAATCGCATAGAACAAGTCCTCGACAGAGCGAAGGTCAAGCTCACCAAAGCTCTCAAGAAACTCTATTGCCTCTTGTTTGGTCACGAATGTTTTAGGTTCGCCGCTAGTAAGTAACTGACCAGAGAAGTGATAACTTTCGCCAAAGCGATTCGTGATAGGAATGACGAATTGAGGGATCATAGCCGTAACGTGTTTGTCCTTTTCTTACCTTGCCGCATCATTTAATGCTCGTTTCGCTCTTTTTATTTGTGAGAGCAAGATGCCTTAATCAAACATCCTCCGATAGAGATTCCTCTGTATGCGTAGACTGAATGTATTGATGGCAATTTTCACGTATGCAACTCTTTGAATTTCTGAGCGCAGCGTACTTTAACGGGACGATGAATCCTGAGTAAATGAACAATAGCGTGAGTGAGACTAATGTCTCATCGTGACGCGATTTTTTTACATGTTTCTTACTTAACTATGATTTTCTGCCCAGTTACGTAAATTCACTCAATAAGTTGCATCAAGTATCACCACTGCGACTAAGTGCTTCATATTTGAGACAAAACAGCAACAAAAAAACCGCCTATTACGGCGGTTTTGCTTAAAGAATACTGATTAAAGGTTTGGACCTGTCGATGGTCTGTGTGGTTGGTTATTGAGCAGTTGCTGCATCCCTTGAAACATTCGCATAAACCACACCAAGATGGCTAATGCAGCAAACACCATCCCTACCCAAGGAATAAAGTAAGCGATGGTTTCAAGCAAAGTACTATGCAACCAATAATCACTCACGCCAACGAGTACACCGTTAGAAGTCGCGACGGTGACGATCAACACAACAAAAAACGTCAGGTAGAGAAAGAAGGTGCGAATTAAACCGTAGTAATGAGAAATCACTACGTCGCTGTCTTCTCCCTTATCTAATCGGTAACCCGCATAGATAATTGCGATAACGCCTGAGATCAGAAACGTAAACGGGGTCAGACAGCTCAGGATGTACGCAACCCAAATCCCGTTATGAGGTTTGTTCATTCGCTTTCGCTCCTTTTACTTCCGTTTGTGCCGTATCTGTTTCACCCATCGCTTCTTTGGACTTCACTTCCTCATACCAAAGATCGTGATGCTCTTTCGCCCATGTTTCATCAACTTCACCTGTCACCATGCCTTCTAGCGCACCTTCCATACCGAATAGACCAATATAGATGTGGAAGATAAAACCACAGATTAGAATCAGCGCCGAAATCGCATGAACTAAGTTAGAAAGCTCCATGTCACGGCGAGTTTGGCCAAAGATAGGAAAGTCCAGAACTAAGCCACTCACTGCCGCGATAGCACCAAAGAAGATTAACAACCAATAGATTGCCTTCTCACCACCGTTTGAGAAACCAGCTGACGGATGTGTGCCTTTGTGTTTACCAACCATGCCGCCCATTTTCATAAACCAACGAACATCTGTCATGTTTGGAATCGACTTGCGCCACCATTTAAAGAGCACGAGCATCAGTAAAATGAAGAACAATGGTCCCATGTAATTGTGGTAATGCTTCGCCAACATGACGATAAAGCCCCAGAACTCAGTAGGAACGTACGGTTTTAAGAAGTGCTTACCGTAAACCAGCATCAAACCACTGAATGCCAGCGTTAAGAATGTAAACGCCATACTCCAGTGAAGCGCGCGGTCTAAACGAGACCAACGCTTCATTTTTTTACCAGTACGCGGCTTGCTAAGCATCAAAGGACCAACGAATACGTAAGCCATGATTACCATTGCAATACTGCCGAAAATCGCGACAGCACCCGCTGGAGACATCCATTTCTCTTTTAGAATGTACCAAGTCTCACCAGGTTTACTGATCAATACGCCATGTTCTGGCGATTGAGACGTGGTGTAGCCTTCTTGCCCCTCTCTGACTTCGCGCCAATAGTCTGCCCCGGCGAGTTGCGTGATCTCCTGTTGAATAACTTTAGAAGATTGTTCCTCTGCTGAAGCAGGCATTGCGAAAGTCAGCAGCAATGCTGTCATCATTGACAGCATTGCTAAAGATGCACGTTTAAGCGTGTTTAACATGTGCCTCTCCTTACTTAGCTTTTCGTCGCATCGTAAGAAAGATCGTTTCCGTCTGTCCAACCTGCGTTTTTCGCGCCGCGTTCTACCACACGTTGACGGAAAATGTCAGAGACTTTCTCTGCGTCACCCGCAAGCAGCGCTTTAGTTGAACAAAGCGATGCACACATCGGTAACTTGCCTTCTGCGATACGGTTCGCACCGTATTTTTGACGTTCTTCCTCAGAGCCAGGCTCTGTTTCTGGGCCGCCCGCGCAGAAAGTACATTTATCCATTTTGCCACGTTCACCAAACGCTTCTTGTTTAGGAAATTGAGGTGCGCCAAACGGACAAGCAAACAAACAGTAACCACAACCGATACACAGATCTTTATTGTGAAGAACGATGCCGTCTTCGGTATGTTCGAAACAATCAGCTGGACAAACTGCCATACAAGGCGCATCGGTACAGTGCATACAAGCAACAGAGATAGAGTTTTCACCAGCTTCACCGTCGTTTAGTGTTACCACGCGGCGACGTTGAATGCCCCATTCAAGCGCATCGTCGTTTTCGTTCTTACATGCAGTAACACAGCCGTTACACTCGATACAGCGTTTGGTGTCACATAGAAATTTCATTCGTGCCATTGTCAGACTCCTTACGCTTTACGAATGTTACATAGGGTTACTTTGGTTTCCTGCATCAAGGTAACCGGGTCGTAACCGTAAGTGGTTGCCGTGTTAGCCGATTCGCCAACAACGTAAGGTTGTGTACCTTCTGGGTATTTAGGGCGTAGGTCTTCACCTTCGAACTTACCGCCAAAGTGGAACGGAATGAACGCCAAACCAGGTTTCACACGACGTGTTACCATCGCTTTCACCTTGATTCGTCCTTTCTCTGCACCTTCAACCCAAACATCATCACCATCTCTAAAGCCAAGATCGTTTGCGTCTTTCGGGTTCACTTCAACAAACATTTCTTGTTGAAGCTCGGCAAGCCAAGGGTTTGAACGCGTCTCTTCACCACCACCTTCGTATTCAACCAGACGGCCAGAAGTCAGAACGATTGGGTACTCGCCCGATTTGTCTTGCTCTTGAATGGATTTATACAACGTAGGAACACGGAAGATTGCATCTTTGTCTTCCCAAGTTGGGTAATCCGTTACAAGGTCACGACGTGGTGTGTAAAGTGGTTCACGATGCAGTGGCACACGGTCTGGGAACGTCCAAACAATCGCACGCGCTTTCGCGTTACCAAATGGAATACAACCGTGCTTGATCGCGACACGCTGAATACCGCCAGAAAGGTCAGTCTTCCAGTTTTTACCCTCTGCTGCCACTTTCTCTTCAGCAGTTAGATCGTCCCACCAACCAAGTTGTTTCAACAACTTGTCAGTGAACTCTGGGTAACCGTCTTTGATTTCACAGCCCTTCGAATAGCTGTCTTCAGCAAGTAGGCTCTTGCCTTCAAATTCCACACCAAAGCGCGTACGGAAGTTACCGCCACCTTCTGCAACCGTCTTAGACGTATCGTACAGAATGTGCGTGCCTGGGTGTTTCATTTCTGGTGTACCCCAACATGGCCAAGGTAGACCGTAGGTTTCACCGTTGACAGGGCCACCTTCCGCTTCCAATGTGGTTTTGTGGAACGTATGCCAGTTTTGTTGGTGCGCTTTCAAACGCTCTGGGCTTTGGCCTGTGTAACCAATCGTCCACATGCCTTTGTTGAATTCACGCGTTAGGTCTTCAATCACCGGCTGGTTGTTTTCAACACGGATGTTTTTGAACAGAAGATCGGAATAGCCCAGTTTCTTCGAAAGCAGGTACATGATTTCGTGGTCTGGTTTTGATTCAAACAAAGGTTCAATCACCTGCTCACGCCATTGTAGAGAACGGTTAGATGCGGTAACGCTGCCGTGTGTTTCAAACTGTGTTGTTGCAGGAAGCAGGTAAACGCCGTCGGTACGGTCGTTCATTACCGCAGCAACCGTTGGGTAAGGGTCCACAATCACCATCATGTCCAACTTCTGCATCGCTTTTTTCATCTCAACACCACGTGTTTGAGAGTTCACTGCGTGTCCCCAGTAGAACATTGCACGGATGTTTTCGCGCTGACGAATGTTGTCTTTGTTCTCCAGTACACCATCAACCCAACGAGATACAGGAATACCTGCACTGTGCATTGGTTTCTGACCGCTGTAAGCGTTGTCATCGAAACGACCTTTGATCCATTCGTAATCGATTTCCCACACTTTTGACCAATGACGCCAAGCGCCTTCAGAAAGGCCGTAGTAGCCAGGCAGCGTGTCAGAAAGTACGCCAAGGTCGGTTGCGCCTTGTACGTTATCGTGACCACGGAAGATGTTTGCACCGCCGCCTGATTTACCAATGTTACCAAGCGCTAGCTCAAGCACACAGTAAGCGCGTGTGTTGTTGTTACCAGTAGTATGCTGAGTACCACCCATACACCAAACAATACAGCCCGGGCGATTTTCAGAAAGCAGTTTTGCTGTTTGGTAAACGTCTTCTTCGCTTACGCCTGTTACGCGCTCAACTTCTGCTGGCGTCCATTTCGCTACTTCAGCACGGATTTCATCCATACCGAATACACGTTGACGGATGAACTCTTTATCTTCCCATTGGTTTTCGAAGATGTGCCACAACACACCCCAAATAAATGCTACGTCAGAACCAGGACGAAGTGATACA
Organism: Vibrio sp. YT-18; assembly: GCF_033337345.1. Taxonomy (NCBI): domain Bacteria; kingdom Pseudomonadati; phylum Pseudomonadota; class Gammaproteobacteria; order Vibrionales; family Vibrionaceae; genus Vibrio; species Vibrio sp. YT-18. The sequence continues at coordinate 248,053 of NZ_JAWOQO010000007.1, read as the reverse complement.
TAGTGATCCGACTTTGCTGCCGTACGTGTACGACGAGGATCCGCTACGACGATCTTACAGTTGTTCTTCTCTTTCGCGATCAGAATGTGCTGCATCGCTACTGGGTGTGCTTCAGCTGGGTTTGAACCAATGAATAGCATCGACTTACAGTTGTGCATGTCATTGAAAGAGTTGGTCATCGCACCGTAACCCCAAGTGTTCGCTACACCCGCCACGGTTGTTGAGTGACAAATACGCGCTTGGTGGTCAACGTTGTTCGTACCCCAAAGTGATGCCATTTTGCGGAACAAGTACGCTTGTTCGTTGCTGTGCTTTGCGCTTCCCAAGAAGTAAACCGAATCAGGGCCGGACTCTTTACGGATGTCCATCACCTTGTTACCGATTTCTTCGATCGCTTGATCCCAAGAAAGCTTTTTCCACTTACCGTTTTCAAGCTTCATTGGGTATTTAAGACGGCGCTCACCGTGGCCATGTTCACGCAGTGCTGCACCTTTTGCACAGTGACCACCGGCGTTAAATGGGTGGTCGAATGCAGGCTCTTGACCCGTCCAAACACCATTTTGAACTTCTGCGTAAATACCACAACCCACTGAACAGTGAGAACAGATAGTACGTTTTATTTCTGTTTTCGCTTCTGGATCGACAGATTTTGCTTGCGCTTTTTTCATCATTCCCGGTGCAAATAGACTAGCACCAACCACTGCGCCACCAGCGGCAAGCGAAGTGTTTTTCATGAATGCACGACGAGATACGCCAAGCTGGTTCGTTTCTTTGCTCACACTGTCGGAGCGTTTGACAAGTTTCATCCGTTATCTCCTAAAGTGTGTCGTAGTAATCGCGAATGTGTTGAGTTTCACGATACCCTTTCTTCTTCACGTCGTTTTCAGAAGGCTCAACCGTTTCTGAAGCAACGGCCACTTTCGTGGTTCCCGCAACAACAGCACCGGCAACGGCAGCGGTTGTGAAGCCTTTTAGGAGATCCCTACGGCTTGTGTTTATTTCTTTATTATCTTTCATCATTGCTTCCTTACCTTACGGTAGATCTTTGGAGACTCATGCCTCTCTATCGATATGACCAAGTACTGCTCGATTACTCGTAATCAGTGACGTTTTTCACATCAATTTTTAATTTGTTCTTACTGCTTTTGGTGTTCACGCTAAAGCGGACTTGCTCTAACGTTAAAAATGCATCGCAAAGCTGTGCAGCTGGCTTGTAGAAGTTCACGCTTTCGGCGCTCTCTAGTTGGCGCGTAAAAGATTGGAACCAAGGAGCAATGTGTTTGTTAAACACCGCTTGTTGAAGTTCTTCCTCTTCACCTGTCAGCATTGCCATCACTTCGCACAGTGCAGAAATATGGTCTTCAGGCTCTTTCACGTTCTCTTCTCGTTCGATGCCTAAAAGATCCAAATCGCGACGAATTTCCGCTAACGGTTTTTCCATCATCGAGCCAGTGCGATGCCAAGATCCGAATGGCACAACTTCACCACGTCCAATGCCAATAAACAGATCTTGATATTCTTCTTCTAACGCTTCTCGCTGCGCTTCGTTCGCGGCTTGTTGCAGTGCGAGCCAAGCTTTTTGCATCGCGCTCTCAGACGGTTCAATTTCTAGCGATTTCAGGAACGCCAGCATTTCATCACTAGGCGCACTACGAAAAAGTGCGGATAAAACGAGATAAATGTCTGTTCTCAGTGTTTGTTCTTGTTGTGTGTCCACTGCGAGCTCCTAGTATTTCAGTTGTTTCATTGGGTCTTCTGCCATCGACTCAAACATGTCGATCACACGGCAGTCTTCACACATCGCGATACGATTGATCGCCGCTTCATCAGAGAAATGAGAGTGACCGCGTAACTTGTTTTGTAGCATGTCGATCATCGATTGCGGAGCAAAGGGCTTGTGACAACGAATGCACTCGGCTGCCTTTTCTTCATGAATCACAACCGCTTTCTGGCGTTCTTCTTTCACCCAGTTCATACGAGGAGTAAGCGTCAGCACTTTCTCTGGACACGCTTTCTCGCACAGCCCACATTGAATGCAGTCTTGCTCGACGAATTTAAGCGACGGAGATCGACCGTCCGTATGCAATGCACGTGTTGGACACACCGCCACACAGCTCATACACAACGTACAACCTTTACTTTCACAAGAGACTGTGCCGTAAGGTGCGTTCGCTGGAAGTTCAACAATGTTCTCAACTGGAATACGTGATGCGGACAACGCATCCAACGCCGTAAATAGACGCTGACGTTTGTTGCCTTGCAAGTCTCCTAATGCCAAATCAAAAGACTCGGTACAAAGTGTCGGAGCACCTTCACGTAGTGACTCTAGATACAGAATGTCGATGGTTTCTTTGGCGATACCAAGCTGACCGAGCAGCTCTTGAGCAATACCTACTTCGCTATTAAGCACACGAATAATGGTTTGAGGCATAAAACGTGAAGCCGCAAACAGCACCTGAGTAGCACCATTCACAAGCGCGGCGAACCAAGTATCAATACCAACCGAAGGCAGTTCTTCCACCACAATTGGAATCACATTATCTGGCAGTGCTTTTAGTGCCATCACGTTGTAGCTCTCGTGGCGAGAACTGCAAATCAATACGATAGGATCTAAACCACCCGCTTGCTCATAGTTGGCGAGCGTACGTTCAATAAACTTTTGCGTATCTTCAGGGTTTGGCAGTGCGTAATGAATCGCTTCTGTCGGACACGCTGTAGCACAAGTACCCACGCCTTGACATAGGTATGGGTTGATCTCGATGCGATGGCCCGTTTTGTCGCTGCCTTCACTCGATAGTGCCCCTGCCGGACAAGCATCCACACACCGTTCGCAACCTTTTACGCCACGAGAGCTGTGTGCACATAAATCGGTATCTAAACGGAAGAATTTCGGTTTATCGAACGTCCCCATTAAGGTTGGAATCTCTTCCAACGCTTCAGCCAGTTTCGGATAGCCACGACCTACTGGGTAGTAGCCCGGTACTGGGACTTCTTCCGACATGCAGCTGTTAAGGCAAAGATCGAGTACGATATCGAAACAATCGCTATTGATCGCGACCTTGGCAAGATTGTTGGTCGAACCATGATTTTCAATCAGAACTTCAAACGTACCTAAGAACCCTGAAACCTGAACCGAATTGGCGTAATAAAGCTCGGGATTTGTGCCCTTTTCGCCATCGGTAGAAAGCAGCGTTAGGCTGTTCATTTGCGACAATTGCGCTGCCGCACTTTCGATGATTGCTGTTGGGCCCACAATCAAAGTATTACCACCGCTTTCATAGCTTACGGTTGGTGGAATAAGATTGGTCAACTCTACGGTATTTTCGAAAGCGTACAGCCTCGCTTTACCGTTATTGGAAGTTGCTTGTTCTAATAATTGTTTCAGCATTGCTCAATTCCATTTATGAACATGGATAGTCTTTTCCATCTCTTAGTGTAGTTAGCGCCGGAGATTCTGCTGATTAACTTATCAATGAGCATTCTTATTCCGCCATCTATAGGCGATGAATACTACGCAGTGCGTCCGTACTAACTTCAACCAGATTGGTATTGAGCAACAGATAGCAAGTGTCATGCCAATAAAATATCAACTAAAAATCAATAGGTTATCAATTTTACTGACAAATAGTAGGGATAAAAAAACCGGTTGAGACATTTTGTCTCAGCCGGCTCATTGAGTGTTTAGTCAAAATGTACCTATTCTTTGTGTGGTATATTTTGTCTCACCTCGTTAGGCTGTGATTCTTCAGCAAAAGTATCACTTTCGCCAGGAACTGTATTTATATACAGTTCATTTTCATATTGAGTAATTTGGCCACTTTTGTCGGTGTTTGACTCTGCGTCTTCAACTACCCCAGATGCGATATCGTTAACGTTAAGCTCAGCCCCTTGCGCAGTTTCAGCGTCTGGTTCGTCTTCCACTTTGTCTTTAACCCAATCACGCAGCGTCTCAGCGACGTCTTGAGAAAGTGACTTTAAGTTACTGTAATCATCATCGTAATCGTCTAGGCCGTCACGCACGTTAAATTCTTCGGACAAGAACATTTTGCGCAGCGCAGCTTTCTTGACGCTTTCTGAGGCTTCAGAAACCAGCAGTTGCGCCACAGACATTTCTTCGGTTTTTTCAGTCTCTACACTCGCGGTAATGTCTGGAGCCTGACTATCCTCATTGACGTTCAAAGCATCTGAGCTTTCGTCAGCGTTTGAAAGCGCTGTGACACTATCTTCGGATTGCGCCGTCTCTGCTATCGGCGTGATCTCTTCATCATGTTGGGAAGATTCTTCTAACTTACGTTTCGACCAACGGCTTAAAAAACTAGTTGCCATTTGCTCTGCCCGCTCCTTTGCGTTTCTTACGTCTTACTTCTAACAACTCACCGTGGCGACCGATAAAGGCTTCCATCCAAGCCTGAACGGCTAACGGCATATCGTTAGATAGTACAAGGTTATCACCATCCATATATTGCGCCGCAACAGATTGTGAAGCCGTCAGTAACTGTATCGCTGGTTTTTCACCAGACTCGACGTTATCCATCACTAAAAAGAGTTTAGGTTGCAGAGAGCTTAAGTTAAAGCGGTAGTCTGTACGTTCATCTTTATGTAATTGCAACGGACAAACATCTGGAGTCTCTTCCGTCGGATTCAGCGCAAATCCTGTCAACTGCCATTGGGTTGTCACCCAAATCCCTGTACTGATCTCATGCTCAACAAGCTCTACGCCGATTGGCCATGTATCCTCAGTCTTTTCGTAATTTTTTTCGAAATCTTTCTTATCCGACATAACTCACCCAGTCTTTCTATTTTTGGTCTGAAAACACACAGGACATTTTGCCCCCGTTTTCGACCATTTTTATTGTCTTCGAAGCAATAAACGCGCCAAGCTGATATAACTTAGTCTATATACTCCCTCAGGCTATAAGTACCAAACTAGACGAAACTCAAATGTATTGATGTGTCATTACTGCGAACTCGCAGTTTTAATGCATTGTTGACATAAAACCTCGCAACTTCTGTGGGAACCGCTATTTTGGAATGAGATTTGCTAGCCACTTAACAAGCTAAAATGCGTAGCAACCTAACGCTCTTAATCACTAGGACACGACTGTGCTGAAACCAAATATTATTAAAACCAGTGAAAATCCCCTGCAAACCATTGAAGTCGATGTGTACGACGAGTACGGCGAAAAGCTCACGAAGCAAATCGCTTGCGAGCGTCCTCTTACGGTCATGCTGAACTGGAAAGAAGTGGTCACGCTCATGACGCTAGGTTCGCGTCCAGAAGCACTAGTACTGGGTTATTTAAAAAACCAAAGCTTCCTGTCCGATCCAGCCGCGATTGAATCCGTTATTATTGACTGGGAAACGCATTCCGCAGCGGTGATTACTAAAGAAAACACTGAACACTTAGAAGGCGCCCTGAAAAAGAAAACCGTCACCTCAGGTTGTGGCCAAGGCACTATGTATGGCAACGTGATGAAGCAGCTTGAAAATTATCAAGTGCCTCAAGTTTCTCTTAAGCAGTCAGAAATTTATTCTGCGCTGGAAGCGTTAACTCATTACAACGACACCTACAAAAAAGCGGGCGCAGTACACGGCTGTGCGGTTTGCAAAGGTAATGAAGTGTTGTCATTTGTGGAAGATGTCGGCCGTCACAACGCAGTGGATACACTTGCAGGTGAGATGTGGCTCAAAGAAGAAACAGGTGAAGATAAAATTTTCTACACAACTGGTCGCCTTACATCAGAGATGGTGATTAAAGTGGCTCAAATGGGCATTCCTGTTCTGCTTTCTCGCTCTGGCGTTACTCAAATGGGGTTAGATCTAGCGAAGCAATTTGGTATTACGACCATTGCGCGTGCGAAAGGTTTGCGCTTCCAAGTGTTTACAGGAGCCGACAAGGTTGAATTTGATGTAAAAGGCAACCAATAACACCTTTTCAGTGTAAACTAAAACCAATAATGCGGATTCACAGAGGATGTGGACTATGAATAATGACCAATTGTGGAATTTTCTGCTTACGCCCAGCGGTATCATGCTTTCTATGATTATTACCTTTGGCGTGGTCGGAATCTATGCGTATATAACCGGTCAGTTTAAGGATTAAGGCCAAATATTAAAAAAGCCTCGCTAAATAGCGAGGCTTTTGCTTTTTAAACGCTTTGCGAGTAATTACGCGTCAACACCACGAGATTTTAGGAACTCAGAGTAAGTGCCTTTAAAGTCTGTGATTTTACCATCGCGGATTTCGATAATACGCGTTGCTAGTGAGTCTACGAATACACGGTCGTGAGAGACGAAGAACAACGTGCCTTTGTATTGCTCAAGCGCAGTGTTCAAAGATTCGATCGATTCCATGTCCATGTGGTTGGTTGGTTCGTCCATTAGCAGCATGTTTGGCTTGTGCATCATTAGCTTACCAAGCAGCATACGACCTTGCTCACCACCAGACAGTACTTTTACTGACTTCTTAATGTCATCTTGACCAAACAGCATACGACCAAGGAAACCACGAACGACTTGCTCGTCATCACCTTCTTGACGCCATTGCCCCATCCAATCCGTTAGATTCATGTCTTCTGCAAAGTCATGCGCGTGGTCTTGCGCGTAGTAACCGATGTTTGCATTTTCAGACCATTTGAACTCACCAGCACGCGGTTCAAGTACACCAGCAAGCGTGTTTAGAAGTGTTGTTTTACCCACACCATTTTCACCGATGATCGCAACGCGCTCTCCCACTTCAAAAATTGCATTGAAGTCTGAGAACAAGTCCTCTTCAAAACCTTGGCTCAGGCTTTCTACAATCAGAGCGTTACGGAACAGCTCTTTAGACTGTTCAAAACGAATGAATGGGTTTTGACGGCTAGACGCTTTCACTTCGTCCAATTTGATCTTGTCGATTTGCTTCGCACGAGATGTCGCTTGTTTTGCTTTCGATGCGTTTGCAGAGAAACGTGCAACGAACGTTTGTAGCTCAGCAATTTGTGCTTTCTTCTTCGCGTTGTCGTTTAGTAGACGTTCGCGAGCTTGAGAAGCCGCCGTCATGTACTCGTCGTAGTTACCAGGGTAAACGCGTAGCTCACCGTAGTCCAAGTCAGCCATGTGTGTACATACTGAGTTTAGGAAGTGACGGTCGTGCGAAATGATGATCATTGTGCAGTTACGCGCGTTTAGCGTATCTTCCAACCAACGGATTGTGTCCATGTCCAAGTTGTTGGTAGGTTCGTCAAGAAGCATCACATCTGGGTCTGCGAATAGAACCTGCGCTAGAAGCACACGAAGTTTCCAGCCTGGTGCTACTTCACTCATTAGACCGAAGTGTTGCTCCATTGGGATACCTACAGCAAGAAGAAGCTCGCCCGCTTTGGCTTCTGCCATGTAGCCGTCCATTTCAGCAAACTGAACTTCTAAGTCAGCCACTTTCATGCCGTCTTCTTCGCTCATTTCAGCAAGTGAGTAGATGCGGTCACGCTCTTTCTTCACTTCCCATAGCTCTTTATGGCCCATGATGACGGTATCGATTACCGTAAATTCTTCGTAAGCGAACTGGTCCTGGTTCAGTTTTGCAACGCGCTCGTTTGGATCGTAGCTTACGTTACCGCTGGTTTGCTCAAGCTCGCCGCTGAGGATCTTCATAAAGGTTGATTTACCACAACCGTTAGCTCCAATTAAGCCATAGCGATTGCCTTCGCCGAACTTAACTGAAATATTTTCGAATAGCGGCTTAGCGCCGAATTGTTGAGTAATATTCGCTGTGGAGATCAAAACCTTTACCTTAGCAATTGGGGTGTATTTAGAAAAACCGGGCAACGGTACTTGTTCATGCTACATACTGCAAGTGTTGTTTTTATTAATTCACTCCAAGTGAAATCATTGTTAGGTTTCTAAGAAGCAAAAGCGTAAACATAAATGCGTCATTAAATACAAAAAAGAGCCACTATCGTCAGTGACTCTTTTTCCATTAATACTTCAAAAAAGTGACTAAGCGATGTTCGTCACCTCTAGGATCAGTTCGGCTTTTTTAGGTAAATAAATACTGAATTTACTGCCTTTTCCCCATTCAGACTCTGCTTTTAGCTCACCACCCGTTTGGCTGAGGATACTTTGAGAGACCGACAGCCCTAACCCTGTGCCTTCTCGCTTCGTCGTGTAAAATGGTGAGAAGATTCGATTCAAGTTTTCTGGTTTAATACCGCAGCCCTCATCGATAACATGAATCGCGGCTCCTTTCACTTCGCCCTCTTCAATCCAGTCTTCACTGACTACTGTTAATGTTCCTTTACCGCTCATTGCGTGAATGGCGTTCATTTGCAAATTAACTAAGATTTGTAGCAAGTGGTGACGGTTTATCTCAACGGACGTATGCGCTTGTAGGTCAGTCACAAACTCGACGTCGCGTTTCTTGGTGCCAGTTTTAACCAAGGTGATGCTTTCATCAATGATAGGATTGACATGTTGCCAAGTGATTTCATCTTGAACACCACCTTGGCGACTGTATTGCAATAAACTGCGCGTGATATTGCGGATACGATCAATTTGCGCGTGAATCGCATCAATCTCCTCTTGTACTCGACTTGCATCGTCACCCAATTCAAAATGGATCAATTCTACGTTGCCAAGAATCACGGCGGTTGGGTTATTAATTTCGTGAGCAATCCCCGCGGTGAGTTCTCCCAATGCTGCCAGTTTTTCATGAACAACGAGTTTGTCGCGAGTTTGGTTAAGCAATTGAATATGCAGCTCAAGATCTTGGGTTTTTTCTCTCAGGCTTGCCGTACGCTCTTGAACTTTGCATTCAAGTTGAGCTGCGGAGTTTTTCAATTCAATTTTGCGCTCTTCTAGCGCGTCTAACATATCATCAAACTGTCTGGCTAACTGCGCAAGTTCATGATCGGCATCTAATCCTAACGGACCAATCCGTTTTTCTTTACCTTGTTGGACCTGCTTCACCACTTTATGAATGCGTTCGATCGGTCGAAACAGATCATAAGAACCGCGATATACCATCACGCCGGAAACCAGCAATAACATAACCGTAATCAAGCTGATTTCGGCAATGTTCGTCATGTAGGCTTTAACGAATGGCCACATGAGGTAACCCGTATAAAGCATACCAATAACATTGTCGTATTGGTCTTTGATTGGTTGATACGCCGTAATATACCAAGCGTCATACACATAAGCGCGATCAACCCACTGTTCACCCTTCGAAAGTACTTGGTTATACACTTCTGCACTCACGCGAGTTCCTATGGCGCGCCCTAGCTTATGATCGCTGTCTAAAGGAACGTTGGTGCTCACACGCAAATCATCGAGAAATACCGTCAACGTACCCACAGGGCGAAGGCGGTCATTATCACTTAAGTATATGAGATCGCGGATTTGATCCACCAGCACTGTACTATTGTTAAGGAGCAAACCACCATCCAGAAAGCCGATCAAATCGTTCGCTTGGCTGTATACCGGAATCACGGTTCGACTGACTAACCCACGCGCCTCCCTGTCACCATCAGCAAGAATAGGCACTTCTGCTCGTTTGGCGAGTTCAGGATCGAGGCGTTCGAGTTCTTCTTTATTGAGTACATCAAAAAACGATTCGCGCTTGGTGAGATCCATAAAGCGGAATTTGTTTTCCATGGAATTAACGCGTTGGAAAGAGAGAAAATCTAAAGCATATCTTTTCTTCTGCTCTGTGACCCACTTTTGCAGGTCACCTTGTGGCGTTCCTTTATTAATGCGAATACGGAAATCGTACGAATCGGCAAACGCCCGCACGTAATTGGCTTGCTTTTGCTGTAACAACGTTACACTGTTATTTGCAACACCAAGACGTTCCGAGACATCAAGCAGCGCATTTTGCCACGTGTAATGAATAGACCAATAAATGGTAATGCCGATCAGAGCTAACAACGTGAGGAAAATCGGCGCAGAGGTTAAGAATAACAAACGATAACGCACCATGGTTTTAAAACGGTGCGTCCATTTTGACAATCCTTTGTGCTGTGGGCCGTTAGTCGGCATATTCCTCATCCTCAGAATCCCATTCTTTGTATTTACGTTCTAAGGTCTTGCGAGCTACGCCCAAGTCGCGAGCAGCGGCTGATTTGTTGCCTTCGTGCAAGTTAACGACTTGTTTAATATGTGCTTTCTCGACTTCTTTTAACGTCCAGCTGTTTGGATAGCCCTCGCCAGTAAATTCTTTGCCTTCTTTAAAGGTTGGTAACTCAGCTGAGTGAGAAACAGTAATCGATACATTAGGCAGTGAATGCCCGCCATTCAGCTCTCGCCAATAGTGTGCAGGTGGTTTGCCAAGCAAGATACAACGCTCAATCAAGTTTTTCAGCTCACGAATGTTTCCCGGCCAATCGTACTCACTCATGGCTTCCATGTCCTCGTGCGCCCATTTGGGCGCAGGCATACCGAGCTCGCGCGTCAGCATGTTGCTGAAAAATGGCACCAACTCAAATAAGTCGGTTTTGCGCTCTCGCAGCGGACACACTTCAATTTTCAGAACGTTTAAACGGTAATAGAGGTCACTGCGGAAATTACCTTGATTGACCTCTTCTTGCAGGTTTCGGTTGGTTGCCGCTACGATACGGACATCAATACTGATCTCTCTTTCTGAACCGACAGGGCGAATCGTACGCTGCTCTAACACACGTAATAATGATGCCTGCATTGCAAGTGGCATCTCCCCGATTTCGTCAAGAAATAAGGTGCCACCGTTCGCAACACGGAACAAACCTTCGCGCGATTTTTTTGCACCGGTAAACGCGCCCGATGTATGACCAAATAACTCACTTTCTAAAAGCTCTGGTGCAATCGCACCGCAGTTGATTGGCACAAACGGGCCCGTTCGCCCACTCGCCTGGTGGATACCTCGTGCAACTAGCTCTTTACCCGTACCCGACTCACCTTCCACCAAAACAGAAGCACGTGATGGTGCAAATTGGTTAATAAGTTGCTTAAGCAGACGCGTTTTTTCTGAGCCGCCGATGATCTCTGAGGTATTGTGACGTTGGTAATCGCGTGTCATGGCGTACTGCATGCGTTCGTTCAAACGGCGATCCATACAGCGACTGACCGCTTTTAACATCTGCTCAAGGTTGAATGGTTTGAGGATAAAGTCGGAAGCACCGAGCTGTAGCGCTCGAATGGCAATTTCTAAATCCGCATAACCCGTCATAAAAATCACATCGGCACGTTTGTCATCATCTTCAAACGCTTCTTCCCACTCAATTCCAGAACGCCCTGGCAGATTAATATCCAGTAAGATCAGATCATAATGTCGAGAATTACGCAGTTGTTCTGCTTCTTCGATGCTACCAGCTGTATCGACATGTGAAAAAAGCTTACCCAATGCCTTTTTCAAGATGGCTTGCATGCCTAATTCATCATCGACGACCAGTACGGAAAAGGCGCTATATTGTTGGTTTGTACTAAGATGGGATTGAGTAGACATATTTACCCCAGATGGATTTCGATGGGACAGAGTGTACCAAGTTTAAACAGAGATACCCTACAAAAAGTGCGACATTTTGTACCAACGCAAACTTTTATGCAAATAACCCCATGATTTAGTGCATAAACCAAGCACTTTAAGCTTGTAAAAGGTTGGCATCTTGTTTGCTATAAGGTGGATACGGAGCGCATTTAAGTGATCTCAGGATGTTGATGTTTGCTTATTCCAACACCCTAAGACAACTTGCGTATTACGCTAATCGCTCTCGTCCAAAAAGGCTTCTCCCTAAAACCTGGAGAGATTCCAAAGAATCATTGGAAAGGAACACATAAAAATGAAAAAAATTGCGCTAACTCTGGCTGCAACGTCTATCACGCTTGTAAGTTACTCTGCGTTTTCTGCTCAAGACGGAGAACATGTTCGCCTTGCAACCACAACCAGTACTTACCATTCAGGTTTACTTGATTACCTGCTTCCACAATTTGAAAAAGACACGGGCTACAAAGTCGATGTTATTGCTGCAGGTACGGGTAAAGCCTTAAAAATGGGCGAAAACGGTGACGTAGATTTGGTGATGACACATGCACCAAAAGCTGAAGGCGCATTTGTTGAGAAAGGCTACGGCGTTTTACCTCGCAAGCTAATGTACAACGACTTTGTGATTGTAGGCCCGAAAGCTGACCCAGCAACAATCAAAAATGACGAAGGCGTGTTAGATGTATTCAAAGAGATCGCAAACAAAAACGCAACGTTCATCTCTCGCGGCGATGATTCTGGTACGCACAAAAAAGAAATGGGCTTCTGGGCTCAAACTAAAATCGAACCGAACTTTGGTGGCTACCGTAGCGTAGGTCAAGGTATGGGCCCAACTCTAAACATGGCGTCTGAAATGCAAGGCTACACCATGACGGATCGCGGCACATGGCTGGCTTACCAAAACAAATTGGATCTAGAAATTCTGTTCCAAGGCGATGAAAAACTGTTTAACCCGTACCAAGTTATTCTTGTTAACCCTGAGCGTTACCCAACGATTAACTACCAAGGTGCGAAGGCATTCAGTGATTGGTTGGTAAACCCTCGCGGACAGGAACTTATCAATGGTTTCCGCCTAAACGGTAAACAACTGTTTGTTGCGAATGCTGAGAGCAAATAACGCAATATGAATCTTGCTGATACAACACTGGAAGCGCTTCGCTTACTGGTGAATTTTGATGCAGACCTATGGGAGATCGTTGCGGTCTCCTTTAGTGTTTCTATCACGGCAATATCACTAGTGGTATTGCCGGCTATTTTGATGTCCTTTGTACTGGCGTATACCGACTTTCGCGGTAAATGGTTTTTGTTGTCGATCGTAAATACGCTGCAAGCGGTCCCTACAGTGGTGATTGGCCTGTTGCTGTACATGTTGCTGTCGCGTGCTGGCCCTTGGGGAGACTGGCAAATGCTGTTCACTCAGAAGGCAATGATCTTCGGCCAAATGGTGATCTGCTTCCCTGTTTTGGTATCGATGATGCATGGTGCATTACAATCTAGCGACCGTCGTGCAGTGGAAACTGCCATCACGCTGGGCGTCTCCATTCCGCGCTTGGCAGCTACGATGATTTGGGAAACCCGCTTTCCTGTACTTGCGGCTATCATTGCAGGGTTTTCACGTATCGTGACCGAGGTGGGCTGCTCAATGATGGTTGGTGGGAACATTATGGGCGTGACGCGAAATATTCCCACGGCTATCGCAATGGAAAGCAGTAAAGGTGCTTTTGCGCAAGGAGTTGCATTAGGAATTGTATTACTATCTTTAGCGTTGGCTCTAAACTTCTTCTTATCAAGCATGAGAGGCAAAGGCTACCTCAGAACATAGAACATGAAGCAAACAAACGACTCACCATTAACCCCATGTCGAGGCGAATTATGACTATAAAAATCACCGCCGAACAGTTATCCATGCGCTTTAAAGAGCGTGTGCTTTTCCACATCCCTGAGTTAGCCATCGGCCCAAATGATGCCATTTATCTCAAGGGTGACAATGGTGTGGGCAAAACTACCCTACTCAAAATCCTTGCTGGCTTGCTCAAACCCTCTACTGGTGATGTTGTTGCGCCAAAAGATACGTGGCTAAAAAGACTGACGCGTCGCAATGGTCGTGTCGATGTGATTTATCTCCACCAATCCCCTTACCTTTTTGACGGCACTGTATATGAAAACGTAGTCTATGGAGTGAAATATCAACAAGACACGCAAAAAGATAAGCGAGCTCAAGTTATTCACGCGCTGCGCATGGTAGGTTTAGAAACCTTAGCGGACGAACATATTTCCGTGTTGTCCGGCGGTGAAAAACAGCGCGTTGCCATGGCAAGAGCTTGGATCTTAAAACCGTCGATTTTGTTGATGGATGAGCCAAGTGCGTCTTTAGACCAAGAATCCATTGAACGATTGGTGGTGATGGCGAAAGATCTTTTGGATCGTGGTTCCAGTATCGTGGTGACAAGCCATCAGGCCAACGCACTGACCGACTTATGTAAAAAACAGTGGTGGATTAAAGACAAGACTTTGATAGAGTCTCCTCTGTTGTATGTCATACCAAAAGAAACATCCCAAGAGAATGCATATGCTTCAACCAACACAAACTAGTTGGGTCATTTTGGCTGGTGGCCAAGCCAGCCGTATGGGTGGAAAAGATAAAGGTCTGATTGAGTTAAATCAGAAGCCACTCATCGAGCACGTTATTGAACGTTTATCTCCACAAACTCCACGCATTTTAATTAATGCCAACCGAAACCAAGATGCGTACAGCAAATTTGGTTTCGTATTTAGTGATCAATTCAAAGATTTCCCTGGGCCTATGGGCGGTATTCACGCGGGTTTGATGCATTCTGAAACCGACTGGGTCGGATTTGTACCTTGCGATAGTCCACAAATTAACACCGACCTTGTCGAGCGTTTCTGCCAGGCCGTCAAAGAAGACAGCGATATTTTGGTCGCGCATGATGGTGACCATCAGCAACCTGTTTTTACGCTCTACCACAAGCGCGTACTGCCAAAACTCACCGCGTTTTTAGAACGTGGCGACCGCAAAATCATTCTGCTCTACAAAGAGTGCAACACCAGTTACGTTGACTTTAGCGACTCACCAAACTGTTTCGTCAACTTGAACACTCCGGAAGAACTGGCGCAATTTGGACAATTAGAATCATGAAACACACGCTAAACATTCCTATTCTTGGTTTTGCAGCTTATTCAGGCACAGGCAAAACCACGCTACTTGAAGCCCTATTGCCAAAGCTGACCGAAGCAGGTTTACGCATTGGCATGCTAAAACATGCGCACCACAACTTCGATGTCGATAAGCCGGGTAAAGACAGCTACCGTTTACGCAAAGCTGGCGCATCTCAAATGCTGATTGCTTCTCGCAACCGTTTTGCGTTAATGACAGAAACGCCAGAAGCCGAAGCGGAGTTTGAATTCCTATTAACACGTTTTGATGAAGACATGCTTGATGTGGTTTTGGTCGAAGGCTGCAAAAACATCGCGTTTCCTAAAATCGAATTGCACCGTGAAGAAGTCGGCAAGCCTTGGCTTTATCCAAACGATGAAAACATCATCGCTATCGCTTCAGACGGCGGCGAGTTGGACTCTGAACTGCCACAAATGAACATCAATGATCTTGAAGCGATTGCTCAGTTCGTTATTCAGTATGTTCAAGAAGCGAAAGCACCAAAAAACAAAGAGAAAGAAGCCGCATGTTGCGACACACTTTCTCCTGCTTTCCTTTCTGTGGTTCAAGGCCAAGAGAAAATCCTTTCTTTGGTGAACACGGTTTCGGAAATAGAAGCATGCAAGATTGAAAACGCCTATGGCCGCGTTCTTGCGGAACATATCGTTTCACCAGTAAATGTGCCGCAATACACCAACTCCGCGATGGACGGTTATGCCATCCGCAGTGATGATGTTGACCGTGATAGCTACCAAGTGGTTGTTGAAGTGATGGCGGGCCATGCTTACGATCAACCTCTGGACGTTGGTCAAGCGGTGAAGATCATGACTGGCGCACCAACACCACGTAACGGCGACACAGTGGTCATGCGTGAGCAAGCCTCTCAAGAAGGTGACAAGGTCACCTTTAACGGTGCGAATATCAAAGCAGGCCAAAACGTTCGTCAAGCAGGTGAAGATCTCGCTATCGGCAGTGACGTCTTTACCGCAGGCACTCGCCTAGCCTCTCCAGAAATGGGCATGATCGCTTCGCTTGGTTTTGGTGAAGCGAATGTGTTCCGCAAAGTGAAAGTTGCCGTGTTCTCCACCGGTGACGAAGTACAAGCGCCGGGAACAGAGCAAAAAGCGAATTCTATCTACGATTCCAACCGTTTTACCATCATGGGCATGCTTGAAAAGCTCGGCTGCGAGATCTTGGACTTCGGTATTCTGGAAGACAACGAAAAGTTAATGATTGAAGCGTTGGAAAACGCATCGGCGCAAGCGGACGTGGTTATGACTTCTGGTGGCGTATCTGTTGGTGATGCGGATTACATCAAACTTGCCTTGGATAAACTTGGTCAAATAGATTTTTGGCGAATCAACATGCGTCCGGGACGTCCATTAGCGTTTGGTCAAATCAACAACAAGCCGTTCTTTGGTCTGCCGGGCAACCCTGTTGCCGTGATGGTTTCATTCATCAACTTTGTCGAGCCTGCACTGCGTAAGATGCAAGGCGAACAAGGCTGGAAGCCTCTGAAAGTGAATGCCATCGCGACTGAAAACCTTCGCTCTCGACAAGGTCGTACCGAGTTTAGCCGTGGCGTCTATGAACTGGATGCAACTGGCCGTTTAACCGTTCGTACAACAGGCAAGCAAGGATCTGGTATTTTGCGTTCAATGAGTGAGGCGAACTGTTTGATCGAAATCTCCCCAGCTATTGATACAGTTAAAGCGGGAGAAAGCGTGACAATTATCCCACTTCAAGGCAGAATCTAGCTCAAACTAGAAATTCAAAGGTCAGCGAGTCTGGCCTTTTTGTTTAATACCGAAACCTTTTCAGAGAGACAGCTATGGCTCGCACCATTCTTTACACTTACAAAGACCAAGACAAAGAACTGACGTTCTCATACCAGCAACACCGCAACATTCAAGAAGCAGTTGCAGAAGCCGAAGGTATCGATATCACTGAGTTCCTAAAGATGGAGCAACAAATCGAAGCAGTGTCTGACACTAAAGCAGTGCGCAACTACCGCGACAACTACTTCAGAAAATTAGGCTTTAGTAAAATCACCCTAGCTCAAAAAGAAAACCTCGGCGTAGGCAAAAAGAATAAATAAGCTTAGCTGCAAACAGAAAACTCACGATTCGCCGTGAGTTTTTATGCATGCTACTTTTGTTCATGATCCATACCCGAGCATACCGAAATTACTTAGGTATATGAGTTACTTGGGTATATGAGTTACTTCGATTATAAGTAAAAAGCCCCGTTTACCTTGATGGTCTAAACGGGGCTTTAAATTTCTTACTTTGTATCGAGTAAGGTTTCAGTCGCTACTTGATGTTTAAGAACGCAGCGCCGCGTACACCACCTGAATCACCGTGTTTTGCTTTGATGATCTTAGGACACTTAGCCACAGACAATAAGTGTTTAGGGATGCGTTTTGGCACCTCTTCGTAAATCAATTCGAAGTTAGATAAGCCTCCACCAAGTACAACGGTGTGTGGGTCTGTTGCAGTAAACAGGTTTGCAAAGCAGATTGCTAGCAGCTCCATAAAGCGCTCGACGTGCTCTACTGCTTTCTCTTCACCCTCTGCGTGCGCTTTAATAATGTCGATCGCTTTCTTCTCTTCGCCGTAGTAATGCGCGTAAAGAAGCTCGAAACCACGACCCGATAGGTAACTATCTAAACAGCCTTTGTTGCCACAGCCACAGCCAAGTAATGGTGCGTTTTCGCCCAGGTGGAACCATGCGTCGATAGGAAGACGTGTGTGACCCACCTCACCCGCTACGTGGTTGCGGCCAGAGAATACTTTGCCTTCGTAGATAAAGCCGCCACCAAAACCAGTACCAAGGATCAAACCTAGTACAGATGGTTCATCTTGAAGATCTTCGTCCCAGGCTTCAGAAAGCGCGAAACAGTTTGCATCGTTTTCAATTTTTACGCTGCGACCGATTTTAGCTTCCAGATCAGCACGAAGTGGTTTGCCTTTTGCCGCAGGAACGTTAACTGTTAGTACCGTTGCATCATCGGCGTCTTCCATACCTGGTAGGCCAAGACCAATCGTACCTTCGCAGCCAAACTCTGTATCGTATTTGTTCACCAATTCCGCAATGGTATCAACCAGCAGCTCGTAGTTGTCTGTTGGTGTAGGTACACGTTCCGTCGCTACACGCTCAAGCTTCTCGTTAAATGCACCAAATTCAATTTTAGTGCCGCCGACATCAAAGCCGTAATACATGTATTTCTCTCCTAAAAAATGCTTCAAACGACTCTCAAAAATGGCTAGAGTCAAAAGTATAAACTGATGGCATTATCCATATCTGTACGCCTGCAAACCGTGACCGAATGCAGATTTATCCCCTCACCGAAGCCAGTTGAACAACATACCATCAACAAAAGCTCATTCCTTAGAGTCAGCTCTCGGTTTTCATCCACTCTTTGAAACGTTTCAAGTGTGGCTGGTTAGGGTCGTTTTTGACTCGAGTCTTGCTCAGCATGTAAGTTTCTCTGAAGGCTTCAAACCACAATTGAAGGCATTCCGCAGCTTTCGGCTCACCAGCTTGTTTTAAAACTAATGTCGCGACTTCGGCGGTTGAAAGATGCTGCTCATTCTCGGAGCGGCGCATGATGTATTCAGACAGAGATTCCGGCTCAATGGAAAGCACAGGCAAAGATTTAAGAAAATCAGAACGACGGAATATCTTTCGCGCCTCACGCCAGCTACCATCAATAAAGATCAGCAACCATTTTTTGTTCTCGACATCTTCTTTTACCAATCGCCCTGGCTCTAGATCTTCAATTAAACGAGAGGGATCATCCACATAGTCTGCAGGAAATACAATCACCGGTTGGTAACTGTCATCCTGTAGTAGCGCTAGCATCTCTTCAGACGGTTCTGTTCGGTTCCATTGATACACGTAAGTCTCTTGAATCGTATCAGCGATTAGACGACCGGTATTACTTGGCTTAAACACTTCGTTTTCAGAAACAATCAACATACATGCAATATTGGCCTTGATGTTTGGCTGAAGGTCGCACAAACAGTGTTGCTCAGAAACCTGGCAATATTGGCAACGAACCACTTTACATCCACGCGCGTTGAAAGGCTTGGTTGAGATAGATTGTCGGTACTGATATAAACGGTGGAAAGCGTGAATTCTCATGGTAAGTAATGCCAAGTAAAAAGTAGAGCGCGATTCTACTGATATTATGGTTTCGCCTCAAGATAAGCCCATCAGCAGTGTGTTGAAATAATTTCACTCTTATCTCGGTCATAGATAAAGAAATAAATAAGGGAATGACAGTGACAGAAACGACATTTCAAGAACCCTCATGGCTCAGATTAGGCTTTTTCCTTGGCGTATTATTGCTTTGTGCCATTTGGGAGAACAAATTGCCTAGAAAAACACTGACCGCTTCGCGCAGGTTTCGCTGGGTCAATAACTTGTCATTGGTTGCTTTTAACAGCCTAGTTATTGCTTTAATCATGCCTATCGCCGCCTTTCAAGCTGCGGTCATAGCTCAGGAGCAACAATGGGGGCTGCTGAATATTCTGTCCCTCCCCGCTTGGTTAAATATTTTTCTAACCGTCATTTTGCTTGATTTCGTCATTTACGCTCAGCATGTTGTCTTTCATCATGTAAAACCGCTGTGGAAGATTCACCGAATGCATCACGCCGATCTCGACATAGACGTCACCACAGGCGCACGCTTTCATCCCTTCGAAATAATCATTTCAATGGGAGTAAAAATTGCAGCCGTGTTTATCTTAGGTGTTTCACCTATCGGAATTGTGGTATTTGAAATTGTGCTTAATGCGAGCGCGATGTTTAATCACAGTAATGCAAAACTGGCTTTATCTATGGACCAAAAACTGCGAAACGTCATCGTTACACCAGACATGCATCGCGTGCACCATTCAGTGATAGTAAAAGAGACCCACTCAAACTTTGGTTTTTTCCTTTCAGTTTGGGACCGCTTTTTTGGGACATACCGAGCTCAGCCTAAGTTGGGTCATGAAGATGTTGTTATTGGTGTGCCGGAAATTAGAGACGAAGAAGAGCAAAGATTAGATAAGCTGTTAACGCAGCCCTTTCGCTACAATAAAGAGAAGAAGTAATGGTTGAAAAAATATTGTTGGATGAAGTATGTCAACAAAACGAATAGACCAAGCCTAAACCCCTGTTAAACACTACTTCATCCTCATGATGTGTAAGAACAGATTAGTTTTCTGCTAGCTGACGCTTTTTGTTTAACTGAGTAATACCAACAAATAAACCAACAACACCAAGCACTGCACATGCCAAAGCATTGGTGTTCATTACTTGCTGTGCCTCTATTGAGCTGTATAGAAAAGCAAGGCTGAAGAAAGTGGTGGCAAAGCTCAAACCTGTCAGTACGCTGAAACCAGCAAAACTGGCCAAGTCTTTAAAATCGTTCATAACGAGTCCCTGTTTACAATCCTTAATCGAGTGTTGTGAAAATAATAATTAACGAAATATTTTGCGCGATTGACTATGTTTTCGCGCATTCCATAACCAGATAGATACCCCAAATGAGAACCCTAAAAACAGTGTCTTCATTTGTAGGGCGACGTTGTTATCTAATATTTCTAATGTATAGTGAGCGTGGGAACTAAAGATAACATTGGTTATAAGAATCAATAACATAACGACTAGGCCAGAGCGGCGATGCTTGACCAATAGATACGCTGCTAATAAGTCCAATAGTCCCAAAGCGCTCCAATACATATTCAACCAGCGTGGCGCAAAATCGTAAGGTAAAAAGCCACCAACAATGTTGTCATAAAGATGAACCACTCCGCCAACTGTCATAAAAAGGCATAAGAGAAACACGACGAATTTATCCATTACCGTTTCCTTATCTGAATGAATGAGCAAAGCATATAGAAGTCACTTAAACATTTGTAATCTCATCGCCATTTTTGAGATCGACAGTGCCATTATCAACACGATGAGAACAGTAACGGCTACTCTACCTTCTTTATTTGCTTCTAGTAGAAGCATAGTGTTTGCTTTGGCGTTTCGCCCAAATCCGCCAATGCAATGACAGAATCCTCCTTTAAATCACGCCTTGGTCTATCAGTTTTCGAACTTTTTCCAGTCCGTGCTGAAAAACAGTATGCGCCTGTGAGGAAATATCGCTCCCTATATCGTGCCAAAAAAACGCAAAATCATGTCCGCCATCGTCTTGTGTATGAAACAGCCATGAATTAGCGAGGCCAGCACACTCACACAAAACAAAATGCCATACTTGATTTTGAAAGCCACTGTCCCATGAGCATAAATATCGTGCGGAACGAACATGTGTGATACCAGACTCCTCAGCGAGCTCCCGCTTGGCCGCTATGATGTAACTTTCATCAAACACTTCAACAGTGCCCTTGACGAGCTGAACACCCGCCAACGGATGTTTAAAAAGTAGGATCTCTTGATTTTGATTACGTAGAACGACGGGGCAAACTTTATCGATCACAAAACCACTCCTTCTTATGGCTTTAGCTTTCTCTGGATATAAAAAAATCGCATGAAGCTGCATGATTCATTCCTTTGAATTCTGGCGACATTCTAGTCAACGAGTCCCTCGAACAAAGCATTAACATCACGTTGTGATAACTAAACCCTTTAGAAATGAACGAGATGAGATGTAACTCACTTTTGCGATGCAAATAGGAGCCATTAAATGAGTAGCCGTAACAAAAAAGCAGAACCGAGGTTCTGCTTTTAGTCGGTGGAAACATCTCATTTACTTGGTCTGATGAAGCTCATACTTGTGCAGCATTGCTTGCTGGTGCCCAGCAATTTCCGCCACTTGCTCAGAACTCTCAACCATAGACTCAAGCTGCAGCTTTGTGCGTTCGCCAAGATCAGAAATATGTGTGATGGATTGAGATACATCTGCCGTCGCTCGTTCTTGTTCTTCTGTAGCAACTGAGATTTGCTCAACACGTTCTTGAATGTGCTTAACCGCGAGGTTGATATCAGAGAATGTCGATTTCACTTCATTGCTGGACTGTAGCGCGTGGGTCATTTCTTCTCTTGAATCATTAACTGCTTGGCGCGAACGCTCTGCGGCAGTAATAAGCTCGCTCATCATTTCTCGGATGTTCGTAGTTTGTTGAGAGGTATCACTTGCAAGTTTGCGAACTTCATCAGCGACAACCGCAAATCCACGCCCTTGCTCACCAGCACGGGCAGCCTCTATTGCTGCGTTGAGAGCAAGTAAGTTGGTGTTGTCCGCGATCCCACTGATCATATCGACCATTTCACGAATCTGTTTTACACGCTGGTCTAGCTCTAACATTGACTGTTCATTTACATCCAAAGAGCTTTCTAATGACTCCAAACGTTCGCGGTTTTGTTCCACGACTTGAACCCCTTTTTCAGTGTGCTGGGTTGCAAGGAGCGAGTCCTGTGAAGATGCATTTGTCACCATTGCTATTTCACGAATAGAGGCTTCAAGCTGCGTTATGGTCGTGATCATACTAGACAACGCTTCATTTTGTGTTGCCAACCCATCACTTGTTTGTTCGGCTGCACTGTGACTTACTTCTGCCGTCTGATAAAGCGTTTCACAATTGCGCGTCACCGTTTGAATGGAGTCGTGTGTGGAATCGATTACTTGATTCAACTTTCGTGCTACTTCTTTCAGCTCATAAGGGCCGACTTCTTCTGCCTTGTCACGAAAATCATGTTCGGTAAGTGCTGAAAGACGCGTTAGTACATTCCTTAACCCTCGGTTTGTCCATGACTTGAGACTAAACCAAGTAACCAGAATAATAAAAGAAATCACACACGCCGCAAACACGAGCACAACGCTCACCGATTCAATGGTCTCGTTGACCACCCGCTCTTTTTCATCGATCAACTGACCAGCGGTTTGGGAGATTTGATCAAGTAACCGCATGGTTTCATCCGCAAGCATCGAAGCCTGTTTAAACTCTGAACGTTGCAATTCCCCTTGTTCTAGTTTGGCGAGGATCAAACGCAGCACGCCCTTTTCACTAAAGCCTTGTTTCACCATCTCATATGGTGCGGTTAAGCTTGCATATTCACTTACTTCAGGATGAAAAGATTGGAAGTCTTCATAGGCGAGTTTAATACCTGCTATGCGATTTCGCATTTCTCGGTATTCTTTTTCGGCTTTGTTTAATTCTGAGTGCATCATCATGACTAAGAACGTACTTTCCATTGAGCTTGCAGAAGCAATGAAACGGTTAGCGGCATCGCTCGACTCAGGATTATCAGCACTAAGGAACGAACTGATTCGATTCATTTCCGGGCCGATAGAGCTAAGCCCATAGCGAAAACCACCAACAGCGGCATCAATATCCATTTGAATTTGTATCACCGAAGATTGCTTCAACAAAATGGACTGCGTGATGTTATGTAAACGCGCTAGTTTGGTGTCTAACTCCTCCGAGAGTTGCTGAGCTACACCAGACGCTTTCACAACCAAAGTTGTGCTTTGAGTTGCAAGAGAGTCGATTTGCTCTTTTATGAGAGGCAACTCTTTCGGCTCAGTAATCTGCATACCATGGTTGAGTAGCTTAACCATCTCCAATACATTCCTGGTTAACTTTGCGTTTGCCATCGCGATTGGTAATGCTTTTTGCGACAAGTCTTCAAATTGTTCCCCTACCTGTTCCATTCCTTTGAAACTTGAGACAGAAAGGGCTATAACAAGAACAATGATAGTTAAAAATGTTGCACTGACAGCCTGAATCAGTGAAAGTGATGTGCGTGAGCGTTTTCGCTTTGCCATAATCAATTTTTATTCTTTCTTAAGGTTGAATCGGTTCTGCAGTGATTCCGTCACATTTGTGAGACAAAACCGTGATTTGCAGCCCATACTATGGATTGGTTATGACACTAATATTTCAGTTGTGAGTCATAGAGATGACAGGTGGTGATTTGCGTCGAGTATATTTTCCTTTGATAATCAGTGTGCTACTAAGCGCCTGCTCTTCTGGGCCTGAGCCTAGTGAGCAAGCACAGGTGACAACACCTACAAATCAGCTATTGTCGGACAACCCTGACTTGTTCGACTTTTACTCAGAGTGGCACGGCACGCCTTATCGCTTAGGCGGGACACAGAAATCTGGAATTGATTGCTCAGCATTTGTACAAAAAGCGTTTGTTGAGGCTTATCAGCTCTCGTTACCAAGGACAACGAAGCAGCAATCAAAGCAAGGTGTGGAGTTAAGTTGGACGGATGCCAAGCAAGGGGATCTAGTGTTTTTTAAAACAAGACGTACAACTTATCATGTCGGAATTTACTTGGGTAACAAGCAGTTCATGCATGCATCGACGTCTAGAGGTGTGATTATTTCAAGAATCGACAACCCATACTGGGCATCTAAGTTTTGGCAAATAAGAAGAGTTACAATGTAACTCTTCTTACTCTTAACCGGACATTGCTGTAAGTTAAAACAATATCAGTCGTAAGTCGCAACAGCATTATCGAACAGATTTTTGACCAGAGCGATGTATTCATCAAGGAACGTGATCTGTTCATTGGTCGCTTTTTTATGCCATACCCCAGCCAATATCTCACCAAGATCTTCAACAACTGCATCAGCCTCTTTCAACAATTTGAAACGTACGCTCGAGTGAAGTTCTGGATTTTGCTCAAAAATCGCCATGATGTTTGAAGCCACCATATCGGTGACAACATCTTCGATGCTTTCGGATCCAGTGTCGCCAATTTCGGTCGTAAAAATATCTAGATTTAGAGACAAGTGCTCGATAAGAGCGAGATATCCATCGGTTTCTAAAACCACTGTTTTTCTCCGTTTATTGCAAGCCTTCGAAGCTGAAAGCAGAATAGTTTCAATAGTAAGACATGCCGAGAAAATTTCATTAACTTATTTCATATTAACAAACATTCACGAACCAACTGGATGATTTTCAAACAATTGAGCTTTGCTTCACTGAATTCGGATACAGGGTTTCTTCAAACCTTTTTATATTTCAGCCATTTTCATGCAAACAGGTTTGGTTACGACCATTTTCTTTTGCACGATACAGCGCAGCATCGGCACTCTTTAACCATTGAGTGTGAGTTTCAAAATAAGGCTTATACTCGCAAACACCAATACTTATCGTGTAATTAATCAAAAAATCTTCCACTTTCACGATCTCTTGCTCAATTCTTTTGCGCAAACGCTCTGCGAAATAGCAAGCTTGCTCCTGGTTTGTGTGAGGAAGTAGTACGGTAAACTCTTCACCACCAAAACGACCGCAGATGTCACTGCTTCTTGCTGTTTTTCTCAACAAGGCAGAGGTTCGACGAATGACTTCGTCCCCTGTCGGGTGACCATAAGTATCATTCACCTTCTTAAAGTGGTCGATATCGAATATTACTAATGAGCATGGTCCGTCGATAACTTTTAAGTGAGCAAACTCATCTTTCAATGATTGCTCCCAATAAGCGCGATTAAATAAACCTGTTAAACCATCTTTGCGACTGATTTCCGACAAATGTTGATTTGTTTCTTTCAAATGAATGCGATTTCTCGCAGTTTCAGAAACATCATTGACTTGAATCGCTATGTGGCTGACCTCTCCTGAGAGCCCAATTAACGGCGTGATCACGATATCTTGATACATAAAATCACTGCTGTTTGAAACCGGAGAAAAATTGTTGAACTTAAAAAGATACGGTCGGTTTTCCCAGCTAGAAAAAGAACGAGTTTCCAGATCGGCGGCAGCTTTTATCTTGGTTTCTAGCCAAGTTCTTGGCAGCTCTTCAAAATGCTCAAATAAACATTCACCAAGAATTTCTTGTGATAGAATGCCACTGTATGACTGCATAAAACTGTTCCACACACACACTTTATACTCTTGATCCAAAACAATAAGCCCTGAATCCATCGTATCGAGAATTTGTGTGACCCAATGAAAGTCTGCTATGTCCAGCGTGATATCGGACATTAGATTAGCTCCATGATTTCATAGATTATTTCTACGGATGGCTTATCAATTAAAAACAGTACCTCGCACTCGAAATCGAGCGCTTCTGCCATGTAGGTGTATTCGATAGTAAAGAGCTCACCCAACTCGCCTTGCTCTTCACAATAAGGTGTTAAGGTATCCACAATGCCTGGCTGACGAAGTGAGAACTGCTTGTCGAGTTGATCGCCCAATGATGTGAGAAATGACGAAACCAGTAGGTTAGAGATATTCAAGATGATTTCATTATGAGGCGTAAACTCAAGGAGGTAACCTAATTTTTCCCCAATCTGATTGATATCCCTACCACGTAAGCACACCAGTGCCTCTCCGTGAATACCACCACCGACAAACCTCTGCGCTACCGCAACGGAACTGTCACGCCCAACCACATCAACCAGTGTCATATGAAGCTCGCCGTAGGACAACGGTCCAACATGAGGAACAGGAAGTTGTATGAACTCATGTAAATGGTCGGCCATAATCGCAGCCCCTTTACCAAGGGCAATGTTCGCAATTTCACGGAATTTGGCTAGTAAGGAAAGCTCTTCGCAACCCTGGTTTTTAGAATCAACCGAATGACTAGGTTTGAACGCATAATGCAGCCCTAATTGTTCGTATAGTGGGAGCACCTGCTCTTCTGTCAGAGGCTTAGCGATAAAAGCTTGAGCACCAAGATCGAGACAGCGCTGTTTTGCCTCTTGTTGAACATCTCCAGAAATAATGACGATTTTGGTCGGGTACTGACTAACAGGTAATGATTCGAGGACCTCAAAACCATCCATTATGGGCATCGTTAAATCGAGAAACAAAATATCGATATTTTGCTCAGCAAGAATATTAAGCGCCTCATAACCATCTTGCGCTTCAATAAGATGCAATGATGTATCTTGTACGATAGAACGCGCAATAAGCTTTCTTGCAACAGCTGAGTCATCACATATCAGTATTTTCATGCCACCAATGGAACTAACGTCAAAAAAATCATAATACCTGTTGTAAACGTTCATCTCCATATGCTAAGCCAACAAATCAGAGGCTTATAAGCGATTTGATTCACATTTATACAAATTGACTACACTAAGAGGAAGGTTTCTTTACTAAGTATGCTCAACATAGCGCCAACTCCCTGCTATTTATCCTAAACTATTGGTGGTCAAATAGATTCGCGAGGTTTTGTATGTGGCAAGCAATATCGCAACAGCTTTCTGATACTTTATTGTTCGATTACCAGATCACGGAAAAAGTAAGGCTGTCTGGTGGGGATATCAGTGAAAGCTACATGATCAATGATGGCGAGCAACGTTATTTTGTGAAAATTAACGATCGCGAGTTTTTGTCGAAATTTGAGGTAGAAGCTGAAAGCCTGCATCTTTTGCGTGAAACATCCACCCTATTTGTACCTGAGGTGGTATTGGTTGGTAAAACCAAAAATGCCTCATTCTTAATTCTTAACTACCTTCCAACGAAACCATTAGAAGATGGTCCCAACAGCTTTAAATTTGGGCAGCAATTAGCTCACCTACACCAGTGGGGCGAGCAAAAAGAGTTTGGTTTTGATACCGACAACTATCTCGGTTCGACTCTACAGCCCAACAAATGGCACAAGAAATGGTGTGTATTCTTTGCTGAGCAACGCATAGGATGGCAATTACAGCTCCTTAAAGAAAAAGGCGTCACCTTGGTTGATATCGATGACTTTATCGATGTCGTAAAACAGCGGCTAGCAAACCATGCTCCGGAACCTTCTTTGTTGCATGGCGATTTATGGAATGGAAATGCGGCACTCACTGCATTCGGTCCTATCTGTTACGATCCTGCGTGCTATTGGGGGGACAGGGAGTGTGATATTGCGATGACGGAGCTTTTTGGTGGATTTCAACCAGAATTTTATCAAGGCTACGAATCGGTTATGCCACTTTCTTCAAGCTATGAAGAGCGTAAAGATATCTATAACCTTTACCATGTTCTCAACCATTGTAATTTGTTTGGCGGCCATTACTTGGAACAGGCTCAACTGGTTATTAATAAAATCATTTCTTATTAATTTGGAAGCCACTGCATATTTCAAGATGTAAAATCTCGAGGCACATCACTACAGAAGATCACCCTAAGCTCAAGGTTGAGTTTGGGGTCAAGTTTTGTACTTATTTCGACTCAATTAGCAACAACTCGACCTAATATCAAAGGAGACTTAACTTTGGATTGTGCCTATTTTCCTTGTAGGCAAAGTAAGTAAAGGGCTGTGCTTCCTTGATGAATAGTGTGTTTAAAAGCCCTGCGAGATTAGGAGTTGTTGTATGAAAAATTATACCGAAAGGTATGTAAAGTGCCCGCATTGCGGACACTCTATCGGCATTACATTGGATGCAAGCAATGGTGACCAAGAGTTTTATGATGATTGCCCAGCTTGTTGCCACGCTATCCACCTAAATATGCGAGTGGATGAGTTACAAGATAAGGTCGAACTATTTATCGATGACAATTACGAATAGCAGCTCGAGCATGTGAACATCAGAAATATAAAAACGCTTAAATGAAAAAGGAGCACTAGGCTCCTTTTTCTCATTCTAAAGCTGTTTTGCTGCAAGAACGCGCTCAACAGTATCAACAATTGCTTGAGTCTGAGGATCAAACTCAATATTAACACGCTCCCCTACTTGTCTCACTCCGAAAAGAGTTCGCTGCAAGGTTTCTGGAATTAGATGTACTGAAAAACGACACGCTTCAACTTCACCAATAGTTAGCGAGCAACCATCTAAACCGATGTAACCTTTCGCTAATACATATTTCATTGATTCTTGCGGCAGTTGGAACCAAATCGTGCGGTTATTGGGCGTATTGATGATATCGACAATATCTGCCGTCAAACTAATATGACCAGACATGCTATGCCCGCCTATTTCGTCACCAAACTTAGCCGCGCGCTCAATGTTTACGCTATCCCCTTCCACCAGCTGACCTAAATTAGTAAGAGCCAATGTCGCTTGCATTAAATCAAAACTGATAAGGTTGCCTTCGATCTTAGTCACAGTTAGACAACATCCGTTGTGTGCAACGGATGCACCAATTTCTAACCCTTTACAAAGTTCATCGCTTAACTCGACAACGTGCGTTTGAAAGCGTTCTTTTTTATCAATTTTAACGACCTTCGCCGTACCCTGAACTATTCCTGTAAACATTTCTTTTTACCTATTGATTTAATACCAACTGTAGTCGAAGACTAAGCCCTAAACACTGCGCTACAGGTCGGAAATAAAGACCGCAGACGATAAAGCAACGGCTTAATGAACACTGGTTTGTTCTCATGCATGCTTCAACATTACCATGATTCGCTGCTGTTCTCAGTAAAAGCGTATCCTTAGCGTGGAGAGCGTCCAGTCACTGTTATCGACTATTCACTACCTAGCTATGGAATATAAACATACAATTGTTTATCATTTGCGCGGAGTTTCTCCGAGGCATTTTTTCACCTTATCGTGACTAAAATCAACCATCAGATCCGTTCACCACATCTTTTGCCCTCGAGTACTCTCATTCTTTCAACTTATTGTTCCGCTCTGGAGTATTTTTCGTGCATCGCTATAAAGAAGAAGCATCAAGTCTTATCAAATTGGCGACCCCGGTATTGATCGCATCTGTCGCTCAAACTGGTATGGGGTTTGTTGATACCGTAATGGCTGGCGGCGTTAGCGCCACCGACATGGCTGCGGTTTCTGTCGCTTCAAGTATTTGGCTACCATCCATTTTGTTTGGGGTGGGTTTATTAATGGCATTGGTCCCTGTTGTCGCACAGTTAAATGGCTCTGGTCGTCGAGTGAAAATACCGTTTGAAATTCAGCAAGGCGTCGTTTTGGCATTGCTGATCAGTGTGCCGATAATTGCAGTCCTGCTTCAAACCCAGTTTATTCTCGGGCTGATGGATGTTGAAGCACTGATGGCTGAAAAAACAGTGGGATACATTCATGCCGTTATATTAGCAGTACCCGCTTTTTTACTTTTCCAAACGCTTAGAAGCTTTACGGATGGTATGTCATTGACGAAACCGGCAATGGTTATTGGCTTTATCGGTTTGCTGCTCAACATTCCTCTAAACTGGATTTTCGTGTACGGCAAGTTTGGTGCACCTGAATTAGGCGGTGTTGGCTGTGGTGTAGCAACCACGATTGTTTACTGGGTCATGTTTGCCATGCTATTGCTGTATGTGATGACATCAGAGCGATTGAAAAGCATCAACCTATTTGGAGAATGGCATCGCCCACAATGGAAAGCGCAAGTTCGTCTATTCAAGCTCGGCTTTCCTGTTGCAGCAGCGCTGTTTTTTGAAGTGACATTGTTTGCTGTTGTTGCACTGCTCGTTTCACCACTGGGTCCTATCATTGTGGCAGCGCATCAAGTCGCGATTAACTTCTCCTCGTTGGTATTTATGCTACCAATGAGTATTGGTGCAGCAGTAAGCATTCGTGTCGGCCATCGACTTGGTGAAGAAAACGTAGATGGCGCGCGCGTAGCGTCACGAGTCGGCATTATGGTTGGTCTAGCATTGTCCGTTCTCACAGCGATTTTAACCGTCTTGTCTCGTGAGTGGATCGCCGAGCTTTATACTAGCAACCCAGAGGTAATCACTCTAGCGATGCACCTGCTCGTGTTTGCCGCTGTTTATCAATGTACGGATGCGGTTCAAGTGATCGCAGCTGGTGCATTACGCGGCTATAAAGACATGCGAGCCATCTTCAACCGTACTTTTATTGCTTATTGGATTCTTGGGCTGCCAATTGGTTACGTCCTTGGCCGTACAGACTGGATTGTCGAGCCAATGGGAGCACAAGGCTTCTGGCTTGGTTTTATCATCGGCCTATCTTCTGCGGCCTTTATGTTAGGCGTCAGAATGCGTTGGATGCATCGCCAAGAGCCAGAAGTGCAATTGAACTTTTCAGTTCAATAAAAAGTAAAAAAAGCCAGCATCCGCTGGCTTTTTTGATCGAATAATCACACGGTTGAGTATACTTATAACAAGATTGCGAAGTGGTTGATTTTGCTCTCTAGACAACGGATACGAAGTTATAAAAAAGGATATTTGTGCGGTCTATTTTATTGTTCTTAATCTTGATTCTTAATGGTTGTGATAACTGGTTCAATCCAGAGAACGCCATGTTTGATAAGTATCATCAACGTGTAGCCAATGTATTGGACGTTCCTGCTATTCCAATAGAATTACAGTCTACGGTAACGATTCCTGCGAAACGCGTTTTGTTCGAGCCATTGCCAAGGCTATCTATTGGCCTGCTAGAGAGCTATCAATTACGACAATGCGGACTCTTTAATTTACTTGCCGAGAAAAACTCACAACTTGGAAAGGTGCAGGATGCCTTTCATGATTTTGATTATCAAACTGCCCTTTTAAGAGTCATAAATCGATGTTTATCCGAATTTCCACTTAGCGATGAAGAACGCGCGACATTGACAGAGCTTTACTCAACCAAGTGGCAACATTTAGACATTCATCTCGACAACTTACTACTCGTAAGTGATGCCATGCAGAAGCAACTAACTGCCTCTGATTGGCTATCTCAAGACACGACGAATGATATTGCACGCATTAACGATGTCTATCGTATTTTCAGCGAAATGTATGATTTACCCCACCGCGCGGTCTCACGTCTACCCGATGTGGAAGTTACGCAATATCAAGAAGAGTTAGAGAAATCTCGTTTACTCGGACGACTTTACTATTCAATGGTAAACACATCCCTTTGGTTAAAAGCGACAACTCAGCTACTTGAGCAGAACCAGAGCAATGTATTGTGCGGGCCGAAAAGAGACACCACCCAGTTCCGCTACTTAAGAAATGTCTTTCAATCCATTTACGTTGAAGAAGTGCAACCTTATTTGGCTTATTTAGACAGTACCTATCAACAACTTAATGATGGTGCCACTTTGGTGGAGAACCGTATGCAACTCCATGGTCACCAGTATGGCATCATTGAGGCACATAGGACATTTAGGCAAGAAACCCTAAACCACGTTCAGTTTTGGCAGGGTCTCTTCAAACGATGTGGCGTAACCGTTGGCAACTAGTAAGTGCAGAGCGTTCTATTCCTTCAGCCTTTCACGCAAGAATCGAGCAAAACGTGGTTTACCAGTATGTGTAAAACCGTTATATCTAAATGTAATGGTTGAACCAATTTTCGGAGGCTGGCGACGCACTTCATCGGTAAATCCGCTACCGATGTAAAACTCAATGCCATTTGGTAAGCGAACTAACATTGCTCCCATCATACCTAATAAGCGCCCTGTTCCTGGCTTATAACCCACAACTAACGCTTCATCATCTGCGTATCGTTTTAGTTTAAGCAAATCACTACCGCGTCCAGCCTGATAGCGGCTTGATACCTTTCGCAACATCACCCCTTCACCGTCGGATATTGAAATTTTATCCAACTGTGTAAACAGATGAGCTTCATTTTGAATCGCTCGGTGCTCGACATATTTGATATGAGGCTGGTCGACTTCAAGCACTAAATCTTTGATGTTGTAATAACGCTTCCGATAATCACCAGCGGAATATGGCATATCAAAGATCATAAAGTCGATGTGTCGCCAAGCAGACTCTACAGGAGTTTTATCTAATACCGTTTGCTGAACAAGATGGAAGTTACCTCTCCCAGCCCAAAGTTCACCGTCCAACGGATAATCAGGCAAAGGTCCTGTAAACCAATCTGGGGCGTAGATTCGATTACCATTTCTCGTCACGAGATGTTGCCCAGTCCAATAAGCGCGAACACCATCAAGTTTTTCGCTATACCAATATTCAGACACATCAATGCCATCCTGATAGCTTTGTGCAAGAGAAACTGGTGGTGCGAAAGACGTATCCGCTTGAGGCTGTGAAGACGCTGCCATAACAGCCAGCGCAATTAATGTCATTTTTAATGGCATAAGAAGACCTTGTACAAAAAATCGTCTTTATTGAAACGTAAGTCCTCTCGATGACCTATTTATTACTAGTCATTCTTCGACTCATAACAATCAACATTAGTAATAATTTGCAAAGATAATCATAAACTTTAGACAGGTTTTGCATTTAGTCGTTACACGTTATTCACGTAAGGCGGATGGTTCGTCAATCGAGCTGGAATCTAATCATGACGAGCCCCCAGCTCTAACGACTTCTTTCGGCTCAACACCTCTTATAAGCAAACCATTTCTCTGTACGTTTTTGATTCTCAATTTGAGAATCAGTCCTTTCTCAAATTGAACAATATCATTAACAATATTTAACTATTTGATTTTTAATTAATTTCAAATTGGCACGTTACCTGCTCTATATCCAATTAGAAAAACAAACGGAGACAGAGTCATGGAACTACGCAAACTAGAAATCAATCAAGACAAGTTAGCCATTGAGTTTTTTGGTGACTTAGATGCAAGCGGCTGTCGACAAGCACAACATCACATTGATGAGGTAATTCACAACAATCATCACAAAGAAGTCGAAATTAACCTACAGCACGTCCAATTTCTTGATTCTTCAGGGATTGGTGCCATTGTTTACTTATATAAGCGTCTAGTTGAACGTGAAAGAAGCATGAGTATTGAAAACGTATCAGGCCAACCTTTAGAAATCATGAGCTTGCTTCGTATCAACCATGCCATTCCCGTTAACTCAAAAGGACACTAAAAATACCGGTTTAAACGGAGGTTGGCATGGTAAATCTTATACGACGATATGCATTAAGCGGTCTTGTTGTCGGCATGTTTGGTTGTTCGTCGTTTGACTACCCAGAACACGGAAAAGGTGGCTTGGCGGAAAGCTATCAAGATATCTCGATCGAGAATTATCAGTTTTCCCCAGTGATGCCTGACGAGCCTTTAGGTCCAGAACATGGGTTAAGGTTTGATTGGCAACTGACCAAGTTACATCTAGACGCACTAATCCAAGAGGGCGCGCGCTGGTGTTTTCCTGCGGCAGTTGTTCAGGCCCTTGAAAAACAAAATAGAATTGCGCGCGAGTTAGAAGGTGGGCTTTTTCTCGACGCTGCCAACGACCTTGTGATTCAGCGTCGACGCTTAAACCAGCTCGAACAACAACTCGACTACGTACTGAGCCAAACCACTTGCACACCGCCCGATGATATTGAAGCGCTGCGTAGCGACCTAAACATAGTCGCGGATATCTATGCACTACTTAATATCGACAACCAGTTTGCTGTCGATTCAGCTGAAATCAACCCGAAGTACATGGGACATTTGGCAGAAGCAGCCTACATTTTACGTGACCACCCTAACCTATCTCTTGTAGTAACGGGGCATGCGGATGCAACTGGAACCCCCGATTACAACCAGAAACTTGCTCAAGCGCGTGCAGAACAAGTAAAGCGTTACCTAACCGTATTTGGTATCACTTCAGAGAGAGTCACTACCAAATCTGTCGGAGATAACCTGCCACTCTATGAAGGTGAAACATCCGCCGTGCGTTTAACTAATCGTCGAGTAAGCATCGAGGTTATTAGCCCTAATTCAGATAGCGATACCTCAATAAACCGCAACCCAACGGCAGGAGGCACGCTATGAACACGATGAAACCATTTATCCTCTTAATGTTGTTGTGTCTGGTTGCGTGGGTACCTTCTT
The DNA here is from genome assembly GCF_033337345.1 of Vibrio sp. YT-18. Classification (NCBI taxonomy): domain Bacteria; kingdom Pseudomonadati; phylum Pseudomonadota; class Gammaproteobacteria; order Vibrionales; family Vibrionaceae; genus Vibrio; species Vibrio sp. YT-18. The sequence continues at coordinate 213,794 of NZ_JAWOQO010000007.1, read as the reverse complement.
CCATAGCGGATGAGAGCAATATTGTTAAGGTCGGTGATTTAATACAGATTAACTTACCCGGAGAGGCGTCGTTAAACCAAGGGTTTCAGGTTGATCGTCGTGGACGAATTAATTTACCAGAAGTCGGCCCTGTATTAGTGGCCGGCTACAATGAACAACAACTACAAGACGTGATTATCGACAGGCTAAAGACCGTGTATCGTGACGTTAACAACGCTCGAGTTTTTATTAAACAGCAACAGTTGTTAGTGTCCGTTCAAGGCTACGTGGTCAAACCCGGTGAATATACCTTACCTTCTGGGTCCAACATTCAAATGTTTGTGTACGAAGCTGGCGGCCTGCGCGCAGGGGCTCAGCTCGATAAAATGATAGTGAAACGTGGAAATAAAAACATTGAATTTGACTACAAACGCTTCCTTGATACGGGTGACAATAGCCAGCTGCCAAAACTAGAATCACTGGATGTCTTATTTGTCCCCGCTTCCCCACTCGTAGGGAATATTGAGCAAGAGTTTGATGCAGCAAAACTCGCGAATTCAGGTGACAGCGCAGATTCCGCTCGTGCAATCAAAGTCTTTGGTGAAGTCAACGCACCTGGCTCGTTCTCATACAAGCCAAACACCACGCTAGTTGATGTCGTAATGCGAGCTGGCGGCGTGACACGATATGCCAGTGTTGAGCAAATTCGCGTGATAACAAACAATAACCCAACCATGTTTAACCTGAAAAAGTACCTTGATACTGGAGACCAAAGCCTACTGCCAGAGATCCTGCCAGGTGCCACCATCTTTGTCCCAAAACAGGAAGAAGAAATCAAAGCAGGTGCAAATGTGGTTTACGTGATGGGTGAAGTCGCCCATCCTGGGGCATACGAAGGCAAGCAAGGCGCTAGCTTCATGGATATCCTCGCCAACGCTGGCGGGCCCACTCGCTACGCAGAATCTCGCCAAATTCGCGTTATAAAAGCCGATGGCAAAGTCATCAAATTCGATCTTACCGCGCATACAGAAGGACTATCTTCAGCCAGACCACCAAATGTTGGACCAGGAGACGCGATTTTCGTACCGGAGAAAACCGATTTCAATGAGAAGTCTTGGTTAAAAGTAGCACCTAGTCGAGCGGTCGCAGTGATGGGAGAAGTTGTTCGCCCTGGACGCATCGAGTGGTCAGACGAAATGGATTTGATTGATCTGCTTGCACACGTTGGAGGCCCAACTCGACGAGCTGATACCACCAAAATTGAAGTCGCCAATAACGGTCAAATGACACAATTTGACTTAGACCAATACATTCTGGATGGCTCGCCAACATCAAGCCTACCTCGAGTTTCCGCTGGTACAGTCGTAAGGGTACATGCATTGCCTGACGACCCATCCGATAATAAATCGCAATGGGTAAGCCAAAGCTCTGACGCATCAATATACGTTTTCGGACAGATCAATGCACCTGGGCGCTATCGTTTCACCGAAGATATGCATTTTCTGGATATTTTGTCTGCCGCCGACGGACCGACAATGGATGCAGATATTCACAACATCCGTGTCACACACCGAGGCCTAGGTTATGCCAAAGTGAGTAAATTGAATTTATCGATGTACTTTGAAACAGGCGATGAGTCAATTCTGCCCCACGTTCGTCCTGGTGATACCATTTACATTCCAGAAAAAAACAAAAACTGGTTAGATCGTTCAAAAGAGTCCACGGTACGCGTATTAGGTGAAGTAAGAGCCCCAGGGCGATACGTATTCAATGACAACATGACAGTGCTTGATCTGTTAGCGGAAGCAGGAGGACCAACTGACAATGCCTACCTTGAAAAGATCAGTGTGGTCAATATGTCTTGCTGCCAAGGCCAAGCCCGAACATTTGATTTGGTGAACTTTAGTAAAACAGCCAACATTTATGAGCTGCCAGTCATTCGCGCAGGCGACACGATTTACATTCCCCATAAAGACGAGAGCTTTGTTGAAAAAGCGAGGGCAGGATTAAGAGATATTTTACAAATCACCACAACCATCGTGTTAATAGGAGCGTTGTAATGACTATTCCTGCAACTCACGCTGAGATTGAGCAAATTTATCTTCAGAGTGAACAGAAAGGCCACAAAACGATTTGTGTTGTGGGTTGTAAATCTGAAGATGGTGTCACTTCCGTGGCGTCATCTCTTGCAGAGCGCTTGGTTTTAGCAGGCCACAATACTTTGTATGTAGACCTTAACTTATTCAAACCCGCTTATCACACTGTTCACGAATTTGATGATGACGAGAAGGTTGGCCATTTGATCACACGAGAGAATACACATCAAACTTTAGTCGGCCTCCCTGCTCCATCTCTCGCCAGCACTCAGTTAGCGTACCGAGACCCAACAACGCTGAAACAAAACATTGCACAATGGTTAACGCAGTACGAGCGCGTCGTGATAGATACATCACCACTTCTCAGTGTCAACCGAAGCAATATTGCGCCTCAAGTGATTGCTGGCGTATGTGATGCTACTTTGTTAGTAGCGCATTATGGCTCTACGACTGCAACCCAGCTCGAGCAAGCCAAAAAGCTACTCGATGCTAGCGATGCGAACTTGATTGGTTCTGTACTGAACATGAAGCACACTCCAAGCCTGAAAGATGAGTTAATCCGCCAAGTTTCCAAGCTGCGTTTCTTACCAAAAAAGTGGAAAGAAAAACTGTCTCAGCAAATTAAAAAAAGCGAACTGTTTATGTTATAGGGAGCGCTATTATGACGATAAATAACACATTGACTATCGAGCAAGAATTAGTGGATGAGCATATTCTTCAGCAAATGATCAAAGATACGTGCGCCGAAATCATCCCTACCTTGATTGATCACTATGTCGAAGAGTCACGCGATCGCATGGAGAAAATAGAGCAAGCATTAAGCACAAAAGACCTTCAAACATTAGAGTTCGAGGTTCACACACTGGGCAGCTCTGCTCTCGCTCTAGGCAATCGAACGCTTTCAAGACAAGCAAGAATGATTGAGAAGTACTGTGTCGAAGGAAAAATACCAAAAGCATTGGAGCTTTGTGAAACACTTCCTCAACTCGCCAATGAATCGTTTGATGCGTTAGAAAAGCGAAAAGCTCAAGGGTTTGAGTAGTATCAGTGTCTTACTCCCTAGCGAAGCATCGCGTTTGATAAAGCGCGATGCCGACATCATCTCAGAAATTTAGGCTCCAAATTCAGTCACCCTCGCCAAGCCACACACCTTGAAATTATTTGGGTATACTTAATCAATTAAAAAGTATGGATTTTTCGCAAATTTCCTACCTTGTGCTAATACTTAAATAACGCTTTTCTCAAATTGAGAATTTTCAGCACTAGAGAGCTATAAACCACTCATAATGCCAAATAGTAGTGCTGACAAAAATCATAAAAAATGAAACAAACTACGTTGGGATGGGACTATGAGACCAAGGGTGTTACTGGTAGAGGACTCTACTTCACTAGCCATACTTTATAAGCAGTATGTGAAAGACGAACCTTATGACATTTTTCATGTCGAGACAGGTCGCGAAGCGATTCAATTTATTGAAAGAAGCAAACCTCAGCTCATCATTCTCGATTTGAAACTGCCCGACATGTCTGGCGAAGACGTGCTGGATTGGATCAACCAGAATGACATTCCTACGTCCGTTATTATTGCTACGGCGCACGGCAGCGTCGACTTAGCCGTTAATCTAATTCAAAAAGGTGCGGAAGATTTCTTAGAAAAGCCCATAAACGCTGATCGCCTAAAAACGTCAGTTGCATTGCACCTTAAACGCGCCAAATTGGAAGATTTGGTGGAAAATATTCAATCCAAGTTTGATCGCCACAACTATCACGGATTCATCGGTTCAAGCCTCCCGATGCAGGCGGTATACAAGACCATTGATGCTGTTGCGCCAACTTCTGCCAGTGTGTTTATTGTGGGAGAAAGCGGCACAGGTAAAGAAGTTTGTGCTGAAGCCGTCCACCGCCAGAGTGACCGTAAAGACAAGCCTTTTATTGCAATTAACTGTGGGGCTATTCCACGAGATTTGATGGAAAGTGAGATTTTTGGTCACGTTAAAGGGGCCTTTACTGGAGCAACAACAGATCGAAAAGGTGCGGCGACGCTGGCACATGGTGGCACGCTTTTTCTTGATGAGCTGTGTGAAATGGAACTTGAGATGCAAAAGAAGTTGCTCCGCTTTCTACAAACGGGCACTTACACCCCTCTTGGTGGCACTCGAGAAATGAAAGTGGATGTGAGAATCATTTGTGCCACTAACCGAAATCCATTAACAGAAGTAGAAGAAGGTCGTTTTCGTGAAGACTTATACTACCGTGTGCACGTTATACCTATCGATATGCCCCCATTACGTGAACGAGGAAGTGACATCGTCACGCTTGCCAAGCACTTCTTGACCACTTACGCCAAACAGGACAAAAAGAAATTCTCAACAATCGACAGTGAAGCTCAACATATCATCAAGCATTACGAATGGCCGGGTAATGTAAGGCAACTACAAAACATCATACGTAACATTGTGGTGCTCAATAACGACGAAAAAGTCACGGTGAGCCACCTACCCGCTCAACTCACTAAAAAGTCTAAAGTTACGAAAACAACGACACCTGCGCATGTTGCTCAAGAGTCAGCAAACATTGCACCAATCACACCACCACCTGTTTATACTGAGGAACCTTCACCTTCTGCGGTCGAACCGTCGATTACCGCAGCGGAGCTGCCTGGTACACCGTCCTCTGCTGCTACCTCACCGTACTTTAACTCTGATGGAACCATTCGCCCTATGTGGCAAGTAGAGCGTGAAGCAATTCAAAACGCAATTGCGTACTGTGATGGCAACGTCCTCAACGCCGCTGTCATGCTGGAGTTAAGCCCATCTACGGTTTACCGAAAAAAACAAGCGTGGGAAGCGGATGAAATTAATCTCGAACAATCTTGATAAACCTGCCATTGGTGAAATTTGGATCTTGCTTGATAGCCGTCTATTCGGCGGCATTGAAAGTCACGTTATCGAGCTAGCTCGGGGATTAATCGCCTTTGGACACAAAGCTCGAGTTGTGCTAACCACTGAGTATTCACCAGCTGCTCAGATTGTACAGAAGGCAAAAGAAGCCGCGATCCCTGTGAGTTACTTAAACTATTTGTCTGGCGAGCCCAATAAAGCTTTAAAAATTAAACACCTAACAAGCGCCGTCGCCAATAACCAACCCTCAGTGGTTCACTCCCATGGTTATAAAGCGTCGATTTTGTCGCGCTGCGCCAAACTGCTCACCCGTACGTTTCCTCGTTTGATTTCAACTTATCATGTTGGTGAATCGTCCTCAGGGAAACTATGGCTATACGATTGGCTTGATAGAAGCTCAGGCAGCCTATCTGACCATTGCTTTGCTGTCAGTCCAAGTATTCAGCGCAAAGTTTTTTGTTCTTCAGAACTGCTGAATAACTTTGTTTCGATTCCCAACAGTCAACTCAACTATCAGGAGATCGCTTTTGTCGGCCGATTGAGTCAGGAAAAAGGCGCCGATCAATTTATTGAGGTAGCGAGGCTCTGTCCAACATTACAGTTTAGTGTGTACGGTGATGGCCCAGAAAAAGAGTCGCTTAATCAAACTGCCCCTCCAAACGTGACTTTCTTCGGCCATCAAACCGATATGGAAGGTGTTTGGGAAAATATCAGCGTACTTATCATCTCTTCTCGTTATGAGGGTCTTCCAATGGCGGCGCTTGAAGCCATGTCGAGAGGCATTGCCGTGATGAGCTTACGTGTAGGTCGCCTTCCAGATATTATCCAAACGGGTAAAAATGGTTTTATCGTCGAAGACATTCCCTCTCTTGCTAAATGTCTTCATGACTGGATGTCGATTGGTGAAGCGCAACAATCACTCATTCGCCAGAATGCTCGACAAACCATCATTGATGATTTCTCAGCGCAAAGTGTGATTCCCGTATTGCTACAAAAATATCAAATTGAAACGGATCACTAATCCATATTGATTCTCAATATGAGAATGATGAGTTCCAAACATAAATATCATATAAGATTCAATCATATAAACTAATGGCATATTTTGGCATCTCTATTGCAGCTCAGCAGTTAACGCAGATTAATGATGAGACAGAGGTGACTTATGACTACGCCAAAACGCATTCTATATGTTCATTATGGTGATAATTGGATTCGCGGCAGTGAAGTGGTGCTTCTGGATCTCATTTCAGGAATCGACCGCGATAAGTTTGAGCCATTCGTATGGTCCAACTGCCAACCATTAATCGATAAGTGCCAATCGCTCGGAATTGAAGCGGAACATTCAGCCTTCAATTTGGTGGGTGGTTGGAGCGCTCCGCGCTGGGATATTAGCGGGTGGAATAGCCTTATCAAACAAGGCTCAGCATTGATCGAAAAGCACAACATCGACTTGGTACACGTCAATAGCGGCGGCCCTTGTCAATGGATGTGTTTGGCTGCTCGCATGAATCATATACCACTTGTCACGCAACTTCATTGCCATTATACATTGCGCGATCGCTTCTCTCTCGGACTTCACCTCTCTCCAAAATTGATTTGCGTTAGCAAAGATGTTGGACGCGAAATTCTTCAGGACGGCTACCCACAAAACCAACTTCATGTCGTACACAACGGCGTGTCACTTCAAGGCGTGGATACACCCATAGACATTAAAGTTCGCCTCGGAATCCCATCACAGGCCTTTACCTTTCTGTCGGTGGGTTCGCTGATTAAGCGCAAAGGGTTCGACCGCCTTATTCGCGCAATGCGCATGCACAACTACCATCACAACAACCCTCACCTTGTTATTGTTGGTGACGGCGAAGAAAGAGAAGCATTGCAACAGCTTGCATCGGATCTTGGTATCCAAGAACGAGTGCACTTTGTCGGAGAACAACACAATGCCGGAGCGTGGATGTGTGGTAATGCAGACGCTTTTATTAGCGGCGCCTATGAAGAGGCCTTTGGTCTCGTGCTCGGAGAAGCGGCTTTAGCTCAACTGCCTATCGTGGCTCCTAAAACAGGAGGCATTCCTGAGTTGTTCGAGCATAATCACTCTGCATTGCTGTACCAGAACAGTGGAATGGCGAGCCTGTTAAACGCGATTCAACAAGTCATGCAAGACGCGGCATTAAGAAACAAGCTGGCGGAAAACGCTTACCTACATGCTAGCCAGCACTTAACGACGACTGCATCTATCAACGCTATTGAACGTATTTACGAAGGTGAACTTAATAACAACGCCATTACACCAATGCCAATGACTCACTGCATGAAGCCGCTTTCACGCTGGTTGAGCATCAATTGAGGAGCCCGGTCATGAAACGTGTATTGATGTTCGACGCCATCCCAATGCAAGGTGGATCCAAAATCGCGAATGCAGAGCTCCTTAAGCAGTGCGATAAGCTGAACGTGATTGGTTATCTACTCACTACAAATCCAGAGCATTGGGCGTCACTGCTTAGTGATACACCGCGTGTGCAAGTTATAAAAATAAAACCATCACCATTTAACTCGACTCATGGACTGACCTACTGGTTGATGAACGCTTACTACTTTCTCCAACTTCTCTACGCGTGCATGAAGCTGCCAAAAATAGATAGCTTTTTGGGCCTATCTTGCCCAAGTAATGATATGCCTTTGTACTTACTACGATTAATTAGCAAAAAGCCTGTGGTACAGATGGTTCATGGCCCTATTGGACGATCGAGATCTGCTGGCTACTGCTTAGTAAAAGCATCGGCAATTTACTACTTGGCAAACACCCGCGAATCAATGGTAGAAGCATTACAGGCCTACCTCAAAACAGAGAAGCCAGCCACCGAACGCTATTGGTGTGGTTTGAATACATCTACGTTTGTTAATGGATTATCGAAAGATCGCTGGCCAAAACAAGCGAATCCGATTTCAAGCCGCGTTTTCTGGGCAGCTAGCTTACTAAAATGGAAGAACATCGATCTTTTGCTTGATGCTTTAACACTTGATGAGTCGAAAAAGATCAAATCCACCGTGTGTTACATCAAACCTAACGTGGCAGGTGTGGAATATTCAACACCGGACTTCAACACACAAGGTGTTGAATGGCATGAGTGCCCAAACAACTTAGATGAATTGCGTTCACAGTGTGGTGTGTTTATTTCCACCAGTCTCAACGAACCTTTTGGGTTATCTATTTTGGAAGCGCTCGCTGCAGGTATGTGTGTCGTCATTCCACATGATGATAGTTATTGGGACCGCGTGTTAACTCACGGCCGAAATTGTATTAAATACACGCCTAACAATGTGGCTTCGTTACACAACGCAATTCGCCTTTTGAATGAATCGCCGTGGATGAAAGTAACGATGGGTATCGAAGCACTCAATGTTTCTCAACTATACACAGCCGAACGTTGTTATTTGCCAATCGCCCAGCACCTTGCTGCCGAAATTGCTACCAACAATGATTGCACACTCAAGACACCGCGAGACATCAAAGGATATGATCATGTCTAAAGCAATGACCAACATGACGCTATTTGCTATCGCCTTAGTGATCAATAAAAGCATCAGCCTAATCATGCTGCCTGTATTGCCCCACTTTCTCTCACCAGAACAAATGGGCAAGCTTGAGCTTCTAACAACCTTTGGTGTTGTTACGACCTTGTTTGTCAGTTTCGCTTTGCATGAAGCGCTTTATCGATTCGTCGGCGTTGAAAAGGATCAAAATACGCGCACAAGCCTACTAAACCAGCTGTACTCACTTGCTTTACTCATCGCTGGCGTCGTCGCTCTTAGCTTGCTCACTACCATTTTAATCGCCCCCATTCCCGCGCCTTTTACGCGAGTCGAATTTGCTATTGTTATGTTTGCCATCGTTCTAGAAGGCAGTATTGCAATCGGCACTGCCTGGTTAAGAACACAAGACGACAAAGCAAGAACACTGCTTAACGTCATGGTCACTACCACCATTTTTCAGGTCATTTTTATCGTCGCGGCGCTGTCTGTTCATCCCCATGTTATTTCTGTTTTGTGGGGTGGCTTGTTGGCTGCTATTACTCAATTTGCTTGGCTGCACATCGTTAACCGTTACAATGTCACCCTTCCTAAACTGACATTGGCAAAACAATACCTAAACTACTGCCTACCAATGATGATGGCCGGTTTAGTAGCATTTTGTCTCAATGGCGCTGAACGCTGGTTCATTGGTGCCAACACTTCTCTTGCGACGTTAGGGATTTACGCGATAGCGGTAAAATTTGCAGTGGGCATGTGTATTTTAGTGCAGCCGTTTGGCATGTGGTGGATGCCACGTCGATTTAACTACTTAGAAGGGCGCAAGAACACTGAAGCAGTGCGCATCACACACTTAGGTATGATTTACATTACAGGTTTGAGTGTAGTGGTCGGCACATTAGCAATGGTGATGATCACCCACTTACTGCCAGAAACCTATCATGACGCGGTACTATTCAGCTTATTCTTGCTACCTATCGCCATGTTAAAAGAATGGAGCGAGCTGATTAACATCTCCATTTTGTACAAGCGTCGTACTCGCTGGCTACTGGGTATAAATGTCGTCTCTGCGTGCGTTGCGATTGCTTTGCTGTTTGGCTTATCTTCTCTGGGCATTTATGGCGTATTCATTGCGCTTTATTACGCACAACTGTGTAAGTTGGGCCTGACTTATGTAGTAGGCCAACAATGTATGACGTTGCCTTTCCACCTAAGTCTGATGGTTTTATTACAGATTATATCCGGTGTGGCACTGTTCCTGCTTCACTCTTCACAATCAATAGGCATCGCCATCGCAATTTGCATTTTGACATGCAGTTTGCTGGCAGGGATAGCCACTCGCTACATGAGTAAAGAGACGCTCAATGCTCTCACTCGATACATAGTGAAACGGCGTGGACAGGTGAAGAGATACTCGTTATGAATGAAACCAAGGTGAGAACAAAACAGTCCATCGCAGCACTGACGATCACTGTCGGTATCGGCCTGCTTTGGATTGTTATGCCTCATCCCATTTTGATTGTTGCGTTGTGTTTCGCACCACTCGCGTTACTGTTTGTTCTCAATCAAACGTTTTGGCTTGTCACACTGTTCGTTATTTTTTCATTCTTTCGTATTCACGAAGCCTTTCCTGTTATCTATAACTTCAAGATCCCATTACTGTTATCATTGGGGGCACTCGCCGCACTCGCTTTTCACCTTCTTATAAGCCGCCAGATTACAGCTTTTTGGCACCCTTCATTAAAGTGGCTGTGTATATTTTGGGGTCTGGTGATCATCGGAATCATATTCGCTTCCAGTCGTGATATCGCAATAACGGTGTTCAAAAACACCTATTGGAAAATCATCATTATGACGTTGGCCATCACCTGGCTTATTACTAAACCTTCACAGCTCGCACAGATGTCAAAAGCAATTATTTTCGCCGGATTATTGATTGGCTTAGTGGCATTACAAAACGCTGCGAATGGCATTGATTTGGTTGAAGGGACGCGCGTGTCAATAGGACGATCCATAGGTTCAGTACTTGGCGATCCTAACGATTTGGCACTAGTGCTGATGTTTCCCCTTGCCTTTACCGTTAGTCAATTGATGGAGAAGCATTCCCCCAAGCATCTCAGGCTCTTTGCCCTTATCACCTGTTTGGTTTTGTTCTTTGCGATCATTGAGACGCAGAGCCGCGGTGGGTTACTAGGTTCACTGTCTGTATTTGCCTACTTTGCTTTTAAACACATCAAAAGCAAAACATTAGTCTTGGTACTAGGCGCCATCGCAGCGATCGTACTCTACGCATTCGCTGGTATTTCAGGACGAGAATCGGGGGGAGCCGCTGAGGATGGTATAGATGCCTCTGCGATGGGGCGACTTTATGCGTGGGAAGCGGCATTTAAAATGGCGCTGCATCATCCGTTGACTGGCGTAGGTCTAGATAACTTCTATTTTAATTACTATTTCTACAGCCCACACTGGGATGGTATCAACCACGCCGTCCATAGTACTTGGTTTGGCGTGTTAGCAGAAACGGGTTTTGTCGGGCTCGCGGTGTTCATTACTTTAATTGTGTCATTGATCCGCACCTCTTTGCATTCCATCTCATTGCTGACACCAAAATCAGATTACACCCTCTCTGTAGGAGCAAACGCCGTGTTAAGTGGGCTTATCGGGACCATCGTATCAGGCACGTTTCTGACTCAAGGTTTCACTTGGCCAATTTACATTCTAGCGGCGTTAACAGTTGTCGTTAGCCGAATTGTTCAAAGTGACTGTCAAAATGAGAAATCCTAGTTTCAAACATAAACAAAAACCATAACTCACTGTTTTAAAATGGCTAATTCCTTGGCACGCATTGTGATTACTCACTTAATTAGTAATCAAATAACCAAGACTCAAGGAGAGCCACATGACGGACATCGTAGTATTTGGAGAAGATTTTGGTGGGTTACCCTCTTCCACTCAGCATATTGTCAAGCGACTAGCAGCGAACCATCGCATCCTTTGGGTTAACTCCATTGGCCTTCGTCAACCTAAGCTGGATTCTAAAGACATACAGCGTGCGTTAAACAAACTCACTCGTGTATTTCATAACGTAGGCTCACACAAGCCAACATTGGACTCTGAAACAAGCCCAAACATTCACATCATCAACTTGCTCACCATTCCTGCCCCTAGCTCTGCATTAGCAAGAAAAGTGGCCGCTAAGATGATGAAACACCAACTCAATAAACAATTACAAGCTCTTGGTTTTGATAAGCCTGTATTTTGGACGTCGCTCCCGACTGCTGCCGATCTTTGTGCAGAAATGAACCCACGTGGACTGATTTACTATTGTGGCGATGACTTTAGCGCTTTAGCTGGTGTTGACCACGACACGGTGGCCAAGCACGAACGTACTCTTGTTAATGCGGCCAGCGTTATCTTTACGGCAAGCGAAACACTCTCCACCAAATTTCCATCTGGTAAAACCGTCACTTTGCCTCACGGTGTCGACTTTAGTCTGTTTTCTGAGCCAGCACCGAAGGCCAAAGACTTGCCTGACAACTGCCGCAAAGTGCTGGGCTTTTATGGTAGTTTGTCTGAATGGTTAGATTACGACTTAATTGCCCAAGTCGCAGACCAAGCACCCGACTGGGATCTGGTTTTCATCGGCCCCAACGAACTCAGTGACAATCCGCTACCTCAAAGAAGTAACGTTTACTATCTCGGCCCAAGAGCTCATCACACTTTGCCAAGCTACTCTCAACACTGGGATGCCAGTTGGTTGCCCTTTGTTGATAACGCTCAAATCAAGGCATGTAATCCGCTTAAACTTCTTGAGTACTTGGCAACAGGAACCCCTGTTATCAGCACACCGTTTCCTGCATTAATGCCCTACAAACATATGCTTCATGTGGTTCAAGATGTCGAAGACGTGCGTGCCAGTCTCGATCACCTCCTACCGCCACCGACAGATTCAAAGTCATTTGTTCAACAGCAAAGCTGGGAAGCAAGAGCCAACCAAGTTGATAAATTAGTGAGGGCGCTATGAACGATTTAAGAGAGAACCTTAGTGTATTACTACATGGCGCTTGGCGACGTCGTTACATGATCGTTATACCAATGCTTGTCTTACCGGTGCTGGGTTTCATCGTAAGTAAGCTGGTTCCGACGACTTATGTTGCTCATACCAGCATGCTTATTCAAGAGACAGCGAAAATGAACCCGTTCCTTCAAGACCTTGCCGTCTCAACAATGCTTAAAGACCGATTGAGCGCACTCAGTACTCTGCTAAAAAGCCGACACGTTTTGTATTCTGTCGCAAAAGAACAATCGCTGATCAATGACGAGATGAGTGCAAAAGAGCAAGAGTTCATCATAAAAGATCTTGCGTCGCGCCTGTCTGTTCAGCCACTCGGTAAAGACTTCATTCAAATTCAATTGCAAAGTGGTAAATCAGAAGGAATGGAGTCGATGCTGCTCTCTGTCAGAGAGCATTTTGTCGAACAGCTTTTGGCTCCTGAGCGTTCTTCGATTAAAGATTCGAGCCATTTTTTGACTATCCACATCAACAAACGCAGGGAAGAACTAGACAAGGCAGAGCAAGCCTTTGCAGAATATAAAAATACTTACTCAGACGCGACGCCCGAAATGCAAGCTCAAAGCCTTACTCGCCTTGCTAGCCTCAAACAAACGCTAGCCGAAAAGGAGGCGGAGCTTGCTGGTGTTTCACGAAGTCTAGGCAGTTTGGATCAACAACTATCCAAAACGAACCCGGTTATCGGTAAACTGGAAGAGCAAATCATCGACATTCGTAGTGAACTTACCCTGCTTCGCGCTAAATACACAGAGGCGCATAGTTTGGTGCAAGGTAAGTTGCGAGAATTAAACCGGTTGGAGCAGGAACGCTCGGTACTCTTGAACTCTAAACAACCAGAACTAAACAGTGCTCAACTATGGGATATCGCGAGCAATACCACAGTAAACAGTCTTGGCGAAGCACAGCCTCTACTTGTCTCCCAACTACATCAATTACAAATGATGCGCGGACGTTTTGAAGCACTTACGGAAGAAACCAACAGCTTGCGAGACATGATCCAAGAATTAGAGCGAAATGCGCACCAATTTGGGAGCACAGCAACAGAAATCAACCGCTTAGCTCGTGACGTCGCAGTGAAGAGAGAAATGTATGATGAACTCGTCGAACGCTATGAGATGGCCCAACTAACGGGTTCTTTGGGAGAGTTTGAAGAGAATAAGCGCGTAAAAATCATTGATGAACCGTTCACGCCAACGATTCCAACTAACTTACCTAGTTTTGTATTTGTCATTTTAGGATTTATTGGTGGCGCTGGTTTAGGCATTGGATTAGCGACGATACTAGAGTTAGCCGATAACTCTATCCGCTCTAAAAGAGCATTAGAAAAACACCTTGGTGTTCCTGTCATCACCACTTTACCTAACGTAGTGTACGGAAACTAACCGCCATAAGAACTCATTTACAAGCACTCGGTCGGCGAGTGCTTTTCTTTTACTACTGCCTTATACAGCCTCATAGCATGTCCACTAATATGAATCTCAAATTGAGAATAAACATAAAGCCTCACAAACATCAATATTAACTTATTGTTTTTAAATGATTAATTTTTTGGCACGCAGTCTGCAATTCCTAAATAAACAAAGAACTCAACGAGGGTTTGAAAATGGAATTCAGACAAAAACACAATAACACTAAGCACAGCAAAAAAGTGATATTACACGTCGTGCAACACTTAGCTCCTGGTGGTTTAGAAACGCTCGTACTAGAAATGCTTCGTTTTGCGCAGCCCAACCATTCCGTTTTTGTCGTGAGCTTAGAAGGAAGCAAAGAACGTGCACTACAAGGCTGGCAAAAACTATTGTCCTACCAAGGCCAACTGCACTTTCTTAATAAGAAACCTGGATTCAGCGGAAAAACCATCAGTACGCTGACTTCCATGCTCAAAGGACTTAAGCCTGATGTGGTCCACACTCACCATATCGGACCACTCTTATATGGTGGGATTGCGGCACGTTTAGCGCACGTACCTGTAGTTATTCATACCGAACACGACGCATGGCACCTTAATAACAAAAAATCAGCTCGACTGCAGTCCCTTTTGCTAACGATGATTCGCCCGCAAGTAGTTGCCGATGCTAACTTTGTCGCCGAACAAATCCAGACAAAACTGAATTACCGCAAAGTCTGCACCATACATAATGGGATCGATTGCCAGAAATTTCAAAGCGGTAACCAAGCAACCAAGAGAAACTTGTTTGGGCTTCCAGCCAACAAAACCGTGATTGGCGTTGCTGGACGTTTAGAAGCAGTTAAAGGCCATAAAGTGCTTATCGAAGCCTTTTCTCATCTTGCGCCAAACACACACCTAGCCATTGCTGGAGATGGTTCTCAGCGAGCTAAATTGGAAGCACAAGTTAGAACGTTAAAACTTGAAGATCGAGTAACCTTTTTAGGTTTGGTGGACGATATGCCCAGCTTTTACCAAAGCCTAGATTTGTTTTGCTTACCATCACTTAAAGAGGGCTTTCCTCTCTCAACCCTCGAGGCTCAAGCATGTGACATTCCTTGCGTCGCGACGGATGTTGGCGGCGTGAAAGAGACGCTCTGTCCGAACAACAGCACACTGGTTGAAGCAAATCGCGTGTTTTCGTTGGCCGAAGCGTTATCACAGCAACTGGAATCATCACGCCATTCTCCTCGAACTTTTATTCTCAAACACTTTGATATCAGAGACATGGTGAGTCGCTACTCACGTTTGGCCAAGGAGGCTAGCTATGAATGATTTACTTTGGATTATAGGGTTTGGTTTATCCGCGTTTTTGATTGTCTATCATCACGTTGGGTATCCACTGCTCCTTAAGTGGCTTCCTTTAAAACAGCAAGACGAAACCAAAGCACCATTTGTAAAGCGAGCTTACAAAGCCTCCAAAACAGACAGCCAGCTACCCTCTATTACTGTCATCGTGCCCGCCTACAATGAAGAACAATGGATAGCAGAGAAGATCCGTAACCTTGCGAGCCTAGATTACCCAAGGGATAAGTTAAGAGTAGTGATCGCATGTGATGGCTGCACAGATAACACAGCCGAGATTGCTCAAGCGACAATTCAAGAAGCAATCTGCTCTGATACTCTGTTCATTATTAATGATCACCAAATCAATCGCGGTAAAGTTGCCCTACTAAACGAAGAAATGCGTCATGTTAGCTCGGACATTACCGCACTGAGTGACACGTCGGCATTGATTTCTTGCGATTCTCTGTTGCTAGCTAGTCAGCATTATCAAAATGAGAACGTAGGAGTGGTTAACGCAACATATCAAATAATGAGTACTGATAACCAAGGTGAAGCGGCGTATTGGCGATACCAGTCTCGAGTAAAGCATCAAGAATCCTTGTTAGGTTCAACGATTGGTTCCCACGGTGCGTTTTACACTTTCAGAACCCACTTATTTGAACCACTGGAAGTCAGCACCATTAATGACGATTTTATTCTCCCTATGAGAATCGTTTTGCGAGGCTATAGCGCTATTTACGAGCCAAACATGCTGGCTCTTGAACTAGAACAGAGCTCAGACAACGCAGATTTCAAGCGGCGCCTAAGAATTTCAGCGGGTAACATGCAGCAGATCATGCAATTAAAGCAATTACTGCTACCTCGTTATCGTGGCACTGCCTTTGCATTTCTATCGGGAAAGGTTCTGCGCTTAGCAACACCCTATTTGATGATTGTTTGCTTTATTTGCTCACTACTACTGGCACACAATCCACTGTTTCAAGTAATGCTGTTCGCACAAGTTGGCATTTACAGCATCGCGCTTATCACTTACTTGATGCCAGCACTTAACACAATTAAACCTTTTAAGCTGATTAGTTACATCGTCATTGGTCATCTCGCCAACTTTATCGGCGGTATGAAATATTTACTCGGAATGGAAAATGGACGTTGGAAACGCGTCAACCAATAAGGAAAGCATCATGAAAAACTCACGCTACGATTCAAATGTATGCCACGCAAAAAGAACGTTTGATGTACTGGTTGCAATGCTTATTTTGGTCGTCACTGCACCACTATTCCCATTTATCGCGCTAGCGATCAAAACCACATCGAAAGGCCCTGTGATTTATCGCCAATTGCGAGTAGGACGCTGCACACCAGAAAAAATGGATCTTTTTCAAATCATGAAGTTTCGCACCATGTATATTGATGCAGAGCAACGCTCTGGCGCAGTATGGGCAACTGAAAATGATCCCCGCATCACGCCAGTAGGACGCTTTTTACGCAAAACGCGTTTAGATGAACTACCTCAACTGTTTAATGTGTTGAGAGGTGAAATGTCGATGATTGGGCCGCGCCCAGAACGCCCAGCTTTCTACCAGAAATTAGAAGATGAAATCCCCTATTTTGTAGAGCGCACATATGGCGTGTTACCGGGTATCACAGGCTTAGCTCAGGTTAACCAAGGCTATGATGCATGCATTGAAGATGTAAGACGCAAAGTTGGGTTTGACCACAGTTACGCACTAAGCTTAGGTTCGTTTTACTCTTGGATTTCAATGGACCTTTCAATCATGAGCAAAACATTCGTTGTGATGATTGACGGACGAGGTCAATAACTTCCGGTTCTGGTAACGGTCACTCTTGCCACTGGCGTCGCATCTTTTCTATCGTCGCTGGTGGCACATCATGAATGCTTTGATACGCTCCGTGGCACACTTTAATTTCCACCTTGATGCGCTTCTTCATGCAGTAGTCCATGTAACGCTTCATCTCCCAATGTCGAACAAACGTATTGCTCACAATCACGACTCTCCCTTTGTTCAACCACTTTCTAGTTTGCTGAAAACACCACTCATGCGCTTGAGGTAATTGAACTGGTTCAAAGTGATAATCACCTTCATCATTTTCAAAATACATGTCAGCTTCAAAATGCTTAGCACCAAGATCTATTGCCAATTGTTTTGCTAAGGTTGTTTTACCTGAACCCGGAAGTCCACGAATAAGAATGAGTTTAGCCAGTGACATAATACAGTTTAATGAGGTGGGAATAAGCCTAAACTGTAACGAAATTATTGGAAAAGAAAAGTAGAAATAAAAAATGCCGAGCACATTAGGCTCGGCATTTAAACTCAATCATGGATCGTGTTGTATTTATTTGTAAGCTGGCAGTTCTGTTCTTAACCCTTTCACCAAACTTACGCACATCAACAGCAGAACAAAAGTAAACGGTAACCCTGTTGCAACAACGCCTGATTGCAATGCTTGCAAGGCTTCTTTACCACCAACCCACAGCATTACGGCTGCAATTGCGCCTTCAATACACGCCCAGAAAATGCGTTGCGGTACTGGTGCATCAATCTTACCACCGGCGGTAATACTATCGATAACCAGCGAGCCAGAGTCTGACGATGTAATAAAGAATACCAGAATCAGCACGATAGAAAGCATTGAAATCACTGAGCTATACGGAAGCGCATCGTAAACATGGAACAGAGTCAATGAAATATCAGTTAGGCCATTTGCACCTAGCTCACCAACTTTATTCACCACTTGGTCAAGCGCGATACCACCAAACACAGACATCCAAATCAAAGTAACAACTGTAGGAATAACGATGACTGCGAATAAGAATTCTCGAACCGTACGACCTTTAGACACACGCGCGATAAACATACCAACAAACGGTGACCAAGATACCCACCAAGCCCAGTAGAATACCGTCCAGCCGTGCATCCAAGTTTCATCTTCACGACCGTGAGGGTTACTCAATGGAATAATATTTTCAATGTAAGCCATTGTTGTGTCGCGTAGCGAGCTCCACGCCGTATCAAACGTGATGAAGGTAATGAAAATAAGCAGCGCAAACGCAACCACCATATTGACGTTACTCAGTAGCTTAACACCACCATCAATACCACGAATCACTGATAGCACCGCGATAAAGGTAACGAAGGTGATCACAATCATTTGTGTACCAATGCCGCCTTCTAGACCAAAGACATGGTTAATACCACTGGTCGCCTGCTGAGCACCTAGACCTAGCGACGTTGCAAGACCAAATAGCGTCGACAAAACGGCAAGGATATCAATAACGTGACCTAACCAACCCCATGCACGGTCACCAAAAATTGGATAGAACGCCGCGCGCAATGAAAGTGGTAAACCTTTGTTAAAGGCAAAAAACGCTAATGCTAGTGCAACGAGTGCGTAAATACTCCAACCATGTACACCCCAGTGGAACATAGTGGCACCCATCGCGAGGGATTTTGCTTCTTCGGTGTATGGTACTGCGTTAAGTGGCATTCCCCACCAATCAGTGAAATACGCGGTCGGCTCAGCCACACTCCAGAACAGAAGACCAATACCCATACCCGCGGCGAAAAGCATCGACAACCAAGAAACGGTTGAGTGATCCGGCGTTGCTTCTTTGCCTCCTAAGCGGATTTTACCTAGCGGAGAAAAAAGAAGAGCAACGGCGAACAATAAGAAGAAGTTTGTCGACCACATAAAGAACGCATCAAACTGTTCGATAATTCCGTTTTTTAGACCGTTTAATACGTCACGAGCAGTGGTTGGCTCAACAAGAAGAAGTGAAATCAGGCAGAAAACAACGAGCCCCGCACTAATGCCAAAAACCGGGTTATGTATATCGAATCCCCACTTTTGAACGTTATCCTGTCCAACCTGATAATCGGTTGTATCAATACTATATTTTTTAAATGCATTATCCATAAATACAAATTTAACGTGAATTTGAAACGCCCCTCAGGTGAGAAGAACTCCAATACCGCCCTCCATTAATTTGAACTCTAAAGTTTTAAAGCGGGACGAATTTTAGCAGCAATCACATATTTTTGCAAAAAGTCGTGATTTATTGCATTTTAAGCTCAATTCAAGACAGATGAAGGGGAAATAATATCAACACAAAAATTATGAGGTCTAACGATTGATTTTGTCGTAGGTTGTAGACTAGAAAAGACACAAGAAATACTTAAGTTCATAGCCAGTCACTGCGCAAATAGAGAAGACCTGCGCTGATTTGGTTTCACAATTAACGACGAAACCAAATCAGCAAACCTTTCATCCAGCGAGCGTTATAAGAAATGGAAGGTGATGTTCCCTGTTACGCTGCTAACGGTATCGCTATCGCCTTCAATATCCACGCCAAACGCTTGATAACTCGCGCCCACAGACACATTGTCAAGCAAGAAGTATTCGGCACCAACACCATACATATAAGAGACGCCATCATCTTTGTCTAAGTTTCTCAGTCCGCCGTCATAATCAACGTTGAATGCATTGATGCCGCCTTTTGCGTAAACGTGTAACGGGCCGAAGTCGATACTAGGTTTCGCCGCTAAATAGAATGAATCAAAATCAGCACTACCCCTGCTGCCACTCAAAGATAAATCCACTTTGCCGTGGTTAAAGTAGCCTGCTTCAATGCCAATGAATGGCAAAATACCAGTACCGACATGAATACCATAAGTTGTATCATTTTCGCTGTCGATATCGGACTGACCAATTTGACCACCAGCGTAAATCCAAGAGTCAGCCATTGCTGACGTTGAGCACAACGTTAGAGCGAATAACGAGAGTGTTTTTTTCATACTATCCCTTCCTGATCGATTCCTAAGCGAAACATTACGCAAATATGCGCATTTAATCGCCACTATATATTGGAAAGCATAGGCATTTTAAGACTCTAAAAGTGAATAATTTATGTTCAACTTTTGTTTTGTGACTTCCAGACAAAAAAACACCGACATAAAGCCGGTGTGTTTCATATGGTGTTAGAAAGCTTGACGCTTATAGGAAATGTAGTGTTGCGTTAACAGAGAACGTGCTGATATCGTCTTTACCAGCAGTGTAGTTCATGTAGCTAGCACCAACAGACATTGGGCCAAAAATGAAGTACTCAGCACCCACACCGTACATTAGGTCCAAATCGTCATCGTCTTTGCCGCCTTTCACTTTTTTGTCCCACTGATGGAAACCACCTTTTGCGTACACGTGTAACGGACCGAAGTCGATGCTTGGCTTAAGTGCTGCGTAGTAAGAGGTTAGCTTAGTGTCTTGACCATTTACGTTGAACTCACCGTGTTGTGTTACACCAGCTTCAACACCAATGATAGGTAGAATGCCTGTACCAACGTGAACAGAGTATGATGTGTCCGTCTCACCTTTGTAGTCAGACTGACCTACTGTTGCACCACCGTAAATCCAAGAATCCGCCATTGCCGCAGAAGATGCGCCAAGTAGCGCCACTGCTAATAGAGTTTTTTTCATCATCTACCTTTACTCTTTATTATTCCCACGTCTGCATAACTCAGTCGTTGGTACTACAAATAAAGGGAGGCGAACTATTGCCTCCCAGAACTAAAAAATAATGCTTATTGAGTTACTAGCAATTAGTGTACCAGCAACTTCTTAAGCGATAATTACAAATCTGACACTATTTTACTGGTTGATTAGCAAGCATCAATCGCGTTTTTGACTCGTTTATCAGAAACAGGATAAGGAGTGCCTAATTGTTGAGCAAAGTAACTCACGCGAAGTTCTTCAATCATCCAACGCACTTCTTTTACATTTTCAGGAATGGCCACACCTTTCGGGATCTTGTTCAGCAACTCTTTATAGTCTTGAGTCACAGATTCAATCTTCAGCATATGTAAACGATCTTTGTTTGGATCGATTGGCAACTTCTCCATACGGCGCTCTATCGCGCGCATGTAGCGAAGAATATCCGGCAAGCGCTTCCAGCCACATTCCGTTGCAAAGCCTTTGAAGATCAAGCCTTCAATTTGTGCTTTGATATCGGACAGAGCAAACGCCATTGTGAAGTCGATCTTGCCTTTTAGCTTCTTATTGATGCTAAACGCCGTGGTCAGAATAGTCTCAACCTGTTGAGCAATCTCTACAACGGTGTCACCCAATTCAGCACGAACGTGTTCTTTCAACGCTTCGAACTTCTCTGGCTCCCAAACTAAACCACCCTGCTCTTCAATAAGCTTATCGACACCACAGGCAATGCAGTCATCTATCAGATCAAGCACTTTGCCGTATGGATTAAAGTACAGACCCAGCTTCGATTTGTTCGGTAAGTTGGCGTGCAAATATTTAATTGGCGACGGTACGTTCAATAAAATTAGGCGACGCTGACCAGCACGCATTGCCGTTATCTGCTCGTACTCTGTTTCGTAGAGTTTGATTTCAACGCTGTCTTTGCTATCAACAAGTGCCGGATACGCTTTTACATCGTAGCCGCCACGTTTTTGTTGATACACTTTCGGCAATTCGCCAAAACTCCACGTATGCAGACCTTGCTGTTCGATATCGTCATCCGCAACTTTGGAAAGCGTTTCTTGAACTTTGTCTTTCAAACTTTCTTTCAGTTCATGAAGGTCTTTATGTTCCTTCAGTTTACGATTTCGATGATCAACCGCACGGAACGTGACTTTCAAGTGCTCAGGTACTTGTTCCAAGTTCCAGTCTTCACGCAGTACCTCTACGCCCGTCATGCGTCGCAACTCTTTCTCTAATGAATCTAGCAGCGGCGCTTCCATTGGCGTGACACGTGCTAAGAATGCATCGGCATAGTTTGGCGCAGGCACAAAGTTCTTACGAATTGTCTTTGGCAACGATTTAATCAAGCTGACCACAAGCTCATGGCGCAAACCAGGGATTTGCCAATCAAAGCCCGCTGGTTCAACTTGGTTTAAAATCGGCAACGGCAAATGCACTGTGACACCGTCACTATCATCGCCTGGTTCAAATTGGTAACTCAATTTGAGCTTCAAACCATTTTGATGCCAGAAGTTCGGGTAATCCAAATCGGTCACATGGCTAGCATCACCCTTGAACAGCATCTCTTTTTCAAAGTTCAGCAGTTCCGGGTTTTCTTTAGATGCCTTTTTCCACCACGTATCGAAATGCTTACCAGAAACCACTTCGGTGCCAACGCGTTGGTCATAGAAATCAAACAGCTCATCATCATCCACTAAGATGTCTCGACGACGAGATTTATGCTCAAGCTCTTCCACTTCTTGCAGAAGCTTACGGTTTTGCTTAAAGAACGCGTGTTTGGTTTCCCATTCACCCTCAACCAATGCACTACGAATGAAGATTTCGCGACTTACGGTCGAATCGATACTGCCGTAGTTGACCAAGCGTTTCGGTACGATTGGTACGCCGTAAAGCATCACTTTTTCGTGCGCCATCACCGCAGCGCGTTTCTTCGACCAATGTGGTTCGCTGTAACTGCGTTTAATAAGGTGTTTAGCTAACGGCTCAATCCATTCTGGCTGAATCTTTGCGATGATACGACCCCAAAGTTTTGAGGTTTCCACCAACTCAGCAGACATGATCCACTTAGGCTGTTTCTTGAATAGACCTGATGCAGGGAAGATATGGAAACGAGCATTACGCGCGCCTTGATATTCATTCTTTTCTTGGTCTTTCATGCCGATGTGCGACAGCAAACCAACCAAAATGGCACTGTGTACGCCATGGTAAGAAGCGGGCTCATCGTTAAGCTTGAATTCCATCTCACGCATCGACTGATGAATTTGGAAGTACACATCTTGCCACTCGCGAACGCGCAAGTAGTTCAAATAGTCTTGCTTACACTGTTTGCGGAACTGATTGCTAGACAAGGCTTTTTGCTGCTTTTGGATGTATTCCCACAAATTCACAAATGTCAGGAAGTCCGACTCTTCATGGAAGAAGCGACGATGTTTATCGTCTGACGATTGTTGTTTATCTGAAGGACGTTCGCGTGGATCTTGAATCGACAAGGCCGCTGCAATGATCATCACTTCTTTAAGCGCACCATATTTTGGCGCTTCCAATACCATACGCGCCAAGCGCGGATCGATTGGCAAACGCGCTAATTGGCGACCAATGGAAGTCAGGCGCTTTTTCGGGTCTTTTACCTCAGAGTTAATCGCACCAAGCTCTTCCAGCAAACGCACGCCGTCTTGGATGTTACGTTTATCCGGTGCTTCCACAAACGGAAACGCTTGAATATCACCCAAACCAAGTGCCGTCATTTGCAAGATAACCGACGCTAGATTGGTACGCAGGATTTCAGGATCAGTAAACTCTGGGCGTGACTCAAAATCTTCCTCTGAGTACAGACGAATACAGATACCCTCTTCCACACGACCACAACGACCTTTACGCTGGTTCGCACTCGCCTGAGAAACTGGCTCGATTGGAAGACGCTGAACCTTAGTACGGTAACTGTATCGACTGATACGCGCCGTGCCCGGGTCGATAACATATTTAATACCCGGAACGGTTAGCGAGGTTTCTGCTACGTTGGTTGCCAGTACAATTCGGCGACCAGTGTGAGGTTGGAAAATCTTATTCTGCTCACCTGCCGACAAACGCGCGTAAAGCGGCACAATTTCCGTGCTCTTCAGATTACGTTTGGACAATGCATCTGCGGTATCACGGATTTCACGTTCACCGTTCATGAAAATCAGGATGTCACCTAAACCTTCATCGCACAGTTCATCTACCGCTTCGAAGATGCCTTCAAGCTGGTCACGATCATTGTCGTCATCACCGCTTAGTGGGCGGTAACGTGTTTCTACCGGGTAAGTACGACCCGATACTTCAATGATTGGTGCATTGTTGAAGTGTTTTGAGAAGCGTTCTGGGTCGATGGTTGCCGACGTGATGATCACTTTCAAATCAGGACGACGTGGCAGCAACTCTTTCAAGTAACCCAAGATGAAATCGATGTTGAGGCTGCGCTCGTGCGCTTCATCGATAATGATGGTGTCGTATTGATTCAAGAAACGGTCATGCTGAATTTCAGCCAACAAGATACCGTCCGTCATCAATTTGATTTGGGTATTTTCAGAGATCTGATCGTTGAATCGAACCTTGTAACCAACAAACTCACCAAGCTTGGTTTCCATCTCTTCGGCAATACGGTTAGCAACCGAACGCGCTGCAAGACGACGAGGCTGAGTATGGCCAATCAGACCAAATTTACCGCGACCAAGCTCAGCACAGATTTTTGGTAGCTGAGTGGTTTTACCAGAACCGGTTTCACCCGCGACGATAACCACTTGGTTTTCTGCGATCGCTTTCGCAATATCGTCGCGTTTTTGGCTTACAGGCAGGATTTCTGGGTATTCAATCGTTGGTTTGTAGTTGCTGCGCTGCTCTGCAACCATCATGGATTTTGCGATGTCTAATGCGATTTCGTCGAACACAGCATTACGCGCTGCGTCCTTCTTAATTTTGCTTGCACCAGAAATACGTTTACTCAAGCGGAAACGGTCGCGCATCATGCACTGATTCAGCGCTTTACGCAGAGATGCCGCGCTATTCACTTGAGCCTGAGGTGTTTGAGCTTGTTTCGCTGTCGCTTTTTGCGCACCATTTGACGGTGTCGCTTGCTCTTCAGCTAGATTCTTTTTTGGGGGCTGTGACGAAGTCAAAGCGTTTCCTATTCTTTTCATTACAAAAACTGCGCGGATTGTATCACACAAGATCTGTAACAAGATAACCGAAAGCTCATTCAATTTTTTCGAACATGTTCAGCGAATCGCTAGGCTTTTGAACTCACTTACGTTGCTTATAATGGCTCCCATAGTCGAAAGCACTTATTTAAGGAATAACCATTATGTCTCGTGTACTAGCTCTAAAATCAAGCATCCTTGGCGATTACTCTCAATCAAACAAATTGGTTGAAGACTTCATCAAAAATGTAGACCAAGACAAGCTTACTGTTCGTGATTTGGCTGCAAACCCGCTACCTGTTTTGGACTTCGCCGTTGCGACTGCACTGCGCGCTACGGAAGATCTTTCACAAGAACAGCAAGCGGTGGTCGACTTGTCTGACACCCTTATTGAAGAAGTAAAGGCCGCAGACACTTTGGTTATTGCCGCTCCAATGTACAACTTCACCATCCCGACTCAGCTTAAAAACTGGATTGATTTGATTGCTCGTGCAGGCGTGACATTCAAATACACAGAAAACGGCGTTCAAGGTTTGATTGAAGGTAAAAAGGCGATTGTAGTAACGACTCGTGGTGGTATTCATAAAGATTCACCAACTGACAACGTTACGCCATACCTACGCACTGTGCTGGGTTTTGTAGGAATCACTGATGTGGAATTTGTTTACGCAGAAGCGCTAAACATGGGTGAAGATGCGGCTGAAAAAGGCATTTCAGAAGCGCAAAGCCAACTTGCAACAATGGCGTAAGTTAGAATAAACCAGAATACAAAAGGGATCGGTTCGCGCCAATCCCTTTTTGGAGCCTGATGCCTTGATCGTATTTATAGGGTCTCTTACATCGTCAAAAACGATTCACTTTCTCCAAGTTGCGTATTGCATCGAGGTAGACTTTTTCTAAAGACCGCTCAGCTTCGCTTATCATATTCTCGATCATCGCATTAAACGCGACATCGCTACGGATTTCTATATTGTCTCCCGCCTTAACGTCAAGAGAGTTGACGTACAACACCAACCATTCATCGCCCTCCAAATGCCCTTCTCCGTGAATGGCAAAAAAGCGTTTAGCAAATTCAGCGTTGGTACAATTTATCGCTTCAATTTGAAGATTGAATGAGGAGTCGATACTCATGGTGCTCATGCCATCCGATTCATCAGATGCATCACAAACAGCCTTAACTCTGGCACGATATACGAAATTTCTCGTTGAAAGCAGCATAGTATTATTCATCATTACTCATAATGGGCGATAAATAAGTCAGTTGCAAATCCGACCTATATGCATCTCGCGATGCGCTAAAACTCGAACTGGAAATAAATAGTATTGTAGTTGCTCCCACCTTTAATTCGCCCAAACTGGGAAGCGCTTTCAAAAATCGCCGAGCGGTGATGCAATGAATAGCCCACCCACATATTGTTCCAGCTCTTTTGGTTGAAGAGATCGCCTACATTGACATCAAACGAGAAATCTAGGTAGTTGAGCAACTTGCTTGGTGTATAACCCTTGTCTTCCATTTCTGTGCCTTCAATATAGGTAATGCTATCAATGTATGACACACCTTCCGCTACACCAAATCGCCAAGTCGTAGGCCAATTAACCGTATAATAAGCCTTAATCGCCATGACGTATTCTGTGCTCGCAGACTGAACACTGGACGACCAGTGATGAACCAACCCTGGCGTTAAATAAATATCAAGGGGAAAACCAAACAGCTCATCCGTTAATGGATGCCCATAAAACAATGAAGTAAGTTGATTGTCGTATGGGTCTTTTTCTCTCTCAAAGCTAAATATTTCACCGATGTTCGAAGGCGTCGCCCAACCATGCGCAATACGTAGATATGCTTTATTGCTCAGTGTCGGTTTCGGAACTTTGCTTTTATCGTTGAAAAAGCCAAAACCGACAAACACTTCTCCCTGATATCGATCTTCTACAAGCTGACTGTTGTAGGCGTTATCATCTAAGCGAGTAACACTCGTCTCACCCAATAAATACAAATTTGAAGTTACATGGTAACGCGCTTTAATACCAAGATTGGTGTCAAGCCCAGCTCCAATTCTCTCGCCAGTAATATCCTTAAAGGAATAATATTCACTATTGAAATCAGCGTCTTTGTATCGAATCGTAATCGATGGCTCTAATTCCCAATCACCAAATACATAATTGGCAGCAAGGCGGTAATTAGAGTGAAACTGGAGTTCGTCGTCCGTCATCAACTCTACTTCTGCGCGCCAAGTGTCGTTAATGCTATAACGCACTTGCCCACCGAAATCGACTCTGTCCCCTTCATTAGCATTTTGTAGCGACATGGGAATATCGACAAATCTCAATCGCATGAGTGCGCTCGCGCGCCAGTCGGAATCACTCTCGTTATGCAAAAAAGCGCCACCTTCAATGCCATTGATATACACATGTTCGTTTTCAAAGAACATCATTGGTACAAATGTACTCACCGTAGAGTCATTATCGGCGGTATAAAACGGAATCGATGCTGTGCGATACATCGCAGCAATCCCCCACGTTTGTTCTTCTGCACCATGCGCAGAAGAAACTGCCGCAGCTAAAGGTAAAGCGAGTGTTGTTAGAATTAATCTCTTCATGAGTTCGAAAAATGTTGGTTGAGAAGCAGGCAAACATCAATGATTTGCCATTAAAAGCTTATGTTCTGCTGATGATAGCCGTTACAATGGCAAATGTTGTCATCCTCGTGACAGTTTGAGTCCCAAGATCATATTAATATTGCACGACTAGGTGAGCTTGTTTGCGAATATTTTACCATTACAACAAGCGCTTAAACTCTAGCTTAGTTCTAAATCAAACATAATGAAGTAAAAAGTGAAAGCATCAGAACTCATCTCTACCTTGAATCATTTACCCGCAGACACAGACATTGTGATGGGAGAAGCATGGCTGCCAGAGAGGTTGATAGGGACTCAACTCGATGGTGACATGTTGTTTTTGCACTTTGATAATGCACCAGAAGATGGTCAAGGTGACGAAGAAGGGCGTGGCTTCGTCGAACACGAAATCGACCTAATTAGAACTCGGCTTCAGCAAATTTTGGATGAAGACAGTGATAACGCGTCAAAAGCCGATGCGATGCTTGGTTTGTTCCTTATGGGACATGAACTTAGTAGCTCGCAAGTTATCGAAATATTAGAAGAAGAAGCTGACACATAAGGAGCCGTTTTGCCAGCATTGATGAACACGACTGAAATTTCTTCACTTCCTCTTGTCGTTGCAGGTCCGATCCTACGTAAAGTGACCGCAACTGAAATCAATATTTGGCTAGTCACCACCCAACGCTTGGAGGGTATGGTGCAAATTACGGATGAAAATGCCTCCATCCTTTATCAAGCCCCTTTAAGTGAACAAAAAGAACAGCTTCAAATCGGCCTCAATGCGTGGTGTTGCTTACTTAAATTAGAAGGCGAGTTTCCAACCCATCAAGCGTTACGCTATCAAATAAAAACGCAATATGGCTTAGTGACGGAACTGCTCCCTCACCTGACTTATGAGCGAGATAATACGCCAAACTTGGGTATTGAGTTCCTCGTTAGTGAAAAAGCGGATTATCTCTTACATGGCTCTTGCCGTAATCCCCATCACTTCAGTGATGATACATTGGTCGCTGCGGATCATAAAATCGCGTCTCAATCCATTGAAGAAAGACCAGATATGCTCATCATGAGTGGTGATCAAATCTATGCAGACCATGTTGCAGGCCCCACTCTCGATGCCATTGAGCAAGTCATAGCTTTATTGGGTTTGCCAGGCGAAGAATTCGATCAAGCTCCGATAAAAAATACCAATGACCTCTACCAACACCCTGCTTGCTATTATGGTCGAGATAAATTGTTGCCTCATTATGTGAGTGATGACAGTTTACTAAGTAAGTTTTTTCCACACCGAGGGACACCAATATTCAGCGCCAAAGAGTGTGAGAATCACCTAATAAGCTTTGCTGAGTGCTTTGCAATGTACTTATTGGTTTGGTCTCCGACCTTGTGGAAGCTTGTTCGAACGGATCGTTTATTAGAAAACGAATTTACTGTCGGCGGAGAAGTTCTTGAACCGAAATGGCAGCAGCAATGGCGCGAAGAAAAAAAACAAATTGATAAATTCGTCGCAGGTCTGGACAAGGTTCAACGCTTACTCGCTCACATTCCAACCTATATGATCTTTGATGATCACGATGTCACCGACGATTGGAATCTCACCATAGGCTGGGAACAAGCCGCATACAGCAACACGTTTGCAAAACGCATTATCGGTAATAGCTTGATTGCTTACTGGCTTTGCCAAGGTTGGGGAAATGCGCCAGAAAAATTCAATGATGAATTTATGAGCCTCGCTCAACGCTTTATCGATGAGCGAACCTCGCAAACCCAAGATGCATTTATTCAATATTTATATCGCTTTGAGAATTGGCACTACACCATTCCTACGACACCAAAAGTTGTCGTGCTAGATACACGAACCAGACGCTGGCGTTCTGAGTCTAAAATGAACAAACCTTCTGGCTTAATGGACTGGGAAGCGATGATTGAGTTCCACCAAGAACTCGTGCACCAAGACAAAGTTGTTATTGTTTCTGCCGCGCCAATGTTTGGTGTGAAATTTATCGAAGCACTACAACGTGTGGTGACCATGCTTGGTAAACCATTGATGGTTGATGCTGAAAACTGGATGGCTCACCCCGGAAGTGCGAATACTCTTATTAGTATTTTCACACACACAAAGACACCAACTAACTTTGTTATTCTCTCTGGCGACGTACACTACTCTTTTGCATACGATATTAAGCTCCGCTATCGAAAAAACAGTCCGAATATCTATCAAATCACCTGTAGTGGAATTAAAAATCAGTTCCCTACACAACTGCTCAATATTTGTGATGGCCTAGATAGACTGCTATACAGCCCTCGCTCACCTTTAAACTGGTTCACAAAACGTAAACGACTCAAGATTTACAAACGCGCACCAAGTACGCACAACTTTTATCGCTTGGTTAACCATAGTGCCATTGGTGAGCTACGTCTTGATGATGAAGGCAAACCAAGTCAAATTAGTATTCTGACGAGTGATGGTGACGAAGTTCATTTTCCACCGACACGTGCTGAAAGCTGAGTATCAATCCCAAAATGACTTGCCCTTTGTAAGAGGCAAGTCACCTTGAACTAACTCAGGAGTTTAGGTTTTTTGGGGAGAAAGTGGCCGTGCTTAAATGTCAACGGCGTGCTAAATTTGGTATCGCACCTTGAGATCTTCCGTATTTATTACCATGTTAACCAAATAAACAATAGCTCGGTGTTCATTATGTTTAATTCTCTCACATCATTATTTAAACAACTCATTGATGGCTCTGATTTAAGCCAAACCAACACACTTTCCCCTAACATGGCTATCGCGTGTTTGCTTTGTGAAGTTTCTGGTGCAGACCATAGTGTCGATGATAGAGAACAAGAAACAAAGCGCTCTTTATTGATGAAACTGCTTTCGTTAAATGAAGAAGAATCAAATACTTTGTTAGAGCAAGCGCAACAGAAAATAAAAGATTCCGCTTCGCTGTACGACTTTACCTCTCAACTAAGAGAACTGACTCAAGAAACTCGTTACAACTTAATCAAAAGCATGTGGGAAGTCGCTTACGCAGACGGCGAAATTGACCCGCTAGAAGACGCGGTGATCCGTAAAACAGCAGAGCTACTCTATGTTGATCACAGCGAGTTCATTCGAGCGAAGTTACAGTCTCAGTAAAGTGACGAGATGAGTATATAAGTCGCTGGCTAACTCTAAGCTACCCCTAGAATGACAACAGATATCGCTTCTGTAGCCATAAAAAAACGCGCACTCTGCGCGTTTTTCAATAAGCCAACGACATTGTTATTAAAATACTGGTCAAGGTATGTGTTCAGCTCTTTCCACACTAAACAGACTGCATGACAAAACAACAATGGTTGGATGATGATTTAATTACAAGCTAGCTAGGTTCGAATAACTAAAACATGGTCAAAGCAAGCTTAGCTAAGTTGTATGCATCCACATAACCGGAATGCTGACGACCTTCCCACTCGATACCTTTGGCTTCTTGCGCCGCTCTGTGTCCAATACGTTTTTCTTTAAGACGATTTTGAATTCGGTACAAGGTTGCTAAGTTAATGAACTCGGTAAATGGCGCATCAATGCCTTTTTGTTGGCACTCTTCAAGCAAGATAAGGTCATCACGTCCCCATGATGCATAAATCTTATTGCGGCCACCAAAATTCTTCAGCATCGACTTAAGCACTTCTTCTAGTGGTCGACCTTGCTTTTCAATCTTACGTGGTGTGATACCCGTTAACTCGGCACAAAACAGAGACACTTCATCGTGTTCTGGTTTCACGTAGTATTGAGCACGCTTGACTATCTCACCTTTAGACAAATCTATTTCAGCTAACCCCACTTCGATAATTTCACCCGTGCTGCCGACGCCATTTTCGTTCCAGCAACACATTTCTAAATCGAAGCATACAATACGGTTATGGTTCATAGTTTGCCTTGGTTCCTAACATAAAAATTTAAAGCGTGCGATTCTATCGTAACACGGCGTAAAACTCGAATTTGTGCGCCCATTTAATCGCCGATCGACACATTATTACGGCCGTTTTTTTTACTCAAATAGAGTTGACTATCCATTTTGTGATACAAGCTCTCAGGATCTTCTTCTTTATGGATAACAGCACCGATACTCAACGTACAGATGATTGACGCATCACCATAATCAAAAGCCGTACTTGCCACAACACTCCGTAATTTTTCTAGGTAAGCTTCTAGCACTGCTCTATCAATGACTTTAGAAATAATACAAAACTCGTCACCACCAGCTCGGTAAAACTTATCTCCCGGTTTTAAATTAGCACTGACCAGCTTAGTAACATGTTGTAACGCTTCATCTCCACCTAAATGGCCGTGTTTGTCATTAATCACTTTGAAGTGGTCGATATCAAAACCAACCAAGGCGAAGTTAACACCTTTGTTTATCTGATTAAGCAAATGATCGTTGAATGCTCGGCGATTCAGTAGTTGAGTTAGAGGGTCTCGCTCTGCCATTCTTTTTAATTCAACGGTTTTGAGCTCCAACATGACCGCTAAGCGCTCTTTTTCTCGAGACTGTAAATTCACAATCCAACTGATCAAAAAGGCGATTACCAATCCGGCTAGTGTCGTGCCCGCTAAAATAGAACGTTCCCAAGCTGAGACTGCGTCAGAAAGCTTAAAGTCAATACGCCATTCACGGTTAGGCAGTTGAATGGTCCGGCTTATAACCGTTCCTCGAATGTTGTCCCAGCTCGCACTTTGAAAGAGAACAGGGTCATCTGCTGCGTCGAATCCCAAATCTTCTACGCGCACCGACATATCGAGCTCCGTCGCGGTTTTCGTAATCAAATCCTCAAAGTAAACCGTACTTCGGATAACACCGGTCACTACTCCTAATAAATATTTGTTCTCGAAGTCGAACACTGGATGGAACACCAGCAACCCAGTCTTAGGTATGGACTTGTCATAACCATCTTGCAGCAAGCGAACTTTATCCGAGACATTCGCTCGCCCATTTTCGGAAATATCATCCAAGATTAAATCGAAGCGTTTGCGCGAAAAATAGAAACCCAATAGAGAAAGGTTTTCCGGTGTTCTTGGGTAGATATCCGACGCGATGAAAATTGGCTCATTGTGTTCAAAAATGTACCCGTAGGTTTTGGGACCATCTTTAGGAACGGTAAACGGTTGGAAGTTTGGAAATTTTTGACGGGTCTTTAAAATATGTTCATCAAGATCTTCAAATTCGACCCTTTGCATCCATTGAAGTCCAATGAGACTTCGCGAGCTGTTAATCACTTGTTCTGCATACATCGGAAACGATGGCCAATAGCTTCGCTCAATCGAATGGAAAAAGTTTGCGCCCGCACCAATGAACTTTAGATCATTCTCGACGTTTGCTTTAAGTGATTCTGCTTGTCGGTCGGCTAAAGTATCAAACGTCGTCTGTGTATACCGTTGCTGCATTGTATAAGCAGCACCAACTACACCAGCAGTGACACATAAAGTCGCCAAAAAAGCTAAAATAGAGTCTGAATGTCGTTTTATAAAGCTCTTATGAGCGGTGCTTTGTGTCATATCGTAATTTTTGATACTTCCGTAAGTTAAACTTCGGGATCTATTGAAATACTGCGTTAGCAATGCACAAACATCAAGCAACAACCTATATTGGGGAGTCTGATCGTCGATTTTTCACGCTGTTCGTACGGTATAGTCACGAATTATTACAGCCTTAAGCCTTGAATATGCTACCATCCGTCATCATTTTAATGTCTAAACTTGGTGCAAGATCGCAAAGACGATCGTTTTAGTGAACAAATATGAGCCAATACTGAGCACCAATAAATCAATAGAAAGAGAAAAAACGTCATGAACATTGATTTGAACCTAATTCCTCAAACGTTCGATATGCTTCACGCTGGCCTAACCGCATCGAGCGTTTTGCTTCTTCTAGTTGCAGTGTCGCGCAAATCAAAAGTGGTCGAGAAAGTGGTAGAAAAACCAGTCGAGAAAATCGTCGAGGTTGAGAAACCAGTTGAGAAGATCGTTGAAGTAGAAAAAGTAGTGGAAGTAGAGAAAGTCGTTGAAAAAGTGGTGGAAGTTGAATCAAAACTTGCAACCGCGTCAACGGACTCTGCAATGCAGCTGCTTTCTATCATGCAACAAGAAGCTCGCCTGATTGACTTCCTAAAAGAAGACCTAACGTCATTCTCTGATGAAGAAGTAGGCGCAGCCGCTCGCGTAATCCACACTGGCGGTCAGAAAGTACTGAACGACTACGTGACGCTAGCGCATGTTCGTAACGAAGACGAAGAAACTCGCATTACGGTTGAAGAAGGCTTCAACCCACAAGAAATCCGCCTAACTGGCAACGTAACAGGCAGCGCGCCATTCAACGGCACGCTAGTTCACAAAGGCTGGAAAGCAACATCAATGACGTTGCCTAAACTTGCTGAGAACTACGATGCTTCTGTGATCGCTCCAGCTGAGGTTGAGCTGTAATGGAACACATGAACCAAGAAAACCATTCTCAAGAAGCGTCTGTTGAAACTCAACAGACACCTAAATTCAGTGTTGGTATCGACTTAGGTACAACACACTGTGTCATGTCTTTTGTTGATACACACAACGAAGACGCTCGCGTTGAAGTGATGCCTATCCCGCAGCTTACTGCGCCGGGTACGGTAGAGACTCGTAGCCAATTAGGATCTTTCCTATACCAGCCGCACGAGCACGAAATGAACCCGCAATCACGCGTTCTTCCGTGGTCGAGCGAGCCAAAAGCTCTGGTTGGTGCAATTGCACGTAACCTAGGTTCGAAAACGCCAATTCGTCTTGTTGCAAGTGCGAAATCCTGGCTTTGCCACGCTGGTGTTAACCGTCGTGATGCCTTCCTGCCTGCAGGTAGCCCAGAAGAAGTGGAAAAAGTATCCCCTCTTCGCGCGACAGAGCTTTACCTAGAGCATCTAAAAGACGCTTGGAATCACACGAATCCAAATCACAACCTTGCCGATCAAGACGTGACTATTACGGTTCCTGCCTCTTTTGATCCTGCTGCTCGCGATCTAACAGCAGAAGCAGCACGCAACGTTGGTTTTGTGCACCTAACGCTTCTAGAAGAGCCACAAGCTGCGCTTTACAACTGGATCGATAACAGCAATGACAAATGGCGCGACGAAGTTGAAGTTGGCGACATCGTGCTTGTGGTCGATATCGGTGGTGGTACGACCGACCTTTCTTTGGTTGAAGTAACTGAAGACGACGGCAACCTAACTCTGAACCGTATCGCGGTAGGTGAACACATCCTACTTGGCGGTGACAACATGGACCTTGCACTTGCGTACCGCTTGAAGATGAAGCTAGCGCAAGAAGGCAAAGAGCTACAGCCATGGCAAGTTCAGGCAATGACACACGCATGTCGCGACGCGAAAGAAGCGCTATTGAACGACAGCGAACTTCAGTCAGTGCCAATCGTAGTACCAAGCCGTGGTTCTAAACTGCTTGGCGCAACGCTGAAAACAGAACTGACTCAAGAAGAAGTACAACAAACACTGGTTGACGGCTTCTTCCCTCAAGTTGCGATTACGGACCACCCTGTTCAACGTAACCGTGGTGCACTAACGCAAATGGGTCTGCCTTACGCACAAGATGCAGGCATTACTCGTCACATTGCTGCGTTCTTGTCTAAACAAGCCAATGCTCTTTCTACTTCAGGAAATGGCCCAGAAGCAGCCGCTCAAGATTTCAACCCATTCGCTAACATGCCTGGTATGCCAGGCGCGGATGCAGCGCAGTCAACTGACTTCATCAAGCCAACCGCAATCCTATTCAACGGTGGTGTTCTAAAATCGAGACTTCTAGCAACTCGTCTAGAAGACACGATCAACGAATGGCTAATTGAAGCAGATGCAGAAATGGCAAAACGCCTAACAGGTGTAGACCTAGACCTTGCGGTTGCTAGCGGTGCGGCTTACTACGGCTCTGTACGTCGTGGTCAAGGCGTTCGTATCCGTGGTGGTATTGCTTCGGCGTACTACGTGGGTATCGAAAGTGCGATGCCAGCGATTCCTGGCATGGCGCCTCCAATGGAAGCACTGTGTGTTGCACCATTTGGTATGGAAGAAGGTTCAAGCGTTGACGTACCAAGCCAAGAGTTTGGTTTGATCATCGGTCAGCCGGTTAACTTCCAATTCTTCGGCTCAACGGTTCGTCGTGATGACCTAGCAGGTACTCACCTAGACTACTGGGCACCAGAAGAGCTTGAAGAGCTTCCAGAAATCCAAGTAACGCTGCCTGTATCTGAAGGTCGTCGTGAAGGTGAAGTGGTTCCAGTAACCCTAGCCTCTCGCGTCACAGAGCTTGGTACGCTTTACTTAGAAGCCATTGCCGCTGATAACGGTCAAAAATGGCATGTTGAGTTCGATGTGCGCGAAGACGCGAAAAGCAACTCAGACGAAGAAGAATAAATAGAAATCAAACGGCATCCAATCGGGTGCCGTTTTTAAATACACGAAGGTTTGTATGGCATCTCCTCGTTTTCTTGTTGGTATTGACCTTGGCACCACAAACACTGTTGTGGCGTACTGTGAAATCACCGACAACCTTGAACAATCCGAAGTATCCCTATTCGACATCGACCAATTGATTGGCCCGGGTGAAGTGGTTCGTAAGCCATTGCTGCCCTCTTTCCGCTATCACCCTGCGGTTGGTCAAATCTCCCCTTCTGACCTAACACTCCCTTGGGAAAACGAGCCTGTCTCTGGCGACATTAGTAATGTGATCGTGGGTGAATGGGCTCGTGAATTAGGCGCGAAGGTGGAAGGACGTCAGGTATCCAGTGCTAAAAGCTGGCTATCGCACCAAGCAGTGGATCGTAGTTCAGACATTCTTCCTTGGGCGGGCGCGCAAGACGTAGATAAAGTCTCACCCGTTATTGCCAGCGCAAGCTACCTCAACCACATTCGTCAAGCATGGAACTACCGTCACCCTAGCAATAAGCTAGAAGACCAAGATGTGGTTGTGACCGTTCCAGCTTCGTTCGATGAAACCGCTCGTAAACTCACGCTTGAAGCTGCACAGCTGGCTGGTTTAAAGAAAATCGTCCTGCTCGAAGAACCACAAGCCGTATGTTACGACTGGTACGCACGCCACCAGCAAACCGCAGCTGATGAACTCAAAGAGTTACCGCTGATTCTGGTGTGTGATGTGGGCGGTGGTACTACCGACTTGAGCTTGATTGAAGCCAGTTTCTCTTCTCAAGATGAACTAGCCCTTGATCGTATTGGTGTTGGCGAACACTTAATGCTGGGCGGTGACAACCTCGACTTAGCATTAGCGCACCTTGCGGAGAGCCGCCTTTCTCAAAATAAAGGGGAACAAAGTAAGAAGCTCACTGCTGCAAGCCTGACTAAGCTGATTCAGCAAACTCGCAAAGCGAAAGAAAACTTGCTTTCAGCGAGTGCACCTGAAGAAGTGAAGATCACCATGCTGGGCAGCGGCTCGAAACTTCTTGGCGGAACAAAGAGTATTGGGCTGAGCAAACAAGAAGTGCACCAAATCGCTTTGGATGGCTTCTTCCCGCTTTCTGATTTCAGTGAAGTACCAGACAAACGCCGCAGCGCCGTTGTCGAGTTTGGTCTTCCATACGTTGCTGACCCAGCAGTGAGCAAGCACGTTGCCGAGTTCTTAACTCAGCACCAACAAGTTGCTCGTGCCGCTCTTGGCATTGAAGACGACAAACAAAATGCCATTCCGGTAGGTTTGCTACTTAACGGTGGTGTGTTCAATAGTGAACTTGTGACTGAGCGTGTCACTACCCTACTGTCCGATTGGCGCGGCGCTCCGGTTACGGTATTAGATAACCCACATCCAGATTGGTCTGTTGCACTAGGTGCTGTTGCGTTTGGTAAAGCACGTCGTGGTGCACAGCTAAAAATTGGTGGTGGCGCAGCGCGTTCTTACTTCTTGCATCTTCAAGAAAAGAACAAGATGGGCAAAGCGCTCTGTTTGCTCGCAAAAGGTACAGAAGAAGGTCATGAGATCCGCTTAAGTGGTCGTCGCTTCTCGCTTACCCTAGGTGAACCCGTTCGCTTTAACCTGCTGACTTCTACCCACGACACCTTAACCAATAACACCTCCATTCAAAACGGTGTGATGGTGGACGTTGATCCTGACTTATTTGCTCCTCTGCCGCCTTATATCACCACCCTTGAAGGTGAAGGTGCCGAACTGCAAGCCAACCAGAAAGAGCGCGTAGAAGTGCAACTGGCGTGTCAGTTGACCGAAGTCGGTACGCTTAAGATGGAATGTGTCAGCGCAGAAGACGATAGCAAACGTTGGGAGCTGGAGTTCGAAGTTCGTAACAAGCAAACCGATGACAGCGAGCAAGTTAAGCTTCACCCTAAACTGAACGAATGTAAGGAGCTGATCGCTCGCCTTTACAGCGGTAACAAGAAAAGTGCAGAAAGCAAAGAGATCAAAACCTTAGCCAAAGATCTTGAGAAGAAACTTGGCAAACGTGACGAGTGGGATTTCACGACCCTACGTCAACTGTTCGATACCTTTGCACAAGGTCGTAAGCGTCGTCGCCGTTCTGAACAACACGAGAAAAACTGGCTTCGTTTGGCAGGTTTTGCACTGCGTCCTGGCTTTGGCGATCCAACCGACTCATGGCGTATTGAGCAAGTTTGGGGTCTCTACCAACAAAACATTCAGTTTAAGAACCATCAAGGTTGGACCGACTGGTGGGTGTTCTGGCGTCGTATCGCAGGTGGCTTGAGCCAAGAGCAACAAGAGACCATCTTGGCGGACATCGCGAAATACCTACATCCTGGTGCGATGAAAAACCCACAATCTGCCAAAGCGGCACAAGATATGGGTTACGAGTCGATGGTACGTTTGTCAGCCTCTCTGGAGCATCTAGAAGTCGAAGACAAAGTTCTATTGGCAACGTGGTTCTTGAGCAAAGCCATCAACCATAACCAGTTTGAACAAGCACACTGGTGGGCAATGGGGCGCTTGGCATCACGTACGCCTTTGTATGGCAGTCAGCATAACGTCGTTCCTCGTGAACAAGCGGAACAGTGGTTGCCTAAGCTGTTAGAGCAGAACTGGCAGAAAGAGCCAATGATCGCGTTTGCAGCTGTAATGATTTGTCGTAAAACAGGCGACCGCCTATTCGATATCTCTGACGACTACCGTGAGCAGGTACTGGCTAAGTTGAAGCAAAGCAAGGTGCCTGAATCTTGGGTATCATTGGTTGAAGAAGTCAAAGAGCTATCTGAGAGCGAATCGAAGCGTATCTTCGGTGATGCACTGCCAAGCGGTCTGACGCTGGTAAATAACTAGGCTCTCACACTTATAAACGCAACAAAGCCCTTCTCGTGAAGGGCTTTGTTTTATCTGATTCTAATAGCTGACGAAAGACGACTCGTTAGTTCATTTCCGTATTGATCACCACATCACGCGTTTCATTATCCATATCACTGATGCCAACAACTGAGATTTCACGGTCAGATAAATTCTCAATCATGCTGTCTTCTAACCCACCGTCCGTCATCCACGCATAGAATTTTTCCGCAATACGATCCGAACCTTCTCCGACAAACGTTAATGTGACCTTCTTCATTTGTGACACTCCATCAATTTACGATTCAGCCACTTAAGCGTAGTATGTTTCGCAAATATCGACATAAACTAGGACTAACTTCTTTTATGAGTATCGAAAAATTTGACGCGATTTATCAGCGCGCTGCCGAGCGTAAAGGTGGTGAAGATCAACTTGAAGCGCTTTTGTCTCATCCACTAAGCAAAGAAGAGCTGGCAGCGATTCCCGACGACCGTTGGCTGGCCGCTTTTTCGATGAAAGTATTCCAAAGTGGGATTTCGTGGAGCGTGGTTCGCAACAAGTGGCCGAACTTCGAAGAAGTGTTCTTCGGATTTAAGGTTGAGCCGCTGTTGATGCTGTCAGACGAGCAATGGGAAACCAAAGCAACCGACAAACGCATCATTCGCCACCTCACTAAAGTCATGTCGATTCCAGCCAACGCTCGTATGATCCACGAAGCAAAAATCGAATACGGTTCGTTTGGCAAAATGGTTGCCGATTGGCCGCAAGAGAAAATCACCGACCTATGGGCGTATTTGAAGAAACGCGGTAATCGCCTAGGCGGAAATACAGGCCCTTACACACTGCGTCAAATGGGCGTTGATACCTTCATCTTGTCTAGCGACGTTGAAGCTTACCTGCGCAATTGCAAGATCATTGAAGGTGGCAAAGATACGAAGAAATCGCTCGATGCTACCAACAAAGCGTTTGTTCAATGGCAGCAAGAAAGTGGCAGAAGCCTGTCTGAAATCAGCCAAATCATTGCGTTCAGCACCGGCGATAATCGCATTTAACAGAGACTGGCCCAAAACAAAACGGCGCACTGATCATTGGATTTAGTGCGCCGTTTTTATGTTCATTGGTTCAAATACAGACTTACTTTGAAGCCAGTGATTCCCACTCAGTCAGTAGCTGCATAATACGGTGAGAGTCTTCCCATGTTGCACAAGGGTTCTCTAACGATGTACGCCCTGCTTCAACCGCTTGGCGAATATTGCGCACTTGATAGAAGAAAGCGTCTCCAGCTGCCGATACAGACACCTCGCGCTTCGACGTCTCGTAAATTTCCACACTAAACTGGTTGTCTTGCGTTGGTAGCCATGGATTCGAGTCTAACGTAATACTGCCTTTACTACCCAGAATAGTGAATTGGTGTTTCAATCCATGATCTTCGGCGGTGTGTACGCTCGCCGTTTGTTGCTCACCGAATTGCATCATCAAACTCGATTCACAGATATTCCCATCGTTACCTCGTCGACCAATCGCCGTCATAGAGCGGTTTCCAACGGCTTGTTCACCCAACATGGTTTTCACCACCAAATGCACTAATGACATTGGGTAGCAACCTAAGTTATACAAAGCACCTTTGCTGTCTGGATTAACAAACTGCGCAATCGACGCAATATAAGACGTGTGGATGGAGCGAAGTTCACCAATCTCTCCCGATTCAAGCACCGAAACCAACTCGCTGATCAACGGGTGATGTAAATACATTAAGCCTTCAGCAAAGAACACCTTGTGTGCTTCTACTGCTTGAAGTGCCAGCTCGGTTTTTTCCATATCGACAGAAAGCGACTTTTCACACAGAATCGCTTTGCCCTGCTCAGCCGCTTTGACGATAAAGTCATGATGAAGGTGATTTGGCAATGCGATGTAAATAATGTCGACTTGCTCATCGGCAATCAACGCATCGTAATCGTTGAACGTATTCTCGATGCCATATTGCTCAGTGAATGTCTTTAAGTTCTGCTCCGAACGCCCAGCAACCGCGTACAGTTCACTCTTGTCATCGCCTTGGATTGCCTCAGCCATGACACCTGAGATAAAGCTTGTGCCTAAAATACCCCATTTCATGTTCGCCTCTCCTATTGAGCTTGGGTTTCGAATGCTTGAACTAACTCCGCCATTTCAGCCGCAATAAACGCTTGTGTATGCGGCATAGCAAAATGCGCTTCAATCGCGGCTCGGTTTTCATATCGCTCCCAAAGAATCACACGTTGTGGGTCTTTCGAATCGTAGGTCGCATTCGCTTGCAAGCACCCCGCTTCGCTTTGCATATCAAGGCAAAATTGTTCAATGGCTTCAACCACTTGTTGTCTTGGCTTATCAGCATTCATTTTCAGTTCGGCGGTAACAAAAATCGTATCATTCATGATGGCTCTCTTTCTCCATTCTTAATCATACGCCCACTGTAATTAACCTCATTTGATTGATAAACTCTGCTTTAGTTATTTCTTTATCAACTCTGGGTGTGCAATGGATAAATTAACAAGCATGAAAGTTTTCGCTTACGTGGTCGAACACGGCAGCTTTCGTAATGCAGCACACCACTTTGATATTTCACCGACCATGGTTGGCAAGCACATGAGCTTTCTTGAGCAAAGCTTAGGTACGCAGCTGATTCATCGCACCACGCGCAAACAGTCCTTGACCGAAGCTGGCAGACTCTACTATCAAGAGTGCCACCGCATTATTGAAGACATCACCAACGCAGAGAACCTAATCCAGACGCTGATCAACCGCCCAACTGGAACAGTAAAAGTTAACTGCCCAGTTACCTATGGTAAAAAGGTGATTGCGCCCATCGTGGCTGACTTCTTAGCAGAATTTCCCGAACTGAACGTTGAGTTAATGTTGGATAACAGTTTGATTGACCCATATCGAAGCGAAGCAGACGTGATTATTCGTATTGGTGAGTTGGTCGATTCATCGTTAGTTGCAAGAAAACTCGGGCAATACGACATGACTTACTGCGCCTCACCCTCTTATCTTAAGCTGCATGCCCCTATCCAATCGCTTGATGACCTTGAACATCATCATTGTTTGGGATTTCAGTACCACCAAGGGGAAAGCCAACAGGTGGTGAACATGCCATCTAATACCTTTGGAAACAGCAACACCCGATTAACGTCTAATAATGGTGATGTGCTTAAGTTTGCCGCGTTAAAAGGCTCTGGTGTTCTTCTTCAACCAAAGATCTTAGTTGAACAGGAAATTCAATCTGGTGCCTTGGTAGAAATTCTCCAGCAACATGCTCCCAAGCCAAAACCTATCCACCTGCTTTACCGTTCAAAACAGCTTTCCCTTAAAAACCGTACCTTGGTCGATTTTGTTCTTTCTCATGTGAATCCATAACGTCACCCCATAAAGCGGCGACAATTTAACCATTTAATTAACTTTTGTTGTCGATATGACAAATATTATTGCTTGTTAATTGTCTTTATTTTTCATGTTGTTAGTCAGAGACACCCATTAACTAGGCATAATTTATTGATTCACACCAATTGCATTGCTCTGACAAAGTGACTAGGATTGCCGCCTTTCCTGAGTGAACTATCAAAAAATATCGAGAAATTTAATCTAATTTCTCTTCCTGTTCGTGTGCAATCACAACATTTACACTCATTTCAAATTGCATAAGCACATTCCTTTGCTTATGAAAACGACATTGATTTCTCAACGCTTTTAGTCACGTATGTGGCTTTTTGGCTTGAGAGAGAT
This sequence comes from Vibrio sp. YT-18, assembly GCF_033337345.1. Taxonomy (NCBI): domain Bacteria; kingdom Pseudomonadati; phylum Pseudomonadota; class Gammaproteobacteria; order Vibrionales; family Vibrionaceae; genus Vibrio; species Vibrio sp. YT-18. The sequence goes on along the minus strand of NZ_JAWOQO010000007.1, from coordinate 171,110 downwards.
TTTTATTCAAGGTAGGTCACAAGGACGCTACCCCTTGACTGCATTTACTGGAGGATAAGATGCCTAAAGGTCTAATGCTGACTGACTTAGCCATCGCTGGCTTACTATTGATTTTGGCAAAAGTCATTCGCGTTCACGCGCCATTACTACAGCGTATGTACATTCCATCGGCGGTTCTCGCAGGATTATTCGGTCTAATTTTTGGACCAGCCCTGTTAGACGTACTGCCTTGGACCGATACGTTTACCGCTAACGCAAGCCTATTAACTGCTGCACTTTTTTCTGCGTTAGGTCTGGCAACGGATGTTCCATCACCTAAAACCGTCGCACAGCGTGCTGGCTCATTGTGGGCGTTTAACCAAATCGCTTCTGTTTCTCAGTGGTTGTTTGCGGCAATGTTTGGTCTAGTTCTCACAACCTTCTTCTGGCCAGAGATTAATCCCGGCTTTGGTGTGACAATGTCTGCGGGCTTTATGGGTGGTCACGGGTCTGCCTCTGTTGTTGGTGAAATCTTCACGGGGCTTGGCTGGGAAGATGGCTTCACACTTGGCTTAACGTTCGCAACCGTGGGTATTTTCATTTCAATTTCTGTCGGCATGCTCATGCTGCAATTCGCATTGAAGATGGGTTGGATTCGTAGCTTTACGACATTCGATAGCATGGATGAACACGAACGCAAGGGGCTCGTTAAGCCTGATGATCAAGAGCCGGTAATGAAAGACACCATGTCTTCCCTGTCGGTTGATTCTTTTGCGATTCACGCGGCGTTGGTTGTAGTGGTAACAGCTTTCTCGTATGTAGCGGCTAACTACTTATCTTCTTTCCACGATAAGGTACAAATCCCTACGTTCGTAACTGGCTTCCTTGGCGGCATGCTCGTGCGAATCGTCGCGAAACAAACGAAAGCTTCACGCTATCTTTGTGACGGTGCATTCAAACACGCTGCGGGCATCAGTACCGATTATTTGATTATCTTTGGTATCTCAGCCATCAAGATTACCGTCCTAGCCCAGTATTTAATGCCGATGGTAGTGCTTGCAATCGGCGGTATCGCCTTCACACTATGGCTAATCTTCTGGGTTGCCCCACGTATCATGGGAGAAGATTGGTTCGAGAAAGGCATTTTCTCTTGGGGTTGGTTAACCGGTACGGTTGCCATGGGTATTGCGTTGCTTCGTATTGTTGATCCAAAAATGCGTAGCAAGGTGCTTGATGATTACGCCATCGCTTATGTCCCTGGCTCAATCACTGACATCTTCATCATCTCTTTGATGCCAATCGCGATGTATAACGGCATGCACTGGCAAGCGCTTGGTGTAGGATTAGGTTACATCGCAATTGTCTTATTTATTTGGCGATTCATTTTTAAACGTAACAGCAGTGCTCTGACACACGAATCTTAGTCGCTTTACTCGGGAGGATTTTATCCTCTCGAGTTCATTCCTTGGTTTTTCTCAAAATCACTCCCCACCTCGAAAATAAGCAACTTGTTTTATATTTGAGATTTGCAATCCCGATCTCTTATTATCATTCTTTTTTAATACTTGACCTGAAAGTTTCTATATCAGAATAGCCGCCTATTCGTTTCTAAACATGGAGAAAGGCTGTGCGTCGCTCTCAAGGATTTACTCTTATTGAACTCATTGTGTGCATCATCATTCTTGGTATTGTAAGCGTCGTTGCATTTCCTAAATTTCTTGGCTTACAAAAAGATGCCAGAGTGGCGGTTCTATATGGAGCCAGAGAAGCACTCATGACCGCCAACAACTTTGTCTACACCAAAGCAGTGATTCAATCTCAAGAGACAGTAGATGGCGGCATACAATATAACATTGATCTAGATAATGACGGCCATAACGACCTAATTGGTTACTTTGGATTTATCAAAAATGTTATTCCAGCAAAAGAGCTAGCAGGCTTTGATCCGCAACTCACTATTAACACTTGGTATGGGGTAGATAGCCCAGACGAGCCCTACTTCCTTATTGGTTTTGCAAACAAGCCTGTTGGTCCAGAACATATGTGTTATGTCGAAGTTTACTACCCAGAAACTCCTGGTGGCCAAGTGAAATACAAAATACAAACTGAAGATTGCTAATTCCCATATAGAGTGGCAGTAACACTTTTACTTTTGGTGTCTTCATCGTTATTGCAAGGTAATGGCTCCAAAACAACCATTAACAACTATTTCACATAATGTCGTCGCACAGTTAGCTCATAGAGATAAAACCAGTAATTTGCGCCGACACATGGCTATAATTGAAACAATCTATCGTTTTTAAACCCGCCTATAACTTGTGCTTGTAAACTCATCATTTCGCTCAATAATAGTTCTATAACAAATTCAATAATTTAAAGCGGGAGGCGTAATGAGAATATTCTGGCAGCTACGTTGGTATTTCCAACAAAAGTGGAGGCACTATGTCGGATCCATTCTGCTTTTCGCTGTGATATCAGCACTACAGCTTGTTCCGCCCAAAGCAGTTGGCATCATAGTTGACGGCGTCGTAGACAACACTTTAGATACAAATACGCTGATTCTATGGCTCTCAGGGTTAACTGTACTTATCTTTACCATTTATGGGTGTCGCATCTTATGGCGAATTTGGCTTTTCGGCGCAAGCTGGGAGCTCGGGACCATTCTACGTAACCGTCTATATAGGCATTTATCGACACAGCCACCTCGTTTTTTTGAACGTTACAAGACGGGGGATCTGATGGCTCGTGGCACTAATGATGTGCGTAATATCGTTATGACAGCCGGCGAAGGGGTTTTAACCGCCGCAGACTCTTTGATCACTGGTATTGCGGTTTTAATCATTATGGTAACGCAAGTAAGCTGGAAGCTCACCGTAATGGCGCTTCTTCCAATGCCATTTCTTGCCATCATCATCTTCTTTATTGTGCGCATCCTACATCAACGCTTTCGTGTCGCTCAGGAAGCCTTTTCTACCATGTCAGACATGACACAAGAGTCACTTAATGGCGTGCGAATGCTGCGTGCTTTCGGATTAGAAAACCAAGAGCAGCAACGTTTTGAAGAGGTTGTGGATGATACTGGCGAAAAGAACATCGCTGTTGCAAGAGTCGATGCTAGATTTGACCCGGCAATTCAGTTAACCATCGGTCTTTCTTTCCTTCTTAGTGTCGCTGCTGGTGCTTACCTTGTTGATAAAGGTGAGATCACGCTTGGTGATCTGACCGCATTTACGATGTATTTAGGGTTGATGATATGGCCGATGCTGGCATTCGCATTCCTATTTAACATTTTAGAAAGAGGCTCAGCTGCATGGAACCGACTACAAGAGATCTTTGATGAAAAGCCAGAAATTATCAGTGGTAATAAGCCAATAGAAAATAAACCACTTCCGTTAAAAATTGATATCGACGATTTCCACTGGTCTAGTGATTTACCGCCCGCTTTGACGGAAGTAAACATCGAACTTGAACCCGGAAAAATGTTGGGAGTTGCAGGGCCTGTAGGAAGCGGAAAATCGACCCTGTTAACACTACTTTTGCGTCAACATGATTTAGAAAACGGCTCAATTAAATTCGGTGATGTCGAGATCAAGGATGCCCTACTTCCACAGTGGCGAAACCGCTTTGCTGTCGTTAACCAAAGTCCGTTTCTATTCTCCAAATCTATCTTCGACAATATTGCCTTAGGCAACCCTAATGCAGAGAAAGAAGAAGTCTATAGAGCAGCAAAGTTAGCCTGTATACATGACGATATTGAGAAGTTTCCTGAAGGCTACCAAACAGAAGTTGGTGAAAAAGGCATTACACTCTCCGGCGGGCAAAAACAACGTATTGCGATAGCACGCGCTATGCTGCTGAATGCCCAAGTGTTGGTTTTGGACGATGCACTTTCCGCTGTTGATGGACGGACCGAACATCAAATCCTTAAGAATTTGGAAACACACTACCGTGATCAAGCCCTAATCGTTATTGCGCACCGCCTCACCGCTTTGGAAGCAGCAGACGAGATCATTGTATTGAATCACGGACACATTACTGAACGTGGGCAACATAGCGCTTTATTAGCGCATAAAGGCTGGTACGCCGAGATGTTCGAGTATCAGAAACTAGAGCAGGCGATGGAGGAATAATGAATGAACCAGACCAGCACGTTTAAACGGTTAATGTCTTACCCATTATCTCAACCAAAGCCAATGATTAAAGGACTCGCCTTGCTGTTTATTGCTGCGTTAGCCAGCGCTGGCGGCCCTTGGTTGATTCAATATTTCATTGATGAGCACATCGCTAAAGGTGACTATTCACAAAATGTTCTGATTTCGCTAGCAGTAGGTTATATCGCTCTTCAGATCGTATCGGCAACATTCCAGTATTTTCAGTCATTGCAATTTAGCATTGTCGCGGCTAACACGATCAAAGCGATTCGTAAGCAAGTATTTTCTGGCGTGATTAAGCAGCCGTTATCTGCGTTTGATTACACGCCTGCTGGAAAATTGGTGTCGCGAATCACCAACGATACGGAATCTTTACAGCAATTTTATGAGCTTTTGATCGCGACCGTGGTGAAAAACGTGGTCATGATTGTCGTAATGCTTGGCGTTATGTTTTTCATGAGTTGGAAGCTCACACTCGTTGTGCTTGTATTGCTGCCGATCGTCATCGGCTTTATGTACTTGTTTAAGCAGCTAAGTACAGAAAGCTACCGAAAGATGCGTGACCTATTGACTGATATAAATGCGAATCTGAGTGAATCCATTCAAGGGATGAGTGTCATTCAATTAATGCAACAAGAAGAGCGTTTTAATAAACAGTTCAACGAGCTAACCGCAGAGCATCTGGTGGCATCTAAACGAGTGATTCGGCTAAACGGCTATCTGCTAAGACCATTAATGGACTTACTCGCTGGTCTTGCGTTGCTTTGCTTGGTTGCGATCTTTGGTTTTAATGGTATTGAGTTGATTGGTGTGGGGGTACTGTATGCATTTATCAGTTATCTTGCGCGAGTTACTGAACCACTAATTGAGATGACTCAGCAACTTGCTCTACTTCAGCAGGCGTTAGTGTCAAGCGAACGTGTTTTTGAATTGATTGACGCGAAAGAACAAACTTACGGGGACGATCATCAACCATTAAGGTCAGGTGCTATCGAACTTAAAGACCTCACATTTAGCTACGATGGTAAACAGGACGTCCTAAAAGACATTTCGTTGAAGGCCAACCACCAAGACTTTATCGCGCTTGTCGGGCATACAGGAAGCGGTAAAAGCACCTTAGCGTCACTGTTAATGGGCTTTTATCCAACGCAATGTGGTGAACTGCTCATAGATGGTCGTCCACTTCAGACATTAGGGAAAGACGTACTTCGCAAAGATGTGGCAATGGTTCAACAAGATCCACATATTCTCCCTGCTTCAGTCAGAGAAAACATCTCTCTCAGTCGGGCGGTTGATGACAATCAAATATGGGATGCGTTAGACAAGGTAGGTTTGGCAGAACAAATTCATCGTTACCCTAACGAGCTAGACACGCAGTTAGGTCAAGGCGAAACTAATTTATCTGCGGGTCAGAAACAGCTTTTGGCGTTAGCACGTGTGCTTGTGGTAAAACCTAAGATATTGATATTAGATGAAGCAACCGCAAATATTGACTCAGGAACAGAGGCTTTAATCCAAAAGAGCTTGGCGGTACTCAGACAAGACATGACGCTCGTTGTTATTGCTCATCGGCTTTCAACTATCTTAGATGCAGACCAAATCATTGTTCTTCATCATGGGGAGTTAGTCGAGAAAGGCACACACAAAGCACTCTTAACGCAAAATGGTCGTTATGCTCAAATGTATCAGTTACAGCAAGCAAACCGACACCTACAACAGATTGAAGAAGACACCAAGCAACTCGAAGAAGCGGTGTGATTTTATGCCCGTGCCTTCTTTTATTTAGTCGGCATGGGCATAATTGGTGTAACTTCAAAATTTAGCCTTGTAAGCTTCCAATTTCTTCATAATGTGAACTAATTTTCTATTTCTTACCTATTATTGACATAACCCCTCGCTATATCACGCAAGGTCGTTGTAAAATCGTACGGTACTTAAGTCTACTGCCTGTGGCATTGGGCTGAATTCCGCTTTCTAATTATGCACATTAATCTCATGACACAAGTCCATGGACAAAGATAAGTTTACTAACATCTATCGCTTGCCTGGTTCGATTCAAATTCGTATCGGTAAATGGCAAAAGACGTTCCGCGGCACCTCTGATTTAGTTTTACATCAGGCGCTAATGGAGCGTAATAAGCAATTTAAGAAGCCAGACTTTTTACCTAAAGGCTGGTGTGTCACTCCTGTTGATGAAAACGACATTACCATTACGCATCACGGTAAATATATCCAAACCGTTATGCGCACAATGCTGGACAGAAAGGTCTCATACAAGCGACTGTTCCTATCTCGAATGAGTCTCGAAGATGGTGAAAAAGTGCTCCACAATTACAAGCTGGAGTGGGTAAGAAAACATAACCAGATCGCCAAAAAGTACAATCAAATTAAAAAGAAACAATATATGAACTTTGCAAGAGAAGAAGAGGAAACCCTCTACCCTTCGATTCCAAAGGGTGAGTTTGACAAAACATTATGGAACAAACTTGTCGTATCATCGTTTGGTCCGCAGAAAAAGTACAAAAACCCGCACTTTGTCCGTAAAGCCGATTTCTAAATAAACACCCCTAAAGTTAGGGGTGTTTATTTATACGTTAACTCACCAGTCGTAAGTTAAACTTGCAATAACATTTTGTCGGTCGCCATACCAACAAAAACCATCACATGTCGCTATGTACTTTTTATCCGCGATGTTTTTAGCTGCGACTTGTAGCTTGTAATCGCCGATTCGATAACTGACCGTCGCATCCATTAAGAAATAACTTGGTACTTTTAGTCTCTCTTCATTGTCTCCGTATGACTCACCTGTATAGCGCGCGCCTAAGCCAACAGCAAAGCCATCAAGAGGTCCATCAAAGAAACGATAATGTGCCCAAGCTGATGATACGGTATTCGCCACTTGGGAAGGTGTTTTGCCAACCCATGCCTTATTGATGTCTTCTTTTATCTCTGCATCAACGTACGCAATGTTCCCGATCAATGTTAAGGATGGTGTCACATTAGCTACAGCTTCAAACTCAACGCCGTTATTTTCTATTTTTCCTATTTGCGTTAATTCACTCAAGTAGATACGAGCCAAGTTTTCTTTTGTTGCCCGATACGTTGCAATATTGAAATAGCCATCAAATGAATCCGGTTGGTATTTCATACCGATTTCAAATTGATCACCGCTTTCAGGCTTCGCTGGCTTACCATTGCTGTCTTCTTGAATAATTGGATCAAAGTACTGAGAGTAACTAAAGTATGGCGTGAAGCCAGAATTAGAAATATAAGCCGTTCCCACGCTAAACGTCCACTCTCCATTATCGACTTTCGTGCGAGCACCCGTGGTAACATTATGTACTTCATTACTTGTATCGTCGTAACGTGCGCCCAATAACATCGCCCATTTATCGTTGATCAGCATATGATCTTGAAAGTAGACGCCGAGCTGCTGATTATCGATTTTCGTTCTTTGTTTATCGGTTTCGCTCAATGGTTGTAGCGTATTCGGATCGAGTAACATTATGTTATCCGAATAAGTAGGATTAAATACATTAAACCTAGGATCGGGCAAAGCTCCCATTGGTGTGTTTAATAATGCATTACCATCAGCAACTATAGGGTCATTGGCAAAATCTTTACCATCGATACTGATCATTTGAAAATCTATGCCCAACATCAAGTTATGCTCAACACTTCCCCCATTTACTTGGTGCATCAAACGATTATCGATATTAAAAGCATCAGATGACCCATCTTCTGTTGAAGCACCCCGAAGTATGGTTTTGCGTTCATTTGATGGGTCCAAAGCCGGCCCCAACGCAGGCACGTCAGCCGAGTAAACGTACGAATACATTTGTCTTAGCTTAACATCCATTTCGCTGTAACGAGCTGCTTGAACAAATGAAGTGGTATCATTAAATGCATGAGAAAACTCATAGCCTAAAGACACCTGCTCACGCTCAAACGTCTCCCAGTTAGGATTGCCTATCGCTAAACTATCACTGATCTTTCCATTTTTGTTTGGCGTTAACGTTCCTTCAACTGGCAAAAATTGCAGATAAGGATCTGAGTCGTCTTTTTGATAGCTCGTTAGAAAGGTAATTTCAGACGTCTCATTAAATTTGTACGTCATCGATGGAGAGAGAAGAATGCGCTCTGCTTCTACCCCACTAATTCTCGTCCCATTTTTTCTCGCTAACCCTTGAAAGCGGAAAGCTAGCTGCTCACTCACCTCAGAGTTTACGTCAAGAGAAAGTTGTTTACGGTCTTCAGAACCGTACTCCAAAGATACAAGTCCTGACCCCCCATCAAATTGAGGTCGCTTACTGACAACATTGATAACCCCACCTGGAGGGTTTTGCCCATAAAGAACAGACGCTGCACCACGTAAAACTTCAACCCTCTCTAACGCAAACGGATCTATTTGCCAACTATAGAAGCCAGAAGAATATAAACGGGTACCATCTTGATACAACCCGCTGTTCGCTTGTTTAAAACCACGAATAATAAACCAATCTTGCTTGTTATCTTCGCCGAAATAATTAGTTTGAATGCTTGGTGTGTACTGTAGTGCGTCAGAAATGCTAATAGAGGCACGATCATCCATTTGCTCTCGCGTAACAACAGACACCGCTCTTGGAGTCTCATTGATAGCAATATCAGTTTTCGTCGCTGCCCGACTCTTCGCTCCGAGATAACTAAAATCTGGACCAACTGCACTGTCTTGCTGCTGGCCAATCACAACTATATTTTCATCTTCCTGAGCCAAGACATTTGGCGTTGATAAAGCTAATACAACCGCCATCGACGTTGGTGTCAGCATAAACTGCCGAGTCATATTCTTCTCCTTTTTGTCGGCAGCCAAACCAACCCTTCATGACTTCAGCGACCGCTGAAAGAAAAGCGAGTTACGGCATCGCCAGTTGTTTCCGTAAAAGACAAACCAGAGGTTTTGCATAAAGCACTCGCATAGGTTACGAATGCCACTACGAGTGCTTATTTGTATAAGTACTTTCTTGGTTGAGGCTTAGCTCATTTCTATAAGCGGCGTAAACCCCACATTAAATACAAACCGCCAATGAGAGACGCCATAAGCCCTGTTGGTATTTCTTGCGGGTAAAGGACCTGTCGTCCCAACCAATCAGCCAACAACATCACCCCTGCCCCCAGTATCGCGGCGCATAACATGTGTTGTGACGCTTTGTTAAAACCAAATAAGCGAGCTAAATGCGGAGCCAACAACCCAACAAAGCTAATCGGGCCAACAACCAATGTCGCACTGACCGTGAGACAAGCAACTAAAAGAAGCAGTATTGCGCGTGAACGATCAACTCGAATTCCAAGTGCTTTAGAGGAAGCGGCACCGACAGGAAGAATATCTAGCCATCTTACGCAGAGAAAACTCAACCCTATAAAGACAAGCGCAGATAAAGACAATGGGAGTAACGTTTCAACCGAGACATAGTAGGTAGACCCAGACAACCAAGCCAATGCTTGATAACTTCTTGGGTCACCAGTGGCTAGAATAAAGCTCTGTATTGCATTCATCAGTGCGGTTATTGCAATACCAGTCAACAAAATACGCTCCGGCTGAAAGCCTGACTTACGGTTTAGCAGCACAATGACTAATACCGTCGCTAATGCGCCTACGAGCCCGCCTAGAGAAAGAGTGAAAATTGACGAACCAAACCCAGTAAACATCGCGATGATCAATCCCATCGCTGTCCCTGAACTGATACCGATCACTTCAGGACTTGCCATTGGGTTTCCACTTAGGCGTTGAATCATGGTTCCAGCAATCGCTAACATTGCCCCCGCAATTGCTGCTGCAAATAATCTAGGTGCGCGCCATTCCAAAAAAATCCAATTTTGGCTAGCAAATAAATTTGTCCACCCTTCATTTTGCACAGCAACCGTGGCAAAAAGAACAACAGAAATTAACGTGCCGATCAACGCCAATGAGATCGCTTTAGGGTTTAGCTTGTAAACATGTTGACGGTGTCGAGTTAACACTGTTTGAGTATGGCCCTGCGTCTTTTGTGATAAACGAGGTAACAGCCATAACAGTAACGGAGCGCCCAATGCAGCCGTTGCTGCTCCCGTTGGTATAAAACTCGCCATTAGCCCTGGCAGTTGCTGAATAACCAAATCGGTTAAAGTCAATAACATGGCACCAATAAGCATTGATACCCAAAGCTTATGCTGGACTTTATTGATACCTATCAATCGAGTAATCGCTGGCGCCGCTAACCCGATGAAACCGATGATTCCTACGGCAGAAACCACCCAAGAAGTGATTAACACCGCAAGCCCAAGACAGACAAAACGCAACTTAGCTAGCGAGACACCTAAACTCTTGGCACCTTGCTCGGAGAGTTCCAACAGACTTAACGGCTTTGCAATCACAAATGCAACGACCGTAGCAAGTGCGATTCGAGGGGCAAGATACGAGAAATCTCCCCATCCACTCTGAACAAGCGAACCGGCTCCCCATATCATTAACCCATTCAGCTTTTCGGTATTCATCATCAGAATAACCGTACTTAATGATGCAAAGTACAGGTTTATCACTAACCCAGAAACGACGACAACCGTTGGAGATAACGCTCGTCGCCATGACAACAGCATCACCAACCCCATCGATATCACACCGCCGATGAGAGCAACCAAATTAGGCGCGATATCCAACATCCAAGGTGCGAATAGCGTAGCTAACATCAAAGCAAAACTTGAACCGCTCGCCACACCAAGTGTCGTGGGTGAAGCGAGAGGGTTACGCAGCACTTGCTGCATCAATACCCCAGCAACCGCTAATCCAGCACCAGATATAATCGTGGTGAAGACTCGAGGCCACCAGCTAAAGTGAAGTAAAACAGAATCGATAGATTGAAAGTTAGGCTCCCATAAACTGCTTAGAGCTAACGAAAATGAGCTTACTTGGTACAATTGGAAAGCACCAATAGAAAAGGTAAATGCCGAAAGTAACACCACAAAGCTTAAAGGCATCGTTTTCATTGTGTTAACTCCTCGACCTTACTCGCCGTAACTAACTCTGCGAAACGGAGGGCTGAAGGCATAGAACCAAAACTCCAAACGGGCGCGACTTGCATGACCTTTTCACCAGATTGTTGAACAACATATTGCCAAAATGGGTCTTGAGAGAGCTGCTCCGCTCCACCATAAGGTAATGGCTCTACGATAACGATTTGAGCTTTTATGCCAGCTAACTTGTCGATGCCAACTAGGCTGAAGCCCCAGCTATTCGTCTTTTCATTCCATGCATTACTCAGCCCAATCTTTTCGATAGCCTGGGAGTAAAGACTATTTTGACCAAAAACACGTACGTGCTTTGTATCCATAAACTGAATCATTAGAAGTGGCGGCTGGCCTTTATTTATACGCTGTTTTAATAAAGACAAACGTTTTTCATATTGTTGGATAAGCGCCTCTGCTTCCGCCTCTCTTCCCAGCTCTTCACCAAACCTCCGAGTGAAACTGGTAAGTACCGACCAATCCGTAATCCCGCTTTCATATAAGTCAATGGTGGTAACCGGGGCGATATCAACTAAGCGATGCTTCATTGAGGAGAAGTACGGGGCAATAAAAATACGATCAGGTCTGAGCTCGTAAATGCGCTCTATATTGGGTTGAGTTCTTAACCCTACATCCTTCGTTTGAGGTGGTAACGGTGGCGATTTTACCCAAGCATCGTAATCTTGCCCTTGAGCAACGCCTACAGGTACGACCCCTAAAGCCAACATCGTTTCAGTTTGTGTCCAATCAACCGACATCACCCGAGGTGATGCGTCAGCTAGTGCTTGAAAAGAACTGACCAAAAGCGCACTAAGTGAGAGAGCGAAAGAGAAATGTTTAAGTCGAGTGTTTGTACTGCTCATTATTCCAACCTTTAGCTTGGCATCGCCACCGGATAACCTGCAGGGTGGTCAGAGATCATCATCTCTATCCCATATATGTCCCTCAACTTAGGTTCAGTAAACACCTGTTCAACATTGCCTTGTGCAATCAAATCACCTTGATGTAATGCAACGATGTAGTCGCAAAATCGTGCAGCCAAGTTGATGTCGTGTAATACGATAATAACGCCCAAGCCCAGTTCTTGACTGAGTTTAGAGATAAGCTTCAACATATCGACTTGATGGCTGATATCTAGCGCAGACAAAGGCTCATCAAGAAGCAAATACTCGGTTTTTTGGGCTAACAGCATAGCTAGCCACACACGTTGACGCTCTCCTCCAGATAACGTGTCCACTAAGCGATCTGCGTATTTTAGTGTGCCTGTCATCGCCATTGCTTCTTCAACAATGTCGTGATCTTTCTTACTCAAACGTCCAAGTAAACCATGCCATGGATAACGACCAAAACCGACTAAATCTCGACCTAAAATACTGTCGGTCACTGGAAGATGCTGAGGCAAGTAGGCAATGTGTTGGGCGAACTTTTTCGCTGAGAGATCGTTAATGCTCGTGCCATGCAAAACCACATCCCCTGCAGTATATGGCTGTTGCTGTGCCAGCAACTTTAACAATGTGGATTTTCCTGAGCCATTATGCCCAACAAGAGCGTATGTTTTTCCGGGTTCAAATGTCACATCAAACGCTTTAAGCAATGACTTGCCTTCAATCTCAAACTGGAGTGCTTTAGCTTCCAACATCCCTACTTCACCTAATAGCCATTTACGAATAACAGTTATTCAAAGCTCTCATTCGTTCATCACGTTTGCCGTTCTTATTCAACAGAACGATTAATAAGGGAGGTTTTATATAACAACAAAGATACAAATGCAAACCGTTGTCATTATCATTACATCAACAAGATCATTGAGAGAATTGCTAAGTGTGAGTGATGACTTGCTCGGCTGAACTTCATTAGTAAATTATAGGCAGGTCAACGAGAGCAGCGGTCTCCCACTGCTCTCGCATAAATTTGAACGAATACTGCAGCGTATGAAGAAATGAAAAATACCGCAGTGAATACATTAATGACGAGCGTCAGCGCCAAACTCTACTTCTTTATAGATATCGGCCAGCGACTTTTTACCTTGTTTGTCTTTGGCTGAACGCTTTTTCTTAGTTTGATAATGGTATTCTTGCTCCTGAAGTGCTTGTTCGTGCTCTTTTGCTGACTCAACAAACTCAGGATTTGCAAGTGCTTGTTGGCGTAAGCGGTTTACTCTTTCAAGGGTTTCCCACAACATACTTCACCTCCAAACTCATTACTGTATATAAAAACAGTATTGTTTAAATATTCCTCCTCGTCAACATTTCAACTTTGTTACTGCTCTTCACATTAACCCCAAGCCTGTATAGTGCTCGGGATATTTGTGGATGATTTGCTTTATATAACCTTGATGCTCTCGCAGAGCATCAACACATTCTCGAGATAACCATCCCTGATATACCCATTTTTCAAGTTCTAACAATGCGTATGGGATGGACCACGCTTGTCTGTACGGATGGTGCGTCGTCATAAAATCAAAGGCATTCGCGACAGCCGTAATTTGCGCGGCGATTGGTATATCATCATTGGTTAAACCATAAGGATAACCAGTGCCATTTAAGTTTTCGTACTGATAAGTAACCATCTGCAAAAACAAAGTCACACTCGGGTGAACCGGATTTCCGATACGGGCAACTATGTCATCCGCTGAATCGATACAACGCTCAATATGTTGAATCAATATCGCCTCTTGTTCTTGAGAGTAATTTGTTCGGCGGCTAGCAATTTCAACTGGCAGCTGACTATCACCGAGCGCATGGAACTGAGCAAAAATACCAATATCTTCGACCATTTCGTCATTCAGGTGATAACGATCCGCTAACTGCGTTGCGATAATTTGACTGTAGTACTTCATGCGTTTGGTATGCGCGTAATACTCAGGTGAATAGCCTGGCATCATACATTGCATTCGGTTCGCTAGCGTTTCTATCGCATTGACTACTTGAGTCTCTGATTCAACCGCAAATCGAATCATTTCGAAATAAGGTTTAAGACCATTCAGCGCTTCTAAACTAAACGCATCACGTTGAGTGGAGTTCAAAAATACAAAACCAGTAAAAGCTTTGTTGTCATAACAAGGAATAGCAGCCGACGACTGATATCCGTGTTTGAGTAAAATTTGAACCCGAGGACAGTGATTAATATCATGAAGGTCTTCGACGATACGAGGAACCGCGTTTTTAGAGGCAATATTGAGGTGGTGGAGTTTACGGAATGCTGATTCGTGATGGGCTAAACACCAAGTGTCAAACTCACTTTCTGCAAATGATTTGAGCACATCTTGGTCTGGGTGATATTTTGCAAATGACACCCTATCAATACATGGCAAGTGCGCCTGCATCCTGCCTTTTAGCGTTTGCAGTTGCTCGTTAAGCGGTTTTGCAAACGGGTAAAAACTCCGGTGCGCCATGCTTCACCTCCACACCAAAGCAGAGAAACAAGAAAAGCTCATTGTGTTGCAAATTCAATGGTATTTTGAGCGGTTTTCTCCACTTAAATTATCGATATACCACAACTTAAGTGTACGAAATAAAAGCACATTTCTACCAATTTTTTCACCGGATATCTTACGGTAATTTGATCCAGATTAAAAAAGCCAACGAGCGAAACTCGTTGGCCTAACAATACTGATTGATTACGATGGATTCAGTAACTAGAAGTTATTCAAAGAACGTTCTAAACAACTAGCCTAGAGCAGGAAGCACACCCAGCGTAATTAACACCTGAGCGAATACGATGCCAGTGCCAGCGATGCCCGTTATCACTAACGCACCTTGACCACCTGCGACGCGGTACTCCCCAGTAAAATCATCCGATTTACGAACCTTGATCACCATAACCAAAGGCAAAAAGATGGCTAAAATCGCTAAGGCAATCGCTGCATAGCCCAAAGCCATAATAAAGCCTTGAGGATAGAAAAGTGCGAAGCCTAGCGGTGGAGTAAACGTCACTAGTGCCGCAATCAAACGATTAGGCTTATCGTTACTTCCTTTGATGGTATCACCCAAAAATTCGAATAGACCCAAACTCACGCCAAGGAACGATGTCAACAATGCCAAGTCAGCAAACACACCAACAATGCTACCCAAATTTGATTGGTGTACTGTCTGAGATAGTTGACCAATCAGTGCGCTCAACCCTCCGTTCTCAACAAGCGTACTTTGGCTAACCACACCCAACGTCACGATTTGCCAAAAGATATAAATAACGAGTGGAATCGTCGAACCAATAATAACGGCTTTGCGTAAAGAAGAAGTGTCACCGTCTAAGTAATTCACAATTGCAGGTATACTTCCGTGGAAACCAAACGAAGTAAAGATCACCGGAATCGCCGCTACAACAAGGCCTTGTTCGATTGGCATACTTAACAAGTAAGATTCCGTAACGTTTGGAGCAAGAAAAGAAAGCACCGCAACCATCGCAATGAGCTTCATCGCGAACAGGACTCGGTTTACTTTATCGACCGTACCGGTACCCACTGTCACAACTAAAGTCACAATCAAGGTAAAGATTATCGTTGATGTAGGCCCTGAAATATCGAGGTCAAACCATTGTGCAAGGCGGTCTCCGAACTGAGCACCACCGCCAGCGATATACGCTGCACATAATGAGTAGAAAAGAAACAACATCGCAAAACTTGCCACCCACTTGCCTTTTTGACCTAGGATCTGTTTCGCCAAAGTATGAAGTGTAGCACTACTCTCCGCATGTTGATGAAGCTCAAGCATAAGCAAGGCAGTGAAAGCCATCAGAGCCCATAAGCCTAGCATGATGATAATAGAAGTTGAAAAACCAATGCCGGCAGAGGCAAGTGGAAGCGCTAGCATACCAGCGCCTATTGTAGTGCCCGCAATAATTAGCGTACTACCGAATACTTTAGAACGACTCATTGTATATTAATCTTTACACTTTATTAGAAATTATCAGTATTAGATCGGGCAACGGCGGACCGAAACCAACACCATATTTGTATTGCCGTCGATATTGTAGGATCTTTAGCAGAAGATCAAGCAAAGTGTAAGGATAAAAAACCACACATGTAAACTATAATTTACACCTTACTGATATTTAACAATAACTGTGTGCATTCTTCCCTGTTCATGAACTTGGGAACAGGGTAATTCCAGTGCGCCTCTTTCAGAATTAAATCAACAAGCGCATCAGCATCTTCACGTTGAATGAGCGCACTGGTTTGCTCAATATCAATAGTTGAAAACAAGGACTCCAGATTCGCCAAAAAATGCTGAGCACTTGCGTTACCTAACTGCCCCTCGGCCGTCAACTCATCGAGCTTTCTTAGTTGAGGCTCAATCTCTGATAATGAAAAGCGCAGCACAGGCAACAAGGCTAATCCGTTTGCCATACCATGAGGTATTCCATATCTCGCACCGAATGTGTGAGCAAAGGCATGAACATAACCCAAACTCGCTTTGGTAAATGCTAAACCCGCGTAATAGGATGCCATAGCCATTTTATGACGAGCTTCGACATCATCCCCTTGCATCACAGCCCTAGGAAGATATTTAAAAATGAGTTTAATAGCGGCAACCGAATAAGCCATCGTTTCTTGAGTAGCGTTTTTCGATACATAGGCCTCAATAGCGTGGGTTAATGCATCAACGCCAGTATCAGCCGTGATCTTAGGAGGTAAACCAATCATTAAATTCGCATCTAAAGCTGCCATTAGTGGCACCAACTTTGGATCCATTAAAGGGGTTTTAATGTGTGAGGAGGGATCTGACACGACCGCAGCTATAGTAACTTCACTTCCGGTTCCAGCCGTTGTTGGAATAGCAAAAAGCGGCGCTGGCATTCGCCATACCTTCAATAGTCCAGCTAATTTTTTGATTGGCCGTTTATTGGTAACTTTCGCAGCGATGACTTTTGCACAATCCATTGCAGAGCCGCCACCCAAAGCTAATATGCCCTCACAATGAAAACGATGATAAGCCTCTAGACCGCTCTCAACCTGATCATAGGTAGGATCGGGCTTAACTTGCGAGAAAACATCTAACTGTAAATCGAGTTGTGCTGCTGCCTCAAGCACCTTATCTACAATACCGACTTGGACTAACCCTTCGTCGGTAACTAACAAAACGCGTTTAAATCCCAGCTCGGTCATCGATTCTAATAGCTCATTGATCGAACCAGGGCCGGAAAACAAGGTTGGTCTCGGCATAGGAAGGATATGGGCTGCAATTTTTAACCCAGCGGTGTAACTCCGGTATAAACGATGCTTCAACATACGAAATCCTTTTCATTTAGAGCTATCATTCTAGCTACTTTTACTACCTATGCTTACTTTGCAATCACACATTTTCAATAAACTTATCTCACTAAAAGGGCTAGCATCGCTGGGAAACCGTACCATTTTATTATCTTTCCTCAACGACATGAGCTACAGAGAAAATGTTTTCAACGACGCTCTATTGTCATGTAGTTAGCAAGCTGCTTTCCCTATTACTCTGTTAGTTACAGAGCAAGCCTCGAAGAAGTCTTCTTATTTTTTGCCTTCAAAAGCAACAATATGAATTCTGTTAATCAGACATCAATACCGTGTGTCTCTGGTTGAGCCCGAACACGATCTACAAAAATAAAAATAAGAATGCGTTACATCATGATTTATTGTCGTTTTCAAATAAGTCAACAAGAGCAACAATAATCTTTCAAAACTTATACTTAGTTCAAATATCTGACTCTTAACCATGAGCTTCAGGTGATATTATTATGCAACTAGGATTATTATCCCGCCCATAATCAAAACTATGTCTAAACGCCCACCTTTTTGGGGTCTATTCGCTGTCGTACCCAATTTTTCCTATCACCTTCTGATTTGGGTTTAGCGTGGGCTAATTAGCAATGTCGGTATAAACCATGAATCATTCTTGCCATTCCCATACGGACATGGGCTTTGAAGTCGATCTGAAACAAGCACTTATCTGGGTTGCTCGAGCACTCGACTATGTAGGTGTTGATGATACGCACCATAGCCACCGTGTCGCTTACATCGCTTACCAATGTGCTCGGGTCATGAACTGGGAACCAGAAAAAGCGGAGTTTTGCTACTTCGCAGGGATGATCCACGATTGTGGGGTCTCCGAAACACAAGAACATAAAATGTTACTTGAGGAGTTGGTGCCACAAGATGTAAAAACACATTGCTTAAGAGGATACCGAAGCCTCAAGCAGTGTCGTTTGTTGCGTCAGTTTGCGACACCTGTTCTTTACCACCATACACATTGGAGTGAACTAAAATATCTTGATTTACCGCCTTTTGAAAAAGAGGTCGCTGCCCTACTCTATTTTGCCGATCGTCTCGATTTTATGCGTTCCAAATACGTCATGAACTGCCACTGTGACATTGTCACACTTCATGAAGAACTAATTGCAGAATGCATCATGGCAAACGCTGGAACTTTGTTTAATCCAGACATGGCTAAGGCAATGGTTAAGCTCGTTATGACCGACGCATTTTGGTTCGCGATGGAGTCTGAAAATATAGAAACCATCGGATTAAACTTTAAAAGCATTGATTGGCTTCAAAAACAGCTCACCATCCAAGATATGAATAGTTTGGGCATGTTTATCGCTCGAATTGTTGACGCAAAAAGCCCATTTACTTATCAACATTCGCAAAAAGTGGCGGAGTTATCTCGGTATCTAGCCATCAAGCTTGGGCTCTGTGAGCACGACCAAGAGATGTTATTTATTGCTGGGTTGGTGCATGATATCGGAAAGTTAAAAACACCAGATGAGATTCTTCATAAAGAAGGCTCTCTTAATAAACAAGAGTATACGCGTATTAAACGCCATACAATTGATACTCAGCTCGCATTACACAAAGTGTTTCCCAACACTAAAATAGCGGAGTGGGCCTCTAATCATCACGAGCGTTTGGACGGTTCTGGCTATCCTTATCATAAAACAGGAGACGAACTCGATGTACCATCGCGTATTGTCGCGGTTGCCGATGTTTTTCAAGCTCTGTCTCAGGACCGTCCCTACCGTGGACGAATGGCTCAAGCACAAATCGCCGCGATTATGGGCGAGCAAGTCGCTAAACAAGAACTTTGTTCTGACGTCTATGCAGTGCTAGAGCGAAACATGACCGAGTGTTACGAGCTATCAACTAATGTTTAATCGATAAAGGGCGTATCTACGCCCTTTGCTGATTTTGTGCAGGTTGCAAACCAATCATTTTGCAATATCAAGTACATTGTCTCGCACACCATTGATTCTGAACCAACCTGCAATGCTGAACCGCTCTGCGGTGGTCGGTAAAACCTCATGCGGGAATTGCTCAGATAAGAATAAAAGTAAGCGTCCTGATTGAGGAGGGATGGTTGCTATCTTATTATCATTTAGATCGTAAACCACCAATTCACCTGCATCCTTTTCCGTCCAAGATTCGTTCATGTAAAAAACGGTTGTCAATCGACGGTTTTCATTGCCCTTAAAACAATCTAGATGCTTTTGGTAGAAATCCCCTTCCTCGTACTTGGCAAAGTGAGCTTCATACTCAAAAAGTCCCAGAAACAAGTGACGGTTCACTTCTTGGCGTATTTCTTCCATCTTATCTAAGTAAGAAGTAACCGCGTGCCCCATATTGGGCGATAACCATTGAATTTTGTCACTTCGAATTGACTCAATACGAGTCACATCGTCATTACGACCAATACGCGCTTTTTTCCAGTTACTTGGAATGCAGTCTCGCAATTGATCCACTTCTTGTTCAGAAAGAAAATCATCCCAGATGTAGTAACCATGGGTTGCTAACGCATCGATCATTTTATTCATTATTGTCGTTCACTCATATTAGTTGGGCGGTCTATATAAAAAATCTTCAACCCCACAACAAATGCGATTTTTTGTCGAAACGACAACAAAATAAAAAGAGAGTAAAAATAGGTGATGACGAATATAAAAATGCCGCTCATATGAGCGGCAATATCTTTTATTATTGACGAGCTTCTAATCTGGTTGGATGAACTCGCAACGGACTAAGACGTTTAATAGTCGGGCGTTGTTTGTTTTTTAACTGGATATGACAAAGTTCCAGAATTAAGCCGAATGCCATCGCAAAGTACACATAACCTTTGTTGATATGAATTTCGAAGCCTTCTGCCATCAATAAACCACCTAACAAAACAAGGAATAACAAAGCAAGTGTCTTAAAACCAGGGTAACACGACACCAGGTTATTGATTTTTTCGGCTGTCATGACCATCACGATAGCTGACGAAACAATCGCTGCGACCATAAGTGGGACATCACTTGTCAAACCAACGGCGGTTATCACCGAGTCCATCGAGAATACAGCATCCACGGCAACAATCTGCAACAGAACTACCGCTAAACCAGTGCGGGCGTGAGTTGAGTGAGCCGACTCGTTGTGATTTAACCAACTCCACAACTCTTTCAGGCTTTTAGCCAAGAGGAATACACCACCCGCAATCATGATGACGTCTCTTCCGGTAAACGCTTGGTTCGCCAAAGAAAATAGCGGTTGAGTCAGTTGCATGATCCAAGAGATTGAAAACACTAAACCAATACGAGCAATAACAGCAAGACCAATACCAAGGTTTCTTGCCAGCTTACGTTGGTGCAGCGGCAGTCTTTCACATAAGACAGAGATAAAAACGACGTTATCAACGCCTAAGACAACTTCAAGCGCAAACAAAGTGGCGAAAATAGCCAAAGCTTCTGGTTGCATAAAAAGTTCTAGCATGAGCATGTCTCCAATAATAAGAAGACATATGGTGAAGGGTTTTGTCGACTAAAGGGGTCGTCCATTAATTATTTATACCTTTGTTACTGAGGGATCATGAGTAAATCACCAAACAATCAACAAAACAATATCTATTTTAATTAACAAGGAACAAGTTTAATTCGTGTACAAATCAATCAACTCCTCCAAATTGATTAAAATTACATAGAAGCTTTAGAATTGAATAAATGAAAGCATTAAAGTCCAACAAAACTAAGATAAATTTCTAGACTTATAAGCACCATCAATCCTTATGCAACCCATTAAATGCATTGAGCTCAAAGAGAAACAGGCGTGTTTCCGAGATAAACAATAGTAAAAATTTGTTTCATGCTGATATACTGCCAAAAATCATAAGAAACCATGCTATTTATGGACTACATTGCTCTTTCGCGTATAAGCCTTAAACATCTAACTGTTTTACATATGTTGTTAACCACTCACAGCGTCACACTTGCGGCAGAACGCTTGTGTGTAACACCATCGAGCGTCAGTAAAACGCTCGGACAGTTGCGCGAAACGCTAAAGGATGACCTTTTTTACCGTGATGGCACTCGCTTAGTGCCGACAGCATTTGCGCTGCATATAGGCCCATCAATCCATGGCATACTCTCCAGTATGAATGGGTTATTACATCAAGGCTCTTTTAATCCGGCTTACTATCAAGGTAGTTTTTCATTAGCAATGCGTGAAAGTTCGTTTGAGCTCTTTGCGCCAGTTCTACAGCATCTGTCCCAACAACTGAGCAATCACGCGCACTTGAATGTCCATGCGAAAGAGGAAATGAGCTTCGATGCATTAGCAAGAGGTCAAGTGGATTTTTTGTTGCTTCCTCACGATCTCAGCCAACCACCCACACAAAATAAAGACTTGGTCTGGAAAACCATTTTGAAAGACGAAATGGTTTGCTTAATGAGAGCATCGAACCCACTCGCTGAGCAACCCCTATCTGTTGAAAGTTACCTTTGTGCAAGACACATCGGTATTCATGATAAAGATCTGTCACAACCTTATTTTGAGCAAAATCTCACCCAAAGGCATTCAAAGCGAAACTTGGCCATGCGTGTAGCCGACTTTGGTTCAGCTGCGGTGATGTGTCAGCACTCGGATTACTTGTTCACATGCTCCAAGCTTTGGGCAAGAGCGGCAATGCAAGCAAAAGGTTTGGTTGAGCAAGCTCTTCCATTCGATTACGGGCAAGTAGCCTACAGCCTCGTTTGGAACAAAGCGAGCTTAAACGATCCCGCTTTAAAATGGTTACAGCAACAATTACTCGACGCTTGCGCCATGTTAGATGCCTGTGATGCGTAAGCATAGATAAACAACGGTACTACGTGAGTACTGTCGGCACTGTGATAGGGTTACTCACGTAGCATCGAAGCTCTGATTTTAAGCGTTCGATATCATGATGAGAGCACATATCCCAAGTTAACGCCTCCCCCACTACTCCTTGATGCTGAAAGGCATTTAAACGGATAAGCACCGATTCAGGAAGAGTACTCAAGTAACGTCCAATTGCTACGATTTCTATATCTAAATCACTTTTTCGGGGAATATGCAGTAAGCGGACCTCGTACAATTTTTCGTGCTCAACAAGGTACTGAAGGGTTTTAAATACACGATGATTATCACGCCCAGTTAGCCACTGATGCGTCTCCGTCTGCCACGCTTTCAAATCGATCATTGCGCCATCCAGAAAAGGTAGAATACGCTGCCAACCAGCAACCGCTAAAGAACCGTTACTGTCGATGAAACAAGAGAGGTGCCGTAATTCAGGATCTTGTTTTATCCCTTTAAACAGCTCAATAATGAAAGGAAGTTGTAAGGTAGATTCCCCACCGGATACAGTAACACCACTGATGAAAAAGCGATGTTTGCGTATCAAATCGAGCATTGTTACTACAGAGTAGTCAGTAATTTTTGGATTAGATTGGTTCTGACATATCTCTATACAATGATCGCAGTGGGTGCACTCCTCTTTAAGCCAAACAACGTTGTTGTTTTCGTCGAACTTCAATGCGCCTGCTGAACATTCACTCACACACTCACCACAATGATTACAATGGTTTATCGTGTGAGGATTGTGGCAGTTCAAACACTGATAGTTACAACCCTGTAGAAAGATGACTAGACGATTTCCTGGCCCATCAACACAAGAGAAAGGAAGGATACGAGTGACTTTTGCCAAAAGGCTTCCACTTCGTCTAGACATCTTGTTCTTTCCTAAACCGAACTTATGCCTGCGTGTAAGTCGGTGTTACTTCATGACTCACCACACGTGGCGAGCGTTCTAAAATTTTGGTATTTTTTGCTGCTTCTGCACCTAGAAACGTCGTGTTGGTTCTCGAACCTTCTTTATCATATTTCGCGACATCTGAAAGTTTGATCATGTAGCCTGTCACGCGAATTAAGTCATTTGAAGTGACATTCGCGGTAAACTCACGATAACCAGCATTTAGTGCCCCTTTACATAAATTGAACATCGCTTCTGGATTAGATTTCACCGTTTCATCAATCGTCAAAATATCGCTGATACCCGCACGATAATACTGATGATGCTTCGCCGTTGCTTGTACATAAGTGACAGGGTCTGGCTCTGCACCATAAGGCAGACGTACACCTGGCGTAACATCATGATCTAAGCTAATGCCGCCTTGTGCATGTAAGAGCGCTTTGCCATCTAAACCATATTTCACCGGGGTTGAGTCCACCAGTTTAGCCAGTGTTGCTGAAACATCATGAGCAAAAGTATTTGCTCGATCATTTTTTCCGTATCGCCCTATTTGCCTTTCTTTTTCAAATAGAAGGTTTACCGCTTCGGCCATGCCGTAAACGCCATACATTGGCGCGAAATAGGACTCTTTTATCAACCCTTCTTGCGTCAAAAAGCCTTGAAAGAAGTTCGATTTTTCATGCAAGTGCGTGCTTCTTGCGTTTATGAGCTCGACCATTAATCGATGGTAAGAAGGCAACGCACTGTTTAAGAAGTCGGTCTGATGCTCGTTTTGCAACTTCTTTTAAATTCATTCGCACCAATGTGTTCGAGCCACCTGCTAATGGAAGCGAGTTGTAGCAACTTACAATACCAAAGCGTGAGCCGTTGTAGGCTTTCGCGTGCATTGGGTAATTGGCGATATGCGGTTTACTGCATTCACAAATGTTCTGTGTCGCTTGACGAAGTAAATCATCAGGTGTAACTGTCTCGTCGTACATAAAGGTGAGATTCGGTGCGATCTGCTTGAGCTCCGCATCTACTTTTAAAACAGTGCGACAAATAATGTTGTCTGTCGGTCCGACATTCACATGCATAAACGCATCTGGCAATGTGCGATCCAGCATGATCCAAAAATGTTTTAACTTTTTGTAAATCTGGCTCTCTGTTAGGTCGCCTATGTAAGGCAACAAGACATCATCTAACTGGCCTAAGTAAACCGGAATGTTCGTTACCGAAGGAACATGATGGTAAATGATGGTCAGCATGTTCAACGCATCATCGAAATCATCAGCCGGAGACAACTCTAAATAGTCTGAGCCTTGCGATAGAAATTTAGCGTAATCAGGCAACACGTAGCGAGGTTTAAACGGTGCATGACCTTCAAACATATCGCAGATGATGCCTTCATCCATTGCTTGTCTCAGTGATGAAGATACGGTCATGTAAGGAATGCACGCTTCCGCCTCTAAAGCTAAAAAACTCGACTTCTGTTTTGGAGAAAGACGGACGTCGGTCGCGATATCTAGAAAACGTTGTTGTAGTTTAGAAAGGCTTGTCATCTAAGATATTCCTACAAAGTAACCACAAGCCCACAAGACAAAATACGAGCTCTACCCCTAAAGAGTAACGTGATTTTACTCCTGCTTGGCTGTTGCCACTAATGAAAATAAACAAAACGCCTATTTCCATTCTGGAAATAAGACAAAGCTAAATTAGCGCATTCCAACTTACTATATGGGAAACCTAACTGCGTACCGAAGTCTGTCTTATTTATCGGTTTGCCGTCGACAACATCACGCCTGCACCAATAAATACTCCACCAGTCAAACGATTAAACAACTTCGCTCTTCCAGCGACAAACAACCAATCGGAGGCTTTTACCCCTAACAATGCATAAAATGTTAGCCAGCTAAGCTCAAAAACCACAAATGTAGACGCGAAAATCGCGTATTGAGCCAGTAGCGGTGCGGAAGGTTCAATGAATTGAGGAAACAAAGCGGTGAAAAAGACTATCGCTTTGGGGTTACTAGCGCCAACAATGAAACCACTACTAAACGCGCTGAACGCTGTCGCGGAACTTTGAGTCGTTGCCGTTTTATTAAAATCTGTCTGAGATGAGCGCAACGCTTGAATACCTAACCAGATTAAATAAGCGGCACCACACCATTTGATAATATTAAAAACTAACTCAGATGAAGCAATGACAACTCCCAGCCCGGTAAATGAGAGCGTAAGGATGATCGTAATCGCAGACAAACTGCCAAGCGCAGTCATGAAAGCAATACGAAACCCACTACTCACTCCTTTACTCAAACACAACAGTGAGCTTGGTCCTGGTGAAGCTGTGAGCACGAGAATGGCAAGAGTGTAAAAAATCCATGTATCTATTTGCATTGGCATCCCTTCCAGCAAAATGAGGTTTATAGCCCATTGTGTAGAACTATTTTATCGCCCGGTTTCTATCCATGAAGCCGGGGTGTTTAATAACCATCTTGCATCTAAATAACTTAGAAAAAATTAATAGATAGTTATGCAAATAAAATACGATCTACATGCAAGGATGTAAAGCCTGTTGTATAAGCTTATCTATTTCTCTTAATCATAAAAAGGCTTAGGATCGATCTCTAACGATGAAGGCGCGATCGCTCTTTCAATTTTGTACGCACTCGTTTTTAAATCCACCATCGTGACATCAATATATCGTTTATACTTGCGGGAGTAGAAACATTTCACTTCTGGCTTTAATGCTTGAGATTCATTTGAAGACCAAACAATACCAACACGCCCATCGTTCAACTCGACAATGGAGCCTACGGGATACATCCCAATGCAATTAATGAATTTGTAAACTAAGTCGGCGTCTAAATGAAATGGCGTTAGACTCAACAAGATTTTAAACGCTTCGGCAGAACTCATGCCTTTTTTGTAACAGCGATCAGCCGTTAGCGCATCGTAGATATCTACAATACAGCTCATACGGCCGTGAATTGGAATCTCATCCCCCTTCAAGCCTCTAGGATAACCATTGCCATCTAACTTCTCGTGGTGCATCAAACAAACATCACGGCTTACTTCACTAAGCCCTTTTACGTGAAGGATAATCTCACCTGCGAACACTTGATGTAGCTTCATATGTTCAAATTCTTCAGGCGTTAGCTTCGCTGGCTTGTGCAAGATCTTATCATCGACTTTAATTTTACCTACATCATGAATAATGCCACCTACAGCAAGCTGTTTTAGCGTTGGCTTATCCAAGCCCAAGTACTTACCGAATGACACTAAAAGACAAGCGACATTGACGGAGTGTTCCAATAAGTAAGAGTCTTTTTTTCGGAGTGCAGAGACACACTGCAACGCATCTGAGTCAATCAAAACACTTTCAATGACATCGTCAGCCCAAGCTTCTACTTCATCAACTTCAATGATTTTTCCTTCAAAAGTTTGATTCAATAGTTTCTGCGCCAAATCTTTTGCTTCAGCGATCAGCTTTTTGGCTCGCTTGTGTTGGATGTCTCTCGAACGATAAGCTCGTTGACCCCTCTTAAAATCGGAGTGTTTCTGCTCTCTCGTCTCTTTAGTGGCATCAGTTGATTCATCTACAGGCTTGAAGACACACTGCTGCGAAGATAATGTTTGATCTACCCAAACATACTTTACGCCACTTGTAGCAAGCTTCTTAATGCCTTCAGGGCTAGATATCCGCCCTGCATTGGCTAAATTGACGCGCTTGTTGTGCTCTATCGCGGTAACAAACATACCAACGCCGATATCAGCGAGCGCAATTTTGATTGAATTTTTCGGATCGTACTGCATATAAAGAAGGCTTACTCGATATTAACGTCCGCATTATAAGAGATTTGATTACTTGGCGTGATAATAAATTTGAATTGATTACAATTAATGAGCATCCTGTCAATTAATAATCGGTCGCGCTCATTAAGTCCTTTTTGTTATTATGGTTTTATCCAAGATAGCATATATACAAATGACGTTAAAAAACCGCACATTGATACCGACACAACTGAAAATAACTTTAGGATAATTATTCATAAATATTTATAGATTGCGGACGGCATCAATAACTGTATTTTATAAATGATTTTTACTGTTGACTATTTTTTATAAATGTCGATGATTAGCCGCCTAATCTTAGTATGTTATTAACCTAGTAGCGCATAAAATGATAGCCAAACAATTTGAACTGACACTTTTGTGATTGTAATGTACGCCAGCAGATCAACTCTATGTTATCAACCCCAACACTCATCTCTGATGCTAAAAGGCTCGAGGAGGAAATATCTTGACCACCCTATTTGACCAACAAGTCTCAGATAGTGACCGAGAGTTCCTAAAAATCGTCGAAGAACGATTCATTCATATCTTCGATGTATTTAACGAAGGCCTCTTTTACATGGATGAGTTTGGCACCATGGTATTTTATAACAAGGGCTTTTATGAGCAGCTTGGTATCAACGCTGGTCGAATCAGCTTAGAGCAATGGTTAGACCTTGTTCACCCTCTCGATCGAGAAAGACTCTCCACTCGGGTCGATGCTCACATCATTACCAACAACACGAGGGTCACAACGACCTACCGCGTGCGTAAACCCAATGGACAGTACGTCTGGATTGAAGGCGTAGCCATGACCAAAGAAACAGAACATGGTCATTATATGGTTGGTAGCCACCGTGATATTTCTGAACGCAAGCTGATGGAAAGCTACATTCATCAAGTCGCATTTCATGACAATGCGTCAGGTATGGCTAATCGCGCCCATCTCTTGCTGGATATTGAAGATAGTGTTCGAGCCACCGATTCTTGTGCATCTATCTGTTACATTCAGATAGAAGAGATTAAATCTTACTTAAATCAATATGGCAGCGAGTTGGTCGATGGGTTAGTGGAAAAATTGCTACAAACTCTCAGTCACCTACCTTCTCCAAATAGTTCTGTATATCGCGTACATGATGATGACTTTGCGATTTTGATTCACGATGAATGCTCGGTAGAAACGCTGCAAAGTTATGCCGAAAGTTTAAAGGAAACCTACCACGAGGCAGTGATTGAAGAGGGCCAATACTTAGGAAGTAACATTAGTATTGGTTTGTATCCTTGCATAGATCCAAGTCACTCAGCAGAGGAAATATTACGTAAAGCAGCACGAACTTGTCAGTACGCAAGCGAGCAGAATAAAGACCGTGTTGCGGTTTACAGTGAGAAAACTCAGCATGCCGTAGACCGTTATTTCTTTATTGAGCAAGGTCTAAAAAGTGCACTAGAAAAACAGACATTAAGCGTTAAGTTTCAGCCAATTATTGACGCCAAAAGCTCAAAAGTGGTGAGCTTCGAATCTCTGGTTCGCTGGCGTAGCAAAGAGTTTGGCGAAATTTATCCAGACGAATTCATCCCCGTCGCAGAGAACAAAGGTTTGATTGTCGAACTCGGATATCAAGTCTTTGCCAAAGCGTGTGAATTTATCAAAAACTACCGTGAGCGTTACCAAAACCAAGTTCGTGTCAACGTGAATGTTTCTGTACTTCAGTTAATGAATAGTGAATTCCCTGCGCGAATTAAAGCCATGGCGGATGAGGTTGGTGTCGATCCTGAGTCTATTGTGTTGGAACTAACAGAAACGTTTATTTTGGATAATAATCAGACAGCCATTGCCCCTCTGAATACCCTCAGGGAACTAGGATTTGCACTCTCTCTGGATGACTTTGGATCCGGTTACAGTTCATTAAATAGCTTCTTCGACCTCCCGATGACACAAATCAAAATTGATAGGTCGATGGCGTGGAAAACACTAACCAACCGCTCTTCACAAGAATATCTGAAGTTTCTTATCACTATGTGCCAGGAAAATAATATTGAAGTAGTGATTGAGGGAATTGAAGACGCCAAAATGTGTGAGTTTTTTACCGAAATGGGCGTCGATTATCTGCAAGGTTATTGGTTCTCTAAGCCACTTTCTGTTGCCAGTGCAAGCCGCTATTCGTTGAGTTAAGCATACTAGAGCAATATTCCGCACGGCCACGTTAAACATGCTGAACTATTCACTATAGATTTCAGACACTAACTGGCCGTGACGAAAACAAAGCTTAATGCCCCCTATTAACGTAGGCGTTCAAACACCACACTCTGATCTAAATGTTCGTGATACTGAGTGTAATCTAAGCCCACATCAAAGATATATTGGGTCACCAGGTTTCTAACGCACTCTATTAATTGGCTTGCTTGCCATGGTTTTTCAAAGTAGCGGTCAATGCCTGCGGAGTTGATCGCATTAATCGTATCGGTGTGCGTCGCTTGCCCGGTAAGAAGCACTTTCCTCGTAAAGCCAAAACGACCGTCTTTTGATACATCGGTCAGCAGTTCTACTCCCGTTTTACCTGGCATCACATGATCGGAAATAATCAATGCGATCATCTCGCCTTCTGCATCAAATTCATCCATCAGTTCTAGAGCCTCACCTGCTGATTCGCAGTCTTCGATATTCAACCATTGATTTAACGGCTCTAAATCTTGTAGAACCGCGCTTAGTACCTCTCGTTGGTCATCAACGCAAATTACATTAAGCTTCTCCATGTTCACCCTCTACTGGTAACTTGATTCTAAAAATCGTTTTTTCACTGTCGCTCTTTACCACAATAGAGCCGTTATATCCGGCGATAATGCGCTTCACAATCGACAGACCTAACCCTAAACCAAACGACAATCCTCCCTTTTTAGTGGTGAAGTTTGGCCGGAAAATTTTTCTACGTGTCGCTTCATCAATTTCTGGTCCGTTGTTAGCAATCGTGACCAAAATTTTACCCTTACTCTCCCGAGTATGTATTTCGATACCGGGTTTCTCCGTTTCACCAAGCGCATCGCACGCATTCTTTAAGATATTTACCCAAACTTGGACGAGTTCGGTTTGAGAACCAATAAAAGCAGGTAAATCCGCAGGGCTAAAACGAACACTCACTCGTCTTAAGTCACTTTGCAATAGAGCCAAGGCGCGATTGATTGAATCATTGATGTTAATCGCTTCATCCAAGTCGATATCCGTGCGCCCCAATTGTTTTACGGATCGCACAATGCCAACGGTATGTTTAGAAGCGATGCGTAAGTCATGGAGATCTCGCCCCATTTGCCAGAAACGTATCGCTTCTTCTGGTCTTTTTAGCCAATGTTCCGAAAGGAAATTATTTGGAACGGCACGTGCAAGATCACGAGCAACCTCCTTGGTTAAACCGTAGTATTTTTCGAAGTGGCGCCCCCGCTTTCTCGCTTCGCTAGAAGAGACTTTCTGCCCTTGCATTAAACCAAAATCAAAAAATTGACTCGCTTCCGGATGAACTTCTTCAAGCAGTTCCATGATAACTGTCTCTAGCCGTTCTGATTTACTGCTTACAACGCCTATCGCATTGTTCAACTCATGAGCAATACCCGCTGCAAGCTGCCCCAACGTTGTCATTTGCTCTGCGGTATGAAGCTTTTGTAGTGCTTTTTCTTTAGCCAATGCCTCTTGCATTGCGCGCCGTTGACGACGAGATAATTCGTTAACCATCACAGGCATAAATTGTGTCGTCAATGGTCCGTATGTCGCCTCTTCCACGGCAGGCGTATCACGCTGTATCCAAGCCAATTCAACATCTGTTTGAGCAATCACTGTCGAAGAGGCAGTCCACGTACCAGAAAAGAAACTATGTACGCCAATAAACGCACCTTGAGACGCAGAAAATACCTGAATCGGTTTCTTGTCATCTTCCGCGTAATAGCCCGCAAGTTCTCCCGACAGCACATAGTACAAGCGATCGTTGTAGCCAGCTTGCTCAATAAGCACCGACCCGGATAGAACCGTTAATCGGCGTTCAAGGTGATTAAAGTAGCGTTGTACTAACGCGTCTAACTTCGTTTCGTACATGGGTTATCCAATATGCCCAACAGTATGTAAAATCCACACCATCACAAAGCTGAGTAATACGCCAATCACGCCTAGCACGGCACCGATACGAGCCATTTGGCCGCTCTCGACATGCCCTGTTGCATGAGCTAACGCGTTTGGTGGCGTACTGATTGGTAACGACATACCGAGTGAAGCGGCAAATGTCACGACCAAGATCAGAGTAACTTCACCGCCGAGAGGCGTTAACGAAGCCATAGAGGTACCTAACGCAGCCATAATCGGCATCAGCAAGTTTGCGGTGGCTGTATGCGACATAAAGTTTGCCATTAACAAGCACAAGAAAGCCGCACCAAACAAGACAACA
Source organism: Vibrio sp. YT-18 (assembly GCF_033337345.1). Taxonomy (NCBI): domain Bacteria; kingdom Pseudomonadati; phylum Pseudomonadota; class Gammaproteobacteria; order Vibrionales; family Vibrionaceae; genus Vibrio; species Vibrio sp. YT-18. The sequence goes on along the minus strand of NZ_JAWOQO010000007.1, from coordinate 139,742 downwards.
TATGGCGAGAACTGATCAAACGGAATGCTGTGTACCACCAGCTTCGCAAGCCCGGTTTTATCTAGAGCAAGGCCCAGAGCAATACCGCCTGACACCAACCAAAGCACATCCCAAGAGATTTTCTTCAAGTCTTCTTTGTTGATGATGCCCGTCAATGAGAACACTGCCACCGGAATTAATGCTACTGTGTAAGAATTCATTCCATGTGCAGAACCCATCAACCAAAGAATAATCGTGCCGGCAAAGGTGACGTAAACCATTATTGCTTTGGGTGTTTTCAAAAACTTGCTTTTAATGTTCAGATCGATGGTGGTTTGTTCGGCTTTATACAAAAAGCCAATCAGAAACCAGGCTAACGCCATCATCACGATAACGAATGGCACACCAAATACCATCCATTCACCAAACGTAATTAAGTTGTCACCAACCAAATATTTTAGGGCGATGGCATTCGGTGGCGTGCCGATTGGAGTACCAATGCCACCAATGTTGGCCGCAACAGGAATACACAAAGCGAATGCAATTCGACCTGGGTCTTTAGGCCCGAAAACCGCTATCACAGGGGTTAAAATGGACAACATCATCGCTGTTGTTGCGGTGTTTGACATAAACATGGAAAAAACAGCGGTGATCAGCATCAACCCCAGCATAACGAACTTTGGTTTTTGTCCAAATGGTTTGAGTAACACTCGGGCTAAGTTGACATCTAACCTGTACTTTGTCGCCGCCATAGCCAAAAAGAAACCGCCGAGGAAGAGCATGATAATCGGACTAGCGAAGGTCGCCATTATCTCGTTGTATTGTAATAGCTCACCAAAATGTGGCTGCCCTTCTTGCAAACGAAAGAGCACAATACCTTTATTTGATACAAGCAATAGCTCTAGGACAATGATCACAACCGACGTGGCGTAGATTGGAATTGGCTCGAATACCCAGCAAAGTGCGGCAAGCAAGAAGATTGCAATCACTCTTTGCTGGATGATAGTAATGCCATCAAATGGGAACGCAGAGAGAGGCATTAACCAAACAAGCAATGGTATCAATGTTGGAACAACGTATTTGAGATAAGGGCGCATAGTACTACTTCTCTTCCTGAGATGGTTAGCCAGACACATTTGGCGTTTGGAACGCTATTACCCGCCGCAAAACCAAAACTTTCAGACTGTTTTTAAGCCTTCAGAGACGAAATGCGGTAATGGCGTTCCAGAGAAGATTATGTACACTGTTTTCAAACAAAACATTGGTGCGAGATCAATGAACTCGCTTTCACATTGGAAAACATTTTATATCTGTGTTCAAGCTCACTAAATGCTCACTATTTAAGTTAAATATACTTTTCCATCATAAAGTTAGTTAAGGTTTCTCCCCTAACCTCAACACGTTGTCGAGACTTAACTGTGAAACCCATTTTCTCGTAAAAAGGTCGGGCGGTAATACTCACTTCAGAATACAGTCGTTTTATCCCCTGTACTTTCGCCTGTGAAAAAAGAAAAGACATCAAATCACGACCAACACCTTGTCCTTGGTATTCATGATGGCAAAAGAAATGATCAATCAAGCCGTCACCTTGCAAATCACAATAGCCAACGACCTGCCCTTCTATCTCCGCGACATAGGGTTGAATATCGTCCATTTTGCGTTGCCACACATCGAGGTCAAAATCTGATGGTGCCCAAGCGGAAACTTGTGATTCCGTGTAATCGCGACGATTAATGATTCGCACAGTATGGTAAAAGAGTGCCCACAGTGTTGGGGCATCCTCGGTGCGATAGCAGCGTATTGAGAGCATCAACTTCCTCATTCCTATTCAATAAATACTAAGCATTAACGCAAAGTGATACTAGTGAACTCATTATTTTCAATGCCAATCACTAAAGGCTTCCCAATCTGATCACTGTTCATCAATACGGTTGTATTCAGCTCTCGGCTTGATCTGCGTATATTGCTTTTTCTTATGATATGAATATTCACAATATAATCGGAATACTCCTTTGTGATTCCGCCGGAAAATTCTACGTGCTCACTTTCATTGTCTCGGACAACATGAAATTTTCGATTGGCTTGAATATCAGTACTGATGGAGGAGTCACCATAGTTCAGCACAACGGACGTTGGTTCGCTATCTTGATTGGCAAAACAGCTAAATGCGAACATGCTTAATGCGAGTATACTTTTTGATTTAAACATTAATTATTCTATTTCTAGTTATTTTTCTGCTATTTGCATGACCAAACAGCACTTGTTCTGTGAGCGCCTATTGTGCCATAGCTGAACGCTGACTCTAAACGCGCAAAAAGATGAGCGATGAAAATTCCGTCCAAAACAAGCAAATGTGAGACAATGTGAGGGTCCCAAACTCACTCAACCAGTCAAAGGCCACTGTAAACCTCTGTTTTTTTATGCTTTTAATTCATGAGACCGTGTAAGGAATACATACAACCTCTTACTTTTTCATACGCAACTAGACGAATCGTTCGAGAAATACGGCATCGTCTATGCCACATGTTACAAATCGGCTTACCTTATTATTACGTATGAACTGGAATTATGGCACTAACTTCCCTCTCTCTTTTAATAAGGAGAGGATTTCAACAATCAGACTTGCCACGTTTTTATAGCTAAAATCAGTAGAGCGTTACCAACATCGGTTGGTCTAGGAGCAATAAATGAAAGACCTTCTCAACTTTACTCACCTTGTAAAAATTGGGTTCATGTCAATCGCGGTTATGCTGGGTGGATGCACTCAAGGAGATTGGCGTACTGCTAGCAGAGAACCTGCGGGTATCGCACCCGACCCTTCTAATGTTAAGCATGCTGTGATTGAGTTTTACGCCGCAGATGCGTTTGGTTGGCGAGGCTGGTTTGCTGTTCATACATGGTTTGCAATAAAGCCTGAAAATGCGAACGAATATACAGTGTATGAAGTAGTCGGCTGGAGAGTGAATCGCGGACAACCCGCTCTATATCAGTACCAAACTGGGACGCCAGATCGATATTGGTATGGTGCAAAACCAGAAAAGATCCTCTCCATACAAGGTGAAAAGGCCCGCCAGCTTATACCTAAAATACAAAGTGTTATTAACCAATACCCTTGGGCTGAAGAATATACGCTGTTTCCAGGGCCAAATAGCAATACATTTCCGGCTTGGGTGGGTAAACAAATTCCAGAGTTAGAGCTAAACTTGCCGTTTCGCGCAATTGGTAGCGGTTACGCCAGCGATTAACAGCAAAGGTTAGTCACTGGCTAGTTTTATGTTCAGCATAAAGCGCAATATCTATTGTGCGTCGTCACCCAACTCCGTTCTATTTCTTCCATTATGTTTCGCTTTATACAGTGCATTATCGGCGTCTTTCATTACCGCTTCAATTGGTGTGTCATTGCCTTTCCAGTGAGAAACGCCCAACGAAACCGTGACCTTACCAACCACCTGAAAGTCATGTTGTTCCACGTTGTGTCTAATACGCTCTGCAACATCCATAGCGTGGTTTACGTCTGTTTTTTCCAAAAACATCATAAACTCTTCACCGCCAGAACGACACAGGTGATCATTAGAGCGAGCTTGGTCTTTCATTAACTGCGCAAACTCTCTAAGTAAGTTGTCACCCACGTCATGGCCATAGTTATCGTTTACGCTCTTAAAGTGGTCAATATCTAGCGCCAAAACAGAGAACGCGGTATTTTCCTGCTTAAACAAACCAAGAACTTTATCTAATCCACGTCGATTCAATAATCCAGTCATCGAATCTGTTAATGTATCCAGTTGCAGCTTATCAATGGTTTTTGACACGATACCAAATGCTTTAAGAAAACTAAGCTTCAAATGTGAGACCTCAAAATACCAAGACTTAACCAGTTTGAGGTCATCGATAGATGATGAATGTTCTTCGACACCTCGCACAGCACCAGCTAACTGCCAAAGTGGTCTAGAAATAAGAAGGGACAAGAACCAAATTAGTAACAAAGTTAATAAACCAATTGGAATCGACTTAAGGAAAACATTCCACATCTGTTCATCTAGCACAGATAACGTCATCGATTTCGGGCGCTGAGCAACAATTCCCCATCCTGATGACTTTACTGGTGCATAACCAGCAAGCATTTCGACGCCGCGAGAGTTAACAATTTCTTTGTTACCGCTCTGCCCCATCGTCACCGCTTTGATTGCCTCATTATCGTCGATTACTTCACCAACTCTCGACTGATCTGGGTGATAAATCAGAGTGTTACTCTCATCGACAACGTAAAGGAAAGAACCATCTTTGTATGCGTGCTGGCTGAGTAACTCTGCAAGAATATTTTCTTTTTCTAGATAAATAGTGCCGCCGATATAACCTAAATATTCATTAGATTGAGAAAATATAGGGTATGAGATGGTTAACAAGTAATTTCCAGCTGGCGATATAAATGGTTCAGTAACAACCGGTGCTTGAGCGTTTAAAGACTGGCGTTTTCTTTCACCCACTAACCTTACACCTTTCACCTGAAGTGTTTCAGGGGATACAGAAATAATAACCCCTTTTGCATTAACGACAACCACAGAGTTAAATGATTTGGTTTGCGTTCTTAATCTCTCAGCCTCTTTATCAAGAAGCTGAGCGTCATGCATCTTGTCTTTTAGCACGTTCGCACTGTATTTTAGCTGCGACATTGAGCTTTCTATGAAAGAGTCTGTCATTTCAGACATTTTTTGGGCGTAAACACGGTTTGATTCTAACGTGTTATTGATGATGAGATCCCTTTGAACACGATAAATCGAGTAGAATGCGTTGATCAAAGTGACAAGCACACTGAACACACATAGGGTGACAATAAGATTTCTAAGATTGAGTTTTTCTTTTCTTCTAAAAGACATTGCCAATGGCCAACTTTGAAGGCTTTCTATATAAATGAGCGTATAGGTTATATGAAATTGATTTGATTTTCAGGTAGTAAGTTGGGATCAATGTTAATATTTGCTCACATTAAAGAACACTTTATGAGCTAAAAAGAGAATTCAGTAGCACGATAAAGAACCGTGCTACTTTCATATTTGGCGTTTAAGAGGATTTTGTCTCTGTCATCGTTTTTAATATATCCACAACTAGCTGATGATCATCTAACTGCGGTAAACCCGATACCGTCACAACCCCAACTAAACCAGACCCAGAAAGCCGAATTGGGAACGCGCCACCATGAGCACAGTACTCACGAGCATCGAGATGAGGCTGATTTTCGAAATCACGTTGCTTTTGCTTGTTGTACAGAGAAAGATAGTAAGAGCTGTGGCCATACCTCAATACTGAGTTTCGCTTCCTACGGACCCAATCTAAATGATCAGCACAGGTTCCTGCCATCGCGTATTGAAATAGCGTTTGTCCAAAGCCGTAAACCTCAATAGCAATAGCCGCGCCGCGAGCTTCAGCCTCTTCTTTTAGAGCGAGGCCGATAGACCACGCAATATGGTGATTAAATTCCGCCGACTGAAGTTCATGCTCTTGCCGGGCCACGAGTTCAAGCGTCAAACTCATGGTTTCACCTGAATCGTTTTACCCGTTTTACTGCTTTCCAATGCCATCTCAATCAGAGCGATATTCTGTACTGCTTGAGCGGCAGGGACCGGGTTATCAGTGCCCAAGCGAATGGCGTCTGCCACACCAACAAAGTAAGCTTGGTACGCGCCTCTCTCCGTTTTGATAGTTTGCGCACCGTCTTCGTCGTAACGGACGCCGTATAACGCCTCATCTTCTTCCGACCAAGCATCGTTTTCCGGCAAACGGCCTTCTTTTAAGTAGCCCTCTTGAGGATCTAATCCAAACTTTTCATATTTAGCTTCCGTACCCAATACTTTGTAGCGGAGATTCGGCTCTGGGCTATACAAGTTTGAATGCAAGTGCACAATATGCTCAGGGTAATGAAGTATCAAGTTGTAATAATCAATCGTCGTCGCACCCGGGCGCATCATTCGACATTGTGCGTCTATCGCATCTGGCAAGCCAAACAACACCAATGCTTGATCGAGAAGATGAGGAGCAAGGTCGAATAAAATACCACCGCCATCTTGAGCCTGCTCTCGCCAGCGTTGACGAACTTCAGGACGGTAACGGTCAAAGTGTGACTCAAACAGCTTTATATCACCTAACTTACCTTGTTCGATAAGAGATTTAACCGTGAGAAAGTCTCCATCCCAACGTCTATTGTGAAAAACGCTCAGCACCAGACCTTTCTCTTCGGCTAATGCGATAAGTTCATTACCGTCTTCTATCCGAGTAACAAACGGTTTCTCGACGATGACGTGTTTCCCATTGTTCAACGCACGCTTTGAAAGTTCGTAATGTACGTCATTTGGCGCAGTAATGATTACGAGCTCTGCATCACTATCATCGAGTAAAGTATTCGCATCAGAAAACCACTTAGCATCTGGCCAATCATTTTGAACCGCCTCCTGTTGACGAGAGCTTATCGCGCTCAGCGTTAAATTTGGTAGCGATTTAATGAAGGGTAAATGAAACGTTTTTGCTGAATATCCGTAACCAATCACAGCGGTTTTTACGGGATCGTAAGCCATTGTAAGATTCCTTATTTCGGTGATACAACAATACATTCAATATCATTGTGATCGAGGAGTTGTTGAAAATCTGATTGAGGGGGATGGTCTGTAATAATGATGTCGATCTTTGACAAATCACATACGTGGTGGAAATTGTCGCTACCAATTTTTCGGGATTCACAAACGACGATGACCTGCTGAGCTTGAGCAATCATCGCTTGTTTCATTGTTGCTTCTAACAAACTATTTGTTGTCAGCCCTCGGGATGACAACGCACACACGCCAATGAACGCTTTGTTCACGTGATAATGCTGCATTTGCTGCTCTGCTTGCGCCCCTAAAACTGCTCTGGCATAAGGGTCAAAGTGTCCGCCTAAGAAATAAACGTCCATTGTGTCGTTTGTCTCAGCAGCGGTCAGCACATCAATGCTGTTAGTAACGACGTTGAGCTTGTTTTCTCCACAACGCGCTTTTCCTGCATAGAGTGGGAGCAGAGATAAAATGGTGCTGGTATCAATAACAAGATGGTCGCGCTCATCCAACAACGCTGCGGCAGATTGAGCCAGTCGATGTTTAACGTCACTCACGGGTCGACTCGCGTATGCCTCGGTATGGGAAGAGATCGGCGCAAGCATGACACCACCTCGTATTCTTTGTAACCCAGGTTGCTGACTCAACTTAACTAAGTCTCGGCGAGCTGAATCTCGCGAGATACCAAAGTACTCACAAACTTCAGACAACGTTACTTTGTTTTGCTGCTCCAGCTTCGCTCTGAGCGCTACGAGTCTTTCTTCTTGTGTCATAACTTAAATTCACTTAAGTAGTTTTAAGTAAACTTGCCACAATGATAGAAAAATTACCAACAAAACCACTTACAACCAACTCAATTGACCAAAGGTTAACCAAAGATAAATGAGCAGCAAGGCAAACTTCCTAGAGCGGTACGTTCACTCAAGCCCACATAGTTAGGCGTATGAAGTTTATTTATACCCGTTTAAAACAACTGGCTCATCTAGCCCTAACTTCACCCTATTTATTTTAATAAGCGCTTTTGGTAGTGGAATAAACCCAGCATTTCGTACCTGTTGTGTATTGTTGTCGGTTGTAAGGAGTTCAAATAGCTTTGATTTTTTGATCTTCTGATTAGTGTCGAATTGTTTATTTATATAAACGTAATAGACCACGGAAAATGGATAGCGAAGAGAATAGATGCAATCTGTGCTCAAAGAGCATGAGTCATCGTTATGATGAACAGAGAGAGCCTTGTAGCTCGACCACTGTTCTGAGTATTTAAAATCGGAGTATCGCATATAAGCTTTGGCTGACAAGTCGTCGCTTAAAGCCCGTTTCAATCGGTCTTCATCAAGCATTTGAATCGATGATTGACAACCATTAGAGCTCACATCTGGGTTACTTAAACGCATCTCCCCGAAAGCATACGTATTTGCATCACAGCGTTTCAATTCACTAACGGAAACACTATCTACCGTACTCTTTTGACTATTGATTACGACAATAGCGTTTGCCATTAAAAACAAACGTGTAGGCCTGTGGCCTCTTTCTCGTTGAAATCGGGAGATGTTTTCATCTGACCATTTCTTAGATGTGATCGCAATAGAGGCTCCGTCATTTAGCATGTCGTTAAAACCACCAGACTGAGATGCAAGCGCTACATTTACACTTGGCTCATCTATCAATGTTTCTATCGTTTCTAGTATCTCTGGTTCGACAAAAATCGATGTTCGAGCCTCAGAGTCAGCAAATGCCAGCGGTGAAATCAAACATGAAGTTAGAGCAAGGAAAGGCAAGACTTTAATTTTCATAATTCAGCTCCAACTTCGAATTAGGTGTCAACTCGCTGTCCGAACTAAATATAGTCCACGCTTGTTCAGTACTTTCAGCTTTCGTGTTTACAACAGCAATTGTGCGCCTTTCCCGTTTTTTTAGTTGTACCGTCAATGCCGTATTCTGATAAAACTCTTGCTCTTCAATTCGATTATCTTGAATGCCGTTTCTCACTAGCAATTCTCGTATAGCTGCCGTCCTTTTCTTTGCCAACGCTTTGTTGTATTCGAGTGACGCTTCAGGGCTTGTGTCTCCTATCAGTATGACTTGCGCATTTGGGTTACTCTGAAGCAGTGCTTTCAACTCGCTTAGCGGCATATCATGAGATGGCGTTACCTGATGCTCATCCATCGCAAAGAAAAAGCTGATCAGGTGTGTCTGCGAGTCGTTGACCCAATTCGCACAGCCTTCACTGTCAACAACCACACCTTTTGGCGTATCTGCGCAGTTATCTCGTTGGTTTATCACGCCATCACTATCATTGTCTTTAAGGTCGTTGTACTGGTAAGTGGTCAACGTCGTATTCGGTGATTCAGCACAGCCTGCTAACATGAAAACTAGAAGACTCGTCACTGCGAATTTATCCATTATTGTTCTCCTTCCAGTTCTCTGGATACTCAACTCGCAACGCATAAGTCAGAATCCCCATCGAGTTGAATAAACGGTAAGTGGCAACCAAATGATCGTACTTTGTTCGGGTGTAGTTCCGTCTCGCAACAAACGTTTCAACTTTGGCATCTAATACATCTAACAAACTGCGTCGCCCTACATTGAACTGCTGGATGTACCCTAATTCAGTTACTTTCGCCGCATCAACGTTGACTTTTAAAAACTCCATTTGCTGTTGAAGCAATGTATGTGCGTCCCATGCCAGCCTTACACCTTCATTCGCATCTAGTTCTGCATTTGCTCGAATAGCCCTCGCCTCCTCTACTCGCCAGGCAGATGACTCCACTCGGGAGTCTGTAGAAAAGCCGTTAAAAAGATCGTAGTTGACCGTCAGCATAACCTTTGCATCTTCGTTAATGCCTTCAATATTATCCACGTTGTCTGTTTTGTTGGCTGACAGCTCAAGCTTGAGCTCTGGGTAGTAATCCCCCTTTTCTCTTTTTACTTCATGTCGAGCCGCCTCTAAATCTTTCATCGCCGACTGTATGGATGGGTGCAACCTAACCGCTTGTTTGAGTGCTTCGTCAAGCTTATTCGGAAGCAATTCCTGCGGGTAAACAGGCTCAACTAAGTTTTGCGGCGCTCGACCAACCAAACGTACAAATCTTGTTCTAGCATCGGAAAGATTGTTTTGGGCGGCAATCAATGAGGACTGTGTTGTCGCGACACGCGAAGAAACCTGCGCTAAGTCGGAGTTGCTGGTTAAACCTTTTTCTTTTTTATCTAGAATGAAACGGTAGATCTCTTGGTGTTCATTTAGGTTTCTTTCTGTCAGTTTCATCAACTCTCGGGCATGTAAAACATCCACATACGCTCTGACAGTATCTAATGCAACATTTTCCGCAGATGCCAATAAGTCCAAGCGTTCAGCTTCAGCCTCGTAAGATAGGCGATCAACATCAGCACTTGTTTTAAATCCATCAAATAACAGTTGGGAGATTCTTACGCCCATCTCCGTTCTTTCTAATGTTCTATCTTCACTGTCGATGTAGTTTCCGTTGTTATATCGAGTACCTTCGTACCCTGCTGCTGCATACAAATTAACCTGAGGAAGAAATGAACCATTTATGGCATTTCGGTCTCGTACCATCGACTCATAGCGAGAATAGCGAGCAAGCAAACTGGGGGAGCTATCGAGAGATAACGTAACTGACTCTTCTAAAGTCAAAGCGTTTGGCGACGATGATACTGCAAACAAGACCAATAACGTTGATTTAAGCCGCATCTTATATCCTTATGTCTATCTTTCTCTGAGCGAATTCTCTTTCGCACGTAATATAGGTTTTAACCAATAATTCAGTACTGTTTTTTCTCCTGTAAGAATGTCTACCACAACCTGCATTCCCGGGATGATCGTAAACTTATCATCAACCTTGAAAGTAACGTTGGCACGGTAGTAGGCATTGCCCTCTTCATTTTGAAGTGCATCGGCGCTTACGTAGGTCACTTCTCCTTCTAGGCCTCCGTAAATGACAAAGTCATAGGCAGACAACTTTACCGTTGCCGGCAGGCCAGGCCTTATGAAGGCGATATTCTGAGGAGAAATTCTCGCTTCAACGATTAACGTGCTATTACGAGGGACTATTTCTAAAATAGGCTCACCCGGCTTAACCACACCTCCGATGGTTCTGACAAAAACATCTTTGATGGTTCCATCGACCGGAGAAAGTAACTGCGTTCGATTCAACTGATCCGCAATCGCCTGACGACTTTCATTGAGCTGCGCTAGTTGCGTCACAACTTCATTGAGCTGCCCTTGTGCCTCTGCCCTAAAAGCAAGCGCAGTACCACGATAATCTGCGATGGATTCAGAATACACAGCCCTTTGCTTTTGGGCAGCAGCTTGTGAACTCGCGATGTCTCCTTTGAGCTTTATAACGTCTCTATTCAGTTTTAATAATTCCACTTCAGCCACCGCGCCACTAGAAACCACCTCTCTCAACATATCTCGCTCTTTCGAGACAATAACCAGACTGCTTTTTAGTGTTTGAATGGTATTCAAGGTATCTAGATAAGCTTGCGATTGTTGCTCAATTCGCAATTTAGCCTCCTCCAGCTCAGACTCCAGTTGGCTCAACCGCTCAAGATAGTTTGCTTTGGCATTCAGATAGGCAGAGTGGCCGGTCATCGAAATATCAAATGGCTGAGGCTCGATACTCACTTGTTGTTTCCAATCCAGTTGGAGGCTATTCACTTTTACCGTTTCTAATTCAATTTGAAGCCTCTGCTTTCTGGCGAGCAAAGATTCAACTTGTTCAGAGGTCTCCGAATAGGTCGACTTAAACCTTGTATCATCCAGAATAGCGATGGTTTGCCCCTTAGTGACGCTTTCACCAGGCATGACAAGTAACTCCTTTAGAATGCCTCCCTCTAAGCTCTGAATCGTCTGAACAGACAAAGTAGGAACAACCTTTCCTTCGCCGACAACCACTTCGTCTAACCTCGCCCACGAGGCCCAAATAATCACACTTAGCACTAACGCGGCAGACAACCAAATCAACGTTCTCGAACGGTTTGCTAAATGAGCATTACTCCAACGAACTGTGCTCATCATTGACCTCCTTCGCGTACAATTGATACTGCGCGTACTCTGTTCGTTTTCGCGTTAGACTGTTGTTTAGCAAAAATTTCTTGGGGCGCTCCTTCCCTCAAAATTGTGCCTTTATCAAGCACAACAATTCGATCACAAAGCGATAATAAGGAATGTTTATGAGAGCTAATAATCATCGTCGTCGAGTGCGGCAACGATTTAAGAGCATTAAACAACGCATTCTCAGCTGGCTGGTCTAAGGAACTGGTTGGCTCGTCTAAAATTAATGCTGCAGGGTTTCGATAAAACGCTCTTGAAATCGCTACAGCTTGCCTTTGCCCCCCCGACAAATAACGCCCTCCTTCTCCGACTTGCGTTTCTAGACCATGAGGAAGGCGGCTCATGTACTGGTTCAAACCCGATAATTCTATCGCACGGCGTAAACGTTCTTGATCAATAACATGATGTCCTAATACTATGTTTTCCATAATGCTGCCGTATATAAGATGCGAATCTTGGCCAACCCAACCCGTTTTCTCTCTTATCAATTCGGCGGGCCAAAGCTGACTGTCAATGTCATCAAAATAAACGCTACCCTGTAAGGCACTGAGTTGATTGGTAATAATAGAAAGGAGTGTAGACTTTCCTGCTCCTGCACTACCAATAACGCCAACGCGTTCGCCTTGCTTGATAGTAAGATTAATATCTCTCAAACATGGCATATCAACATCTGGGTATTGGAAGCTCACGTTTTCTAAACGTATATTCCCTGTAAATTCGGCAGACGTAATGACCTGACTGCGTTGCACCTCCTGAGGTAAAGACATGATAGAATTTAAGCCTTCAACCGCTGTTTTTGTCTGTTGATAGCGAAGTAACAGCATAGCTAACTGGTTAATCGCCCCTGCAGCACGACCGCTAAGCATGACAATAGCAATGAGCCCCCCCATGCTGAGCAATCCCTCAGAAATTCTGTACACGCCTGTTACAAGTAACATTACGGTAATTATCTGCTGGCTAGATTGAATGGAGTAAGCAACGATATTCGAATAGTTTCGCGATTGATTTTGCCAATCAGAAAGCATGGATACCGTTTGCTCCCAACGCTTTTGTGCTTCTCCCGTAGCGTTATTTTGCTTAATCTCTTTTAAAGAGGACAATGAATCAAACAAGTGAGCTTGTCGCTTCATGGATAGTGCAGCACTTTCCGTATGTGATTGTTCTATTTTTGCTTTTACCGCAAAGCCAAGGATCAGCAGGATAAACATGACGGCAATAGGTATGAACATCATTGCCCCACCTAGCCAACCTATTAAGACTAAAAATAACAACGTAAATGGGAGATCAACTAAGGTCACAAGAGATGCAGAAGTAAAAAAATCGCGAACACTATCAAAATCTTGTAGTTGTCGAGCGAATGCACCGACTGATGCAGGACGGTGTTCAAGTTTCATCCCCATAACTTTAGAAAAAAGTATCGAAGAAAGCTTGTTATCGATGTACTTACCCGCGGTATCAGTGACAACTCCCCTTGCTTTACGCAATAGCCAATCAAAAATAATGATGACGGAGACACCAGCGACCAAAACCCATAATGTACTGAAAGCTTGATTAGGCACTACACGATCGTAAACGTTCATAGTGAAAAGCGGAATAACTAGCGCTAGCGTATTGATAAGGAAAGAGGCAATCAAAAGATCTCGATACCACGGAGACATTTCTTTCACTACGGCGAAAAGCCAATGTTCATTATAATCCGCTTGAATAGAACTTATCCGTTTGTCCAGCTCTGGACGCATAGAAACTTGCCATGCTTGAGGCTGGAATTGATTATGCAGCTCCTCGCTCGTGACGTATTGCGTTTCACCTTGATCTTCACTAAATAACGTGACTTGATAATCGCTGTTATGTCGCTCAGATATAATAGCGGGTTGTAACGTCTTCCTATTGATTACCACCAATGGAAAGCTCAACATTGCGGTGGATTTTAAATCGATTAATGTGAGTTCAAGATCGGCTCGCTCAGCGGCTCTGATGAATAAGTCACTATCCAATCTACCCTCAACAAGAGGTAATCCAGAAAGCACCTTTTTTGTATGGTGTCTAACCTCAAAATAACGCATCAACCAAGTTAACGATTGCCCCCAAGGATCGTTAGTCAGCTCACTTGATGAGGATGAGTGATGCTTCATGACATACCACCTACTAGCAAGTTGTTGTCATCAATCATCTTCTGTAAGACATTTTCTTCGGCTACGCCAGTCGAGTCACCTTTGTAAAGCTGATCAAGAGTGACGCCCTGCATAAGAATCTGTTGTTTTGTCCCCGTCTCTTCTGGTTTTATGTGAAGCGTTACGCCATCATCATTCTCTGTTAAATCGAGCTTATTATCGACTTCTGTTATCGAGGTAGCGGTGATTATCGAGGCGATGTCAATTGTGTCATTATCATCACCAATAACGGATATTTGGAAATCGTTGATCACATCGTACGAGGGCTTTAACTCGTTACCGAGCCCTGAACTGTCAAACTGGAATACATCGCTGCCACTTCCTCCAATAAGCAAATCATTAGCATCTGTCGCAAGTAATGTTTGGCCCCCCTCTTCCACTAAGGCAACATTGACTACCTGAGCAGAACCTTCTGCGACAGTGGCGCCCAGTGTTGCAATCGGTTTTATCGACAACGTAAAATCACTTGCACCGCTAAACCCGCCAACGATGGAAAGATCAGCGACATCCTCTTGATCAACAGCATAAATGCCGTTCAATCTTTCACCATGACTCAACTCTAGATCTGTTGGTAATCCGCGAATCTCCACACTTCCAAACTCTTCGGGTGCAGGGTTGACTAAATTCATGCTCAACCCTAAAGGAATACTCCCAGACGCTTCAGACACAATAGACTGATAATCGGCCGTTAGTGTTGGCTCATCAGCTTCAGGGGTAACAACAATGGTTAGATCGGTGGTTTGCACATCTCCAAAATCGGTTTCGAGTGTCCCTGACACTATCGCTTGATCAAACGTTCTAACATTGAGAGCAACATCCATCGTTCCAAATACATCCTTCGGAACGAACTCCAAACCTGACACTTCATTTGCTCGCACTAATACCGTCGCCACGGCATTGCCCGCGTCATCGAAGGTAAAGGATGAGAATTGAGTTCCAATACGAATCCTACCTAAGCCTTCCAATGCAGAGGGTTCAGAGCTTGCTTTGATCAACATCGACACTTCTATATATTCGTTGCTATTTGTTTCAAAACCGCTCGCTAAAAAGTCAATCGAAACGGAATCACCTTCATCTCCAGTGAACGTGTTAGAGGTTGTATTCAACGATACATCGTCGCCAATCGGTTTTACGCCGACGTTGAACTGAGAAGTGGTATAGTTATAGTCGTTTGATCCAGACTCTTGGGTAATAGCTTGCAGTGTTAATGAAATATCCCCACTAAAATCTAGTGGCGGTAGAAAGTAAACCTTATCAAGTTGTGCTTGAGTTAGCTGCCACTCCTTGCTCTCACCATCCGTTGAACCGTTATCAGGGAGTAATTCGAACGTCCCATTATTGTCCCAAACCAACACGGCTCCGTCTGGCACTCCTGTCATGACCAAAGACATCGACTCAGAACCATCTTGATCGATTAATGATGCAGATAAGTTTCCTAAATAAATATAATTATCTTCATTACCAACTACGTCTTCTGTTTCCAGAACCGCTTTATCAACCACTGGGGCAATGGTAACGGTAACTTCTGTTGATTTAGTTTGAGTATCTTTCGCACTGTCAGTACTTAAACAACTTCCCGTGACTTCATCAGTAATGTTTGCGTCAACGGAAATAACAAGCTCTCCACTGTAGTTTTCAGGTGGGATTAACTGAATTTCGTTTAGACGCGTAACATCTGTCACTACCCATGTTCCATCACCGTTGTCAATGAGTAGGCTCGGGTCCACGGCAGTAAACCGCGCATTCTCGTCAGACACCGATAAAGAAACCCAATTGACACTTTCAAGGCCAGTCGCTGCGTCACCTTCTCCAGTAATGGACTGCATTGGCCCTTCACTATCGCCCAATACAAGAGCAAGATTCAGGTTGGTTATAGTATCTTCTTGAACCGTAACTTGGCTTGGTGCTATCGCGATATCATCGACAACAGGAGAGATTTGTACCGTAATGGTCTGAGCGGTTGTTTTCGAGTCACCATCGCATGGGGCCGTTTCTGTCACTTCTAAATTGAAAGTAATGCAACCAGCAAAGTCCTCATCCACGCCAGTAAGCGTCAAGGAAGACAATCCAGCGCTAGAAATTGAATAACCCAACAGATTGCCCGTATTATCATAAGCAGGTATCACACCTTCGCCAGTAAGCTCGACTCCTTCAGGTAAAGAATCTGCGGCGACAAAGAAGGAAACTAAGTTATCATCACTACTCGCCACATCAGGGTTTAAAAACGCCCCAATTGAGACATCTTCACCTTCTTTACCTACAATATCCCCACTTTGAACGCTTCCCGGTTCACCAGGATCAGCACACTGGTCTCCATCTCCTTCATGGCCAGTAATTTGAATTTGGAACTGACCTGTGATGTATTGAGCATCCGTTCCATCTCGAACATACGCTAACACATTCACATCAAGTATCTCTGTGTTAGATGGGCTATAAATCGATGCGCCAGCAAGCAAATCTTGAGCGGTTTCCAACACGCTATCACTTGTGATTCCTTCCATTGGAATCAGCCAGTTCCCATCGGCATCTTGAGAAGCACCATTCGGATGAGTAACAATGAGGTCTTGACCCTGCGGTATCTGTAAAACGATGTAATCGAGATACTCTGAACCATCAATATCCGCTTCTGTAAATGTAATGCCTCCACTCACGTCAACAGCAGACCCATCCGTACTTGTGAATACTTCAGTCGCGCCTTCTAAACGTGTTTTGTCAATATCTTCATTACCAATATCCACTTTTCCAGAAACCACGACGCTCAAAGAGCCATTGATTGCCTTTACATCAGTCTCCATCGTCGGAGACGTGTCTGTCACTTCGTACTGAACTTCCAGGCTAAACGTCCCACTTAGGTCTTCATTAGCTTTTACAGTGATTCGTCCACTGTTTAACAACTCAGATAATGTTGCCGAGCTACCATCGAGTAGTTCATTGAGTTCTAACGGTAAATTACTTTCCTCTACTGCATTACCATCAAAGTAAAGTGTTAAGCCATCTGAAATGGATACAATGGTGTATCCTGTCAAGGACTCACTAGAATCTATATCTTGATTAACGACAGGCTCAAGATTTAGTGTGATGAAATTGTCCTCAATACCATTGCTTTGTAATTCTTGACCGTCAGTTTGATCAACAATAGGTAAGATTTCCATTTCCACTTTAAGAGGGGTTTCAGCAGAATCACCATCCGGCTCTGTTGAAACGACGATAACATCCATGCTCAGTGTTCCACTAAAATCTTGCTCTGTTTTGAGGTAAGTGTTTTCAAGAACAGCGTTCGAGACCTGATAAACTGGCCCCGTTATTGGGTCCACGTATGCAATTGGAAGAGCAATAGGGTCACCATTTACATCTGTCAGTTGTGTTCCCACAGGGATGTTCTGAAGCAAGATATTAATTTCTTCTGATAGATCGTCGTCTGATGTCTGGATGATAAAATCCAGTTGTATCAGGTTATCTTCGTCTAACGTAGAGAGATTACTAATTACTTTAGTCGCTTGATCATATTGCCAATTCCCCTGTCCACCATCTAGGACAATTGGTTCATCGACCACGCCTTTTAGCTTAATGTCAATGGTTGCAGATTGGCTCTCGGCGGTTTCATTAAGAGGTGCTAAGCCATCAATAGTCGACTCTGTTGAAATGGCGGTTACTTGAAGGGATAGAGATTCAGTAAATGAGCTGATATCCGATTTTGGTTGAAGTAACGCCTCCGAATTGGCTAGAGCATTGGAGGTCACTAGGTAGGTATTAATACCGATAAGCGTAATCCCAGCTCCGACAGGCAATGTCCAACCATCTTGAACTTCTATGCGATAAGACAGAGACTCCGAGCCATCTGTGTCAGTGAGCCGCCCTAAGATGTACTCTTTTAAGTCAATCGCTTGGTCTTCAAGCCCCTGAATGTTTTTAACGGTCAGCGCAGGCACATCGGCATCTGGAGATATATCGATAACAACTTGCTCAGTGATCTCCGCTGTTTTATCTTGCTCATCGGCAAACACACTACCCGACTCAGTCGTTACTGCCGTTACATCAAAAGTAAATCTTCCGGCTAAGTTTTCGTTAGATGTGATTTCAATTTGATCTAACTCGGATTGGCTATACGATTTCCCTTCCTCAATAGCACTTCCGTTAAGTGTTAATATAAGTCCATCTGGAATATTCGAAATTTGGTAGTGGAGCGTTTCAGAACCGTCTTGGTCAAACTTTTCAGCGACAATATTGAGCGAAAGTGATTCAGCGGAATCTTCAACACTTTGATAAGAAAAGTCCGAATCATTAGACCACTCTGGCAAATCTGCAACCGGTAAGACGTTAACATTTAACGTGTTATTGCCTTGTAATACAAAACCATCTGGTTCGACATCAGATACGATTAATGCAGACACTGCTAACGAAACTTTGATAGTGTTGCCCGACAGGTTTAGCGCTGGTTGATAAGTGAGATCACCATTTGGAACGGTGAATATACCCACCCCCATTAGCTCTGTACCAGAAAGACTAATAAATCCGTCATTATCATCATCTTCAAGGCGCACTCCGTCTAAAAACAGAGCCCCTCCTTGTAGAGATTCAACAGAGATCCTTATCGCTTCAACACGCTCATTATTCTCCGTATCCCCAGGAGAAACTCTAATCGGTAACGCGACTGGCGTGGGGTCTCCACTATTATTCGCGCCATTATCTTCTAACGTATCTACATTAACGGTTCGAATAAAACCCCTGGCATCATCAAGAATTAATTGAGCTTCACTGCTTGCTTGGTCACCGTCTGCATCCGTCACAGTTATCGTTAGATCATCAAGCAAACCACCTACAGGCGTATTAACAATAAGCTCGGTAGTTAGCGTAAATGTCCCATCTTGAGCAATAGTCAGCGTTCCATATTTTAAGTTACCATCACTACTATTGATTAAATCGATGGTCCAAGCATCATTGCTAAATACCGAACTCGCCGTATCGTATGTTTCACCTGCATAGGTCAAACTTGAAATCAACGTGCCATCTGAACTGATTAAGTCGGCATTATTGCTAAACCAGTTTCCCGAAAACTCATCCCCCTCGGTAAGTTCAATTTCTATTGGTGAGCTTGTGTCTTCAGGGATATCATCTACTACACTAACGGTATATGTCTCAGCTTCAGACTGGTCGCCATCCTTATCAACGGCATAAATTGAAAAACTGAGTTCTAATGTGTTCTCGTCCGCTGGAACACCGTCAGGTTCATCGTGTTCAAGTGCACGGTATAGATCAAACTCGACAGTCCCATCGGTATTAAATCTAATTCTAAAGACGTCTTGCTCGCTTTCATCTCTTGCATATAACCAACCATTCGAGTCCGGTGAATCAAGCGAAACCAGGCTACCACTACTTGTTTTATAGCCGAGCGCATTGAACATATCGATATTCACGCTCACACTGGCGATAGAGTCTGAACCTTGTAATAGCGTAATGGATGGTGACGAGCCCTCGATGCCAGAATCAAGCGAATCATCATTCAACCCGCTTTCATTGACTGTGATTCCCTCTGTAATTACTAGTTCCGGAAACAAGCCATCATAGACCAGTATGTTGGACTCCGTAGAGATCTCGCTTCCATCAGAATCTCTCGCCACGATGGGCATAGAGATCGACAATTGCGTCCCATCACCTAAAACATGGTCAAGCGAGTGATAAAGCTCTACAGTTACATTAACGGTAGACGTATCATTTGATGGCAAAGAGAAGTCACTAGGTAACGTGACCCTAAATACAACGTCTCCAGTGTCTGAAATTGCGTCAAAGCTTCCATCATTGTTATCGTACCAAGTGACAGCCTCTCCGTTATAAGTAACAGCATCACCAAGCGTAGTTTTGACAGTATCTCCATCATTTATGTCAACACCCAGATACACAATCGGATCGAATGATGACGTAACTATCACATCCGTATTCGCTATGGCTGAAACCCCATCAGGAGCAATGTTTGTATCGACAGGTGTTTCGGTTAACTCGACATTGCCACTATTGATTAGCGCTTGTCCATTGTCGTTATCTATCACATTAATGTCTAAAACGACCGACGTGTTATCTTGGTCTGAGTCCATTGCAGTAACAACGAGAGGTACGTTTGGATCAGTATTTTCTTGTTGGTCGAGAGCCTGAAAAAGCTCAAAGGAGTAGGTAATGTCGCTATTTGCATCAATAGGTAATGAAGCATTGAGGGTAGCTTGAAAGATGGGAATCTGAGTTTGCCCATCTTCGTCAAGAATATAACCATCAAGTGTTTTGCCATCCGCAGAGACTTGATAAAGCACAACTTGTTCACCACTCGTCAACAAGGGTTGTTCAGAGACGATGAACGACAAAGATTCGAGGTAATCACTGCCAACCTCAACTTGAAAATTCCCTGAGCTCAACACACTTCCATTTGCGAGATCAGATTCTTTTACTTCTACCCCATTCAAATTATTTAAAGTTGGGTCTGCACCATCCTTTAGAACATAATCAATTTCATTCTCTACAAGCGGTGTGGCATCTAAATCTACGCCGCCAATGGTCAACGGGAAAGTGACCGTATCACTGCTATTGAATTGATCGATAGGATGCTCAAGAGTAAGCGAAATTGAAGCTAATACATCATCACCCGATTCAACGCCACTCAATGTTAACGTAAATACAGTGACACCATTGGCAAATGCTGTGATTTGCTTTCCACTGGAGCTTAACGTGTAGCTAAGCTCATTATCAGAGACTGAGCTTGTAAGCCCTAATGCTTCTAACTTAGTAATAGATGACCCACCGAAATACAAACTACTCGGATCCGGATTGTCAGATCCCGCGACAATATTAACAGTTCCTTCAGAGTTCAGTATCGGGCCATCCAAAGGGACTTCTGTTACGTCTATAGTCGCATTGCCTACGTAACCTGCTTGTCCATCAGTAATGTCAATGGTCGCGTTAGCCAAGCCATAGTCTTGGGAGTCATCTGCAGCTAAATAGCTGAAAGAAACACTTTGCTCGACCGAATGATCTAGGTTTCGATCTGCATCAAACTGCCAAGAGCCATCAGAAAATACGGTTAATTCGCCTTTTTCTAAACTAAAACTTACGGATCCCCCCTCTAGAATTGACTTCTGCTCCCCGCCAGCCTCTACAAATTTCACATAAAGTGTTCCATCAAGATCAATATCATTTTCAAGTAGATTGCCCGTAATTGTTTGATCTTCTACGACTGAGTATGTGTCATCTCTAATCACCGGATCAGAGTCATAAATAGTAATCGTTAACGGTGCCACAACCGTCTCTTGTGTACCGTCAGCATCACTTTGAATGCTTTCAACCAATACGTTAGTCACCAGCTCATCTTGACCTACACCATGATCAATCGCTTCATAAAAAGTAATTTGAACCGTACCATCATCATTGACTTCTGCTGAGAAAACTAATCGGTCGTCAGTCGATGTTCCTTGTAAGCTCAACCCATCTTCTGCAACAACAACGTTAATAGATTGACCGACCGATGTAAGCGCACTCAAACTTGGTTGCTCTGCATGCAGTGCTGGCACACCATTTTCTATGTTGATGGCTGCCGAGCTGCTTTGCTCACCAAAAAATCCAACGATGTTTTCAGAAAATACCGTTGAACCGGGTAGCACTATTGTCGGCATGGTATCGACCGCATGGTTGCCGGCGGCATCCAACACTTCAGCTTCAATGGTCCACGTGCTGTTTAGATTGAGAGTGTTTACGTCAATTCCGGTTACTGTCCACGAACCTGATGCATCAACAAGGCCAGTAAAATTCAGCGTGCTGTCTCCGTCACTTACCCGAATCGTCACCGCCAGACCTTGCTCTACACCACTGGTTGTCCCTCTCATTTCCGTGACTATACCCTCACGGAAATCATCAATGGCAAGACCACCGCTAATATAAAAATCCGTATCGATATCAATGGTGGGAGCAGTGGCATCTATGGTCGTAGCCTCATCCATCGCTTTCGCTTGGTTGCCCGCCACATCATTCACGGAGGCAGATACGGTTAACGCCCCATCGGCTAACGTGGATAAGTTCGCCCCTTCGACTTGCCACATACCATCAACGACAACGGCATTGAACGAGAGCATCGCCCCCAAGCTGTCTTGAACCGTGACAGAAACCGTCTGACCATTTTCAACATCACTGACTTGCCCTGACAAAGTGACAGATTGGCGCTCTTCAATGTTTAAATAGCCGTCTCCGCCATCGTCAACGTCCACCGTCACACTTGCGAGCGTATCTTTGATGATGGTGTTTTCACTGGTTGCAGGGTTGCCCGCTATATCTATACTCTCAGCAACAACGGTCAGCGTACCTTCAGACAATCCAGAAAGGTCAACGTCGTCCAGAGACCAACTTCCACCAGTCACCACCGTTTCTAAGTTTATGATCGCTCCTAACGAGTCGGTTACCGTAACTTGGATACGCTGGCCATCTTCAATGTTTTCAATCGTTCCTTCGAGGCGAGTAGTCGCGATTTCGTACTGATTTAAATACTCATCCCCTCCACCATCAAAATTGACGTTCACCGTTGCAAGCGTATCTTTAATGGTCGTATCGACGGCGTTCAGGTTATTGCCATAAATGTCAGAAACCACAGAAGTCACCGTAAGCGGCCCTTCAGCAAGAGAAGACAGATCAACGCCTGATAGGGTATACGCCTCATTCTCTACGGTCGTTGTAACAGTAATGGAATTATTGAGGCTGTCGGTAATGGTGATAGTAACAAGCCACTCATCGCTTATCTTGAGTGCGTCACCTTGAATCGTGACACTAGGAACTTCAAACTGGTTTTCGTATCCATCGCCGCCATCAAGAATATCCACCGTTAAAGAGGCATCATCGTTCAAACCTTCAATTGCCTCTAAGGTAATATCCAATGTTACGGAGGTGGTGTCACCGTCTGAATCTGTTGCATTAACTAACAATGGTATATCCAGGATTTGATCTTTTGACAGATCGAAAGAGCGATATAATTCAAAGGAATACTCTATTTCACTACTCGACTCTAAAGGTAATGTGGATAATAGTTTCGATTGAAAAATATTTACTTCCACCCCACCTTCTAAGATATAGCCAGTAATTGTCGTACCGTCATCAGACAGACGGTAAAGCAACTCACTTTCACTACTCACTAATGTGGGCTGGTTTAATTCGCTAAATCGAAGAGAGTCAACATAATCACTCCCGATATCGAGTTGAAGGCTCCCAGTCTTAAAGATTGCCCCACTTTCTAGATTAATCTCCTCGATTGCAACAACAGTCAAGTTGCTCAACGTAGGATCAACACCATCTTTCAACACGAAATCAATTTCATTCTCTACAAGCGGTGTGGAGTCTAGATCTGTCCCTCCAATGGTCAGCGGGAAAGTGACCGTATCACTACTATTGAATTGATCGATAGGATGATCAAGAGTAAGCGAGATTGAAGCTAGTACATCGTTACCCGACTCAATGCTACTCAATGTTAACGTAAATACAGTCACACCATTGCCAAATGCTGTGATTTGCTTTCCACTGGAACTTAACGTGTAGCTAAGCTCATTATCAGAGACTGAGCTTGTAAGCCCTAATGCCTCTAACTTAGTAATGGATGCCCCACCAAAATACAAACTAGTCGGATCAGGGTTATCAGAGCCAGCAATCACATTAACACTGCCTTCGGTGGTTAATAATGCCTCTCCCAGAGGTACTTCTGCTGTGTTTATAGTAGCGCTGCCTACATAACCCGCTTGGCCATCTATAATGTCGATAGTTGCGGTTGCTACACCGTAATCTTTTGAATCATCGGCTGCGAGATAATCAAAAACGAGACTTTGCTCAACCGTGTGATCTAAGTTGCGACTGGCATTCAACTGCCAAGAGCCATCTGAAAATACGGTTAATTCACCCTTCTCTAGACTAAAACTTACTGAGCCACCATCAGGGACAGACTGGATCTCTCCTCCGGCTCTGACATATCGAATGTACAAGTCACCATCAATATCAATGTCATTCTCCAGTACATTGCCAGAAATGACTTGGCCTTCGGTTACACTATATGACTCATTTGCGATCACTGGATCGGTATCAAGGATGGCGATTTCTAGGGGGGCCACAACAGCCTCTTGTGTACCGTCAGCATCACTTTGAGTGCTTTCAACCAATACGTTAGTCACCAGCTCATCTTGACCTACACCATGATCAATCGCTTCATAAAAAGTAATTTGAACCGTACCATCATCATTGACTTCTGCTGAGAAAACTAATCGGTCGTCAGTCGATGTTCCTTGTAAGCTCAACCCATCTTCTGCAACAACAACGTTAATAGATTGACCGACCGATGTAAGCGCACTCAAACTTGGTTGCTCTGCATGCAGTGCTGGCACACCATTTTCTATGTTGATGGCTGCCGAGCTGCTTTGCTCACCAAAAAATCCAACGATGTTTTCAGAAAATACCGTTGAACCGGGTAGCACTATTGTC
This sequence comes from Vibrio sp. YT-18, assembly GCF_033337345.1. Taxonomy (NCBI): domain Bacteria; kingdom Pseudomonadati; phylum Pseudomonadota; class Gammaproteobacteria; order Vibrionales; family Vibrionaceae; genus Vibrio; species Vibrio sp. YT-18. Next base: position 115,455 of record NZ_JAWOQO010000007.1, on the reverse strand, counting down.
GGCATGGTATCGACCGCATGGTTGCCGGCGGCATCCAACACTTCAGCTTCAATGGTCCACGTGCTGTTTAGATTGAGAGTGTTTACGTCAATTCCGGTTACTGTCCACGAACCTGATGCATCAACAAGGCCAGTAAAATTCAGCGTGCTGTCTCCGTCACTTACCCGAATCGTCACCGCCAGACCTTGCTCTACACCACTGGTTGTCCCTCTCATTTCCGTGACTATACCCTCACGGAAATCATCAATGGCAAGACCACCGCTAATATAAAAATCCGTATCGATATCAATGGTGGGAGCAGTGGCATCTATGGTCGTAGCCTCATCCATCGCTTTCGCTTGGTTGCCCGCCACATCATTCACGGAGGCAGATACGGTTAACGCCCCATCGGCTAACGTGGATAAGTTCGCCCCTTCGACTTGCCACATACCATCAACGACAACGGCATTGAACGAGAGCATCGCCCCCAAGCTGTCTTGAACCGTGACAGAAACCGTCTGACCATTTTCAACATCACTGACTTGCCCTGACAAAGTGACAGATTGGCGCTCTTCAATGTTTAAATAGCCGTCTCCGCCATCGTCAACGTCCACCGTCACACTTGCGAGCGTATCTTTGATGATGGTGTTTTCACTGGTTGCAGGGTTGCCCGCTATATCTATACTCTCAGCAACAACGGTCAGCGTACCTTCAGACAATCCAGAAAGGTCAACGTCGTCCAGAGACCAACTTCCACCAGTCACCACCGTTTCTAAGTTTATGATCGCTCCTAACGAGTCGGTTACCGTAACTTGGATACGCTGGCCATCTTCAATGTTTTCAATCGTTCCTTCGAGGCGAGTAGTCGCGATTTCGTACTGATTTAAATACTCATCCCCTCCACCATCAAAATTGACGTTCACCGTTGCAAGCGTATCTTTAATGGTCGTATCGACGGCGTTCAGGTTATTGCCATAAATGTCAGAAACCACAGAAGTCACCGTAAGCGGCCCTTCAGCAAGAGAAGACAGATCAACGCCTGATAGGGTATACGCCTCATTCTCTACGGTCGTTGTAACAGTAATGGAATTATTGAGGCTGTCGGTAATGGTGATAGTAACAAGCCACTCATCGCTTATCTTGAGTGCGTCACCTTGAATCGTGACACTAGGAACTTCAAACTGGTTTTCGTATCCATCGCCGCCATCAAGAATATCCACCGTTAATATAGCATCGGGATTCAACCGCTCAGGAGCCTGAGTCTCAGAAGTTGGGTTCTCTCTTTCTTGCACTGCTGGCCTAGTAACATAGCCATTAGAAACGAGTTGCTCAGGTAAAACAGCGCGAATATAGGCAACAAAACTTAACCCACCAGAAGACTCACTAAAATCTCGAACGCTCTGATTAAAAGTGGATTCAATACCGTTTTGAGATGCAATTAAAAGATCATTCGAACTCGATTCATCCTCACTTGTTGTATCTTCATTAAATGCAATATCGAGAATGTCAGTATTAAGAACAACCACCTCTACTTCTGGAACTAATTGTTCGTTGGGCAACATTTGGATCCAAGAACCGTCACTTAAAACCGCCCAAAGAACATTACCGATTTGAATGTAGAGTATTGGCTGCATAATTCGCCCCATATGAAACAACGAACTTTAAGTATGGTCGACGAATATGACTGTTCAAATGAAACTAGAAAAAACATGGCCCTAAATGGCTCTAATGAGATATTGAACCAAAAACATACCTCATGTATGCGAGAAAGAGCCATTGGGGTAAACTACTTCTGGCGTAATCCATCCACTGGAAATTGATTGAAATTCCCCTTGCTACAATCGGGCTCATATCCAAATGGAGCAGGGAAAGGAATCGTATCGCAGCTTGTTGAAACGGAAGATTCAAACTTTACTCTCTTTCCTATCATGATAGGAAATAACCATGTGGCATTATTTCTTAAATCAAACTCCTCTTTAGGGTCATCAATCAAATTGTATATTTCAGGGATCTGTAATGGGCGCCCTTTCTCCGGCATGATATCTTGATCAATAAAGTGCATCTTGTAATTTTCCCACTTATAAGCGTAGGTTTCAGATCCATTGTTAACGATGAAACCATCTCGATTAGACTTTTCACTATCTCCCTTTAAAAAGGCCCACTGATCAATACTATCTATTGTTCTATCGCTTGGTAATTTGTATCCACCGACATGAGAAAGTGAGGCAAATAGATCCACAACATGGATAATTTCATCACTCACTCTGCCCGGTTTGATGTGGTTAGGCCAAGAGGCAATAAATGGTGTTCGGAGAGAGCCTTCAAGAGCCGTAAAGTACGCACCACGCCATGGTCCGCTAGAGCCTTGGTATGGCATATGCCACTCTGGACCGTTGTCAGAAAACCAAATCACTAGTGTATTGTCTTTAATTCCTGCTTTTTCTATTGCACCAATAACTTGCCCAGCTCGAAAATCTATCTCAGCTAACACATCTGAGTAATTTCCTTTGCCTGTTTTACCAATAAAATCAGGATGAGGTAGCGTCGGTAAATGTGGTTGAGTAAAAGTAATTACAGAGAAAAATGGCTTATTCTCTTTCACATTTCGATTTATAAAATCTGTGGCATGTTCAACTAGCTCACTGTCAATCGTTCTACGTGAGTCCAAATTATATTCTTTGACCCCTTTAGGATCCTGCCCTGCTCTAGCTGAAAGGATTTGAGGTTTAGGTAATATAGCTTTATAACCGGGTTGAGAGCTATATTCTGACTCATCCGTCGTATTTGCAATGCCATACCATTCATCAAAGCCTTGATCCGTTGGAAAGCGCCCTTTTTGGTCTCCCAAATGCCATTTCCCGTAAAGGCTCGTGTTATATCCTTGTTCCTTAAACTTCTCTGCAATGGTTATCTCCCAGTTCACCATACCGTAAGGCACTCCCCAAACAACCTTATCTGTCCCAGATCTAAGCGCTCGCCTCCCCGTCATGAATGAGGAGCGAGTTGGCGTGCATTGCGGTTCCACATTAAAATTAGTAAGGCGTACACCTTCTCTAGCAAGTTGATCTAAGTTTTTAGTTTCAACACCTCTGGTACTCCCATAGGAACTTAGTTCCCCCCACCCAAGGTTATCAACCAACATTACCACGACATTTGGTGTCTCTTCCGCAACCACTTCTAACGGGATACATAGAAACAGGATAGTTGCTAGTTTATTTTTCATAGTGTCGCCTTTCATTGAAATTCAATCCTGTAAGTGCGTCTTATCACACTTAAAACACACTAAAGTCTAGTCCATGTTAGTTAACATTTTTGAAAAACAGGGATTACTTGGAAGCAACAAAAAACCTCTACTATATTCAACTGACTACATTGTCTCATTTGGTGTCATCTCACTCGACTTCGCCATGATGAACACAATTAGTAACGTTATATAACGATAATGGATTCATTTATCGCGGAGGATTTTCATGCGAAACTCGATTAAAAAGGTAATGGCATTGGTCGGTACATTAGCTGCGTCCACAGCCTTTGCTGCCGATAAGCCCAACATCCTTGTGTTCTGGGGTGACGATGTAGGTGTATACAACATTAGTGCATATCACAATGGTATGATGGGAGGGAAGACTCCTAACATTGATAAAATCGCCAATGAAGGTGCCATTTTCACAGACGCTTACGCACAACAGAGTTGTACTGCCGGACGAGCCTCATTTATTCTGGGTCAACATCCGTTTCGTACCGGTCTATTGACTATTGGTATGCCCGGCGCAAAAGAGGGTATTCAATCGAAAGATCCTACTATCGCAGAGTTACTTAAAAATCACGGCTATGTGTCTGGTCAGTTTGGTAAAAACCACCTTGGTGATCAAGATGAGCACCTACCAACTAACCATGGGTTTGATGAGTTCTTTGGTAACCTATACCATTTAAACGCGGAAGAAGAGCCTGAGTCTGAGTTTTATCCAAAAGATCCAGAGTTTCGTAAAAAATTCGGACCTCGAGGCGTGTTGAAGGCGACTGCGGATGGCAAAATCGAGGACACAGGTCCCCTTACTCGTAAGCGTATGGAAAACGTAGACCGAGAGTTCATGGATGCTAGCTTGGCCTTTATGGAAAAAGCAGTAAAAGAAGACAAACCATTCTTTATTTGGCATAACTCAACCCGTATGCACGTCTGGACACATTTGAGTGAAGAATATCAAGGGAAGTCAGGTTACGGCTTATACGCCGATGGCATGATGGACCTAGATGATCAAGTAGGTGTCATGCTTGATAAACTTGAAGAGCTAGGCGTAGCAGATAACACCATTGTTGTTTTTAGTACTGATAATGGCGCTGAGAAATTTACCTGGCCAGATGGTGGTACTACACCGTTCAAGGGCGAAAAAGGTACGACTTGGGAAGGCGGATTCCGCGTTCCGATGATGGTACGCTGGCCTGGAAACATTAAACCAGGAACGGTTATCAACGATATCTTTTCACAAGAAGACTGGATGCCAACTCTACTCGCAGCTGTGGGCGAACCTGATGTGAAAGAAAAACTATTGAAGGGTCATAAAGCAGCGGGCAAAACCTTTAAAGCACATTTAGATGGCTACAACCAACTTGATCTGCTGACTGGTAAAGCTGATGAAGGCGCACGCAAAGAAATCTTTTACTTCGATGCTGGTGGTAATTTAAACGCCGTTCGTTATAAAGACTGGAAGATCCACTTCAGTATTATGGAGGGTGCCATTAATGAGGCATACCGCAAAACACCTAGTTGGCCTTTGATTGTAAACCTTCGTATGGATCCATTTGAGGTCGGTCCAGATGCAGCACTTTACGTCAGACATTTTTACGCTGATCAAATGTGGATGTTCGTTCCTGCTCAAGCTATCGTGCGTAAGTTCCTAGAGACATTTAAGGAGTTCCCTGCAACGAAAGGTAGCTCGTTAAGTATTGAAAAAGTGGTAGAAACAATGACACAGCAACCTAGAAACTAGACCCTAGGTATCGAAGCTATTGTGGAATTAACTAAGGCCTCAATTGTGAGGCCTTTTATTTCGTTGCAATTGTTTGGTTGCAGCAAGTTATGGTCAAACAAAGATTATCATTTAGTGCTCTCTTTAAACACTTGATTCCAATCTTGTTTCATATCGACAAATAGCCAACCTTGCTCTTCACCTACTTTAAACGATTTATCTAACTTACCAACATGAGAATCTTTATCATACGCCCATTCACGCTTGTCATCCGTGTGATGGATAATCGCAGAAAATCTTGGACCTGAACCTGCTTTCGTCCACTCTAACATCTGTAAATCACCATCAGAATTACCGAACGCCATTACCGGACGTTTGCCAATGAAGTTTTGAATCGTCACAGGCTTTACTGCTTTGTCATTGACAAAGTCTATTTCCGGCATGCGTTGGATGGTAGGTTTTCCATCAACACTTTGATATTCCGCCTTTAACGTCGTCCCCACGATGTTTTGCGTTGGAATGCCGTATACTTCCGGCGCCCAAACGCGCATAAATTCAATACCGCCTCCAGAAACGATGTAGGTCTGATAGTCGTTCGCTCTTAAATAGTCGAGCAGTTCGAGCATAGGTTGATAGACCATTTCAGTGTATGGTCTACCCGTTGTTGGATGGACAGCCGTTTTCAACCATTCCTTAACTTCTTGATGAAACTGTTCAGTAGACATTCCAGAATGGGTTGCCATAACAAGCTTCATTACACCTTCGAGTCCTTGTTTACCAATCCCCTCCATGTCACCTTTTAATGCGGAAGCAAAGGGTTCGGTTGTCTTCCAATCAGGATGCTCAGAGGCCATTTCTTTTACTCTATCGATCGCAAAAAACAACTGTAGATAAACAGGCTTTTCTGCCCAAAGTGTTCCATCATTATCAAACGTCGCGATTCGTTGGCTTTCAGGAACATAGGAATCCGAACCTTGGGTCGTTGTTTTCGTAACAAACGCCACAATAGCTTGCTTAGCGTCAGTGTTGTTCCATGACGGAAGTGGATCTTGCATATCAGCAGCAACAGCGTAACTAGACAGAGCAAAACCTGTTGCTAAGACAATCGCCTTTAACTTTATAGCCATCTTAATTCCTTATATTGAGGTGCTAGGTGCGAATCCAATCAAAAGTATAGTTCAATTGAAACAGGCGCATATTGAACTGAAATATGCAACGGCCACCAAAAAGTGACAATGTCACCAATCTAGTCCACTATTTTATTAAAATAGAAACATGGAATTTAACGATTAGAGTTTAAATTCATTGGCTTCAACTGATGTAGGGGCACTTTTACGTCCCTTTTTCTGATTGAGCTCTTCAATAACATAGTCGGGAGCGACCTTCGTTAGCTCTGTTAAACAGTCATCCGTTTTAGGGTTGCCGTATCTAACATAGATGTCACACACGGCATACAATTGTTCTGGAGCACCGGATATCAAATACGCTTGCTCAAAAGCGTTGACAGACTTCTTCAAGTCTAACTCTTCTTGCAGAACACCATTTAAGTACCAAAAGTAACTGTTCGTCTTTGCCATCGTCGCAGCTTTGTCTATTTCAAACGCCGCTTCTTTCTTTTTGTCTAATCTAACCAAAGCGAGAGATTTAGAATAATGCAGCGAGGCATCTTCTGAATTTAGCTTGATACCCTCGTCAAGCACGTTGATAGCTTTTTGGTCTAGCTGTTGCGCTCGGAAGTTGTCTGCGTAGCTTAACCAAACTTGAGGGTTGTTTGGCTCAAGCTTAGTTAACTCTGGGTATATCAGCGCCGCTTTATCCCAATCACGATGCCAACGGTAAACGTCTGCAAGTAATAACTTGGAAACATTATCGTTCTTACTGGACAAGTGTGCTGTCAGCTCTGAAACAGGCCCTTCAAGTGACTGCTGTTGCTCTGAACTCAAATTGGCGTAATCTCGAACGAGGTTAATCGCTGCTGTAATTCGCACCATGGCGGCGTCATCACTCAATAATGGTGAAATCAAACGCCAACGGTGCTCAATCATATATGGCTGTGCTCCCACAATCGCAGCTTCGCGAATACCTGCATCTTCATCCTGCAACCCACGCGCAACTGCAACCAATGCATTTTGGCTTGGATAGTTGGCTAACTCACGTAAAGCATCAATACGTTTTTCTGAAGACAACTTTTTATTTTGCGAATCATAAGACAGCTTTTCGACTCGTTGCGCCGGTGTCATTTGCGCTTCTTGTGGAGTGACAACCGTTGTCGGCGATACTTGATCTGGGTCTAGCAATGTTGTTTCTTGTGCCACTGCTGCTTGACTCGCAGCAATGCCGATCGAGATCACGAGTAATGATTTAGAGAGCAGCTTAATTTTTTGCATTCAATAACCTATATTCTTTCATTTCCGGGCCTGTAGCAGGCGTAGTGACTATCTTAAAACTTCGTTTCAAACACAGTCTGTGTTTGAGTAGCTTGCTGGCGTAGAATCTGTTCACTGTATTTACCGTGAACAACTGGGTTACCTGTCGCTCGTAAGATGTACGCCATCGACTGATCAACATGGGTAAAAAACTTCTTCCAACCCGCGCAGAGATAATTAAGACCAGGCTCACCTTGCCTAGTACGGATAAAACGGTTTTTGGGACATTCTCCAAAACATGCAAATTGATAATCACATTGAAGGCACTGTTGGGGCAGCGTACGACTTTTAGCAAACCCAAATTTCTGCTGCTCAGAGCTATAAGCGAGCGTATCGAGCTTTTCGTGATGAATGTTTCCAACCTTATATTCTGGGTACACGTAATGATCACACGCAAACACATCACCATTAGGCTCCATTGCTAAGCCCTTCCCGCAGATTTCACCTAACGTACACAGTGGGTTTTTTCTGCCCATCCAGGTTTCGATACTGGCTTCAAAGTACTGCACAAACACGTTGCCGATATCGTGTAAAACCCATTCATTGAAAATCGCGATCAGAAAATTTCCCCATGCTTCATCCGCAACGCAAAAAGGCTCAACAACGGCATCTTTATGACCTGGGATCAACCGTTTATCTCCTTGCTTTAGTTGCTCGTTTGGCTCCCAAGTTTGAGGGGCGGTTGTTCTGAATGTTTTCTGCTCAACTATTGGAATAAACTGCATTTGAGGGGAGCGTACTTCATCTCGCAAGAATCGGTACACTTCAAGTGGGTTACGTCCGGTCAAGTTGTTAACACAAGTGAGCGTAGCAAACTTTACTTCGTGCTTATGTAATAATTCAACCGCATTCATAACTTGCCGGAATGTGCCTCTACCAGCTCGGTTTGTTCGGTAAGCGTTGTGCATCATTTCTGGGCCATCAATGCTTAAACCGACGAGAAAGTTGTTCGCCTTTAAAAACTCACACCATTCATCGTTAAGCAGTGTGCCATTAGTCTGGAGATCATTGGAGATCGTAATGCCATCGGGACGGTATTTATTCTGTACCTCAACAATTGTCTTGAAATAATCCAAACCTAGCATTGTCGGCTCACCACCCTGCCAAGAGAAAATGATTTCAGGTGTATTCTGTCCCGCTATATATTGACGGATATAGGTCTCTAGCGTTTCCTCATCCATGACTGGTGAGCAGCCTGGCTTGTACTCAAGTAAATCTTGTTTGTTTAGGTAATAACAATAGGTGCAATCGATATTGCACACTGCACCGATAGGTTTCGCCATGACATGTAATCGCTTGGATGCTTTTCCATTGAACTGCGGACCTTGAGTTATGTGCATTCATCACCTTCTTAGTTGCTAGCCTGTGCCCAACGGCGTTAAGACTAATCATTAAGTTAATCGCCTAGTGTGATGATAATGTTCAATTATTCGTGGCGCTTGTTATAGTGTGTATAACTGTTTTTCATAGACTTGCTTGATAAAATTCTTTGATCATAAATGTTGATGGAGCTCCCCTATGAAGCATTCCAAAAGTAATACTCTTTACCTTGGTGCCGCTATTTCGATTTCGCTAATTATGACTGGATGTGCAACAACACAACCTAGCCCTCTTGCTCAAAAAATCGCTCAAGATATGGTTCTTATTGAAGGTGGACAATTTATGATGGGCTCGGATAATCCATCAGCAAATAAATCCGAGCGCCCGGCTCGCACCGTTCGCGTGGATGATTTCTATTTGGCAAAATTTGAGGTAACCCAAGAGTTATTCGAATCGGTTACAGGCTCTTCTCTGAGTTATTTTAGAAACCCAAATACGCCCGTGAATAACATTAGCTGGCAACAAGCCAATTATTTTATAAAGAAATTGAATGAAAAAACGGGAGAGCACTATCGTTTACCCACCGAAGCAGAATGGGAGTTTGCAGCGAAAGGGGGGAATCTAAGTCAAGGATTCACTTACGCGGGGTCTGATGATATTAACGACGTTGCCTGGTATGCCAGTAACTCAAACAATAAGGCACACAAGGTAGGTCAGAAAAAACCGAATGAGCTTGGCTTATACGATATGACGGGTAATGTTGGTGAGTTTGTTATTGATGCGTTTGATGAAGGCTATTACAAATCAGCACCAAGTGATAATCCGGTAAACGCAAAAGATGAAAAAGAAAGCCTGGCACACAAGTCTGTACGAGGTGGTAGCTTTGCCTATGATGCTGACGAATCCGAAAACTATCGTCGCGATTTTGCTAGCCAGTCAGTCATCATGTCCGACATGGGGCTGAGATTAGCGAAAGACGCTGATTAAACCAAGTAAGAAAAAGTGGAGCGATAAAAGCTCCACTTTTGGTAATTAGCTCCTATTGACCCCAACAATAGAGGCTTTAAGCTGATCAATAGCTTGTTTAGGTGCATAGTGACTAAGCTCTTGTATGCACCTATCGAAAGCAAAAGCGACAGCACCTTTTTTATGATTTCTCGCTAGAACCTCGCATTGAGCAAACAAGTGTTGTGGATTGCCACCGACTTCAAATGCTGTATGCAACGCTTTACTGGCTTCTAGAACATCGCTTTTTTCTAAAGCTAGACCGTACACGTACCAATAATGCGCATTAGTTTCACCAATTTCTGCGGCGCGTCTAAGTAGCTTTTTCGCATCATCGGCTTTGCCTTGACGTAACAAAGAAAGACCTGCGCTGTATGGTAATGTGCTGGATTTAGGTTGAGCTTTCATCCCTTGTTGTAGCACCGTGATCGCAGCTTCTTCTTTACCTAGGTGGCGATACAAATCTGCTAGGTTAACGTAGCTATTTTCGAAGTAGGGTTCGATGCTGATCGCTTGTTTATACAGCTCGGCCGCTTTGTCGATTTCACCTAAGCTGCGGTACACATTCGCCAAATTGGTTCTTCCGAAACCACGATCGGCATTAAACTCTTGAATTTCCATGTACTCTTCTAAAGGCGATTTAATTATATCTTTTTGTAAAGGGGTCATTTGTGCGTAGTTCGCTACCAGCGCCGAGGCAGCTTCCGCTCTCACTGAAAGCACCGGGTCACCAAGTAATGGCTCTAGAATCCGCCACCGGTCATGAAATTCATAACCAGACGAGCCTGAAATTGCCCCTAATCGAACCATTTCATTCTCATTCTTAACGGCCCTAGCCAAAGATACTGTTGTATTTTGGTCAGTGTTGCCCCCCATTCTCTCCAGGGCTGAAGCACGAATAATGTCTTTTAACGACGAATCCTGAGCAGAGTATGCCAACGCATTTGCTGCTCCTTGATGACCAATTGAATCCGCATAAAATGCGACAGCAAAATGTTGTTGATTACGATACTTCGAATTCGGGTACCATTCTGCTATCTGTTCATCGGCCCATTGATTGCTTTTATCTTCATGGCATGACATGCAAACATTGGGCGTTCCAATGTGTTTGCTCAAATCCGGTCGTGGAATATGCCAACTGTGGTCTCTACGAGGATCGACTTGCATGTAAGTCGTTTCTGGCATGTGACAAGTCGTACATTGCGATGCTTCAGATTCAGCCTTATGAAAGGTATGCTTTTCAGGTGTATATTCCGATGCAATATGGCATTGCGAACATACTGCCTCTTCTGGGATCGTTAACTCTGCCGTGTGTGGATCATGGCAATTAGTGCACGTGACCCCTTTCTCCGCCATTTCAGATTGAAGAAACGAACCATAAACATAATCTTCGTCGTAAATCTGTCCATCATGATAGTAGAGTTCAGGTGTTATAAGGCTTAAGCGATATTTATCAAAAAAGGAACCTTTAACATGATCACCTGTTTCATTTAACTGGGTTCGGCGACTATGGCATTGAGCGCATGTTTGCACTTGATTGGTTGCTTCAATTGATTTCGGCTGTAACGTACTATGGCCTTCCTCAAACACCCAATCCAACACTGCTTTAGACAAATTTCGATCAAAGCCATAATGGCTGTCATGCTCAAAAGAAGTGCCAGCATTTTTGTATTTCTTGGCCAGTTCTATGTGCTGACTAGCGGGACCATGGCATGCTTCGCATCCCACATTAATCTCTGACCATGAGCTGTTGTAAGTGTTTTTGTCAGCGTCGTAATTCTTCTTTAGGTTCGTTGAATGGCAATCAGCACACATAAAGTTCCAATTTTGCCCGGTATTGGTCCAATAGAATTCATCCGTTGTTGTCGTTTCTGGATAAAGATGAAACCAACGCTGTCCCCCTTCAACTTTAGCTCTTGTGTCCCAAGCAAAAGGAATAAGCTGCACGCGGCCATCTTCAAACTCGACCATGTACTGCTGTAATGGCTCCCAACCAAATGTATAGCTGATCTTATAGTCATGCCATTGCCCGTCAGCACCTTGAATATTGACCCAAAATTCGTCGCCTTTTTTAAAAAAACGATTAGGCATTCCTTTGTGTGTTACAACATGGTTATCAAAATTACCACGCACAGAGGTTGTACTTGCATGCTTCATGGCCATATCGTGATGTGACCCTTTCCAGGCCTCCACTTCGTTTTGGTGGCAATCTATACAAGCTTGTGTGCCAGCATATTCTGGATTTAAGCCTGAAGGAATATTTGGTTTCTCTGTTAATAACTCTTGAGAAAAAGCCATAAAACTGACAACAACGTTGACCAGCAATAAAATGCGAAACCGGCCTGCCCACTGACTCATAGATATCCTTATATTTATAATGTACAACCTAAATCAATATAGACACTAAATCACTGGTTATACAAATAATTACAAGCAATACATAACGACTTTAGTATTGCTTTAGGGCCGTAAAACAAGCGAGCATCCTATTGTTTTTCATTTCCATCCCCCTCTTCTACTACGCAATAAAAATAAGGCTCTTCAGTGATCTAAATCTACTTTACGAATCTCTACAAACTAACAGAACAATCCTATTTCTTCTTAATTAACAAATGGTTACAACCTAGCAATAACTTATGGTTATATCGAGTATAAGAGGATTTTTCTATATACATCATTAACTTATGCAGCAACTAAGCATAAGGCTCACTTGTGCTTATCTTTACTCTCAACAATCTGGAGTTTTTATGGCAAATCAATTGAGCAAAATCGCTGTAGGCGCAGGACTGTTAGCGGCGTCTAGTGCTGCTATGGCAGCCGACAAACCGAATATTCTGGCAATTTTTGGTGACGATATCGGCTACTGGAATATCAGCGCATACAACCAAGGTATGATGAGTTACAAAACGCCAAACATCGACCGTATCGCGAATGAAGGCGCGTTGTTCACAGATCACTACGGACAACAGTCTTGTACTGCTGGTCGCGCTGCCTTTATTACGGGTGAAGAGCCATTTCGTACGGGTTTGTTAACAATTGGTATGCCAGGATCTGACCACGGCATACCTGATTGGGCGCCAACCATTGCAGACCTGTTAAAAGAACAAGGTTACATGACGGGTCAATTTGGTAAAAACCACTTAGGTGACCAAGATAAGCACTTACCGACAAAACACGGCTTTGACGAATTCTTCGGTAACTTATATCACCTAAACGCAGAAGAAGAGCCTGAAACTTATTACTACCCTAAAGACCCAGAGTTTCGTAAAAACTATGGCCCTCGTGGTGTCATTAAGTCTTATGCCGACGGTAAGATTGAAGACACTGGCCCGATGACACGAAAACGTATGGAGCACGCAGATGAAGAGTTCCTAGAGAGCTCTTTGGCATTTATGGAAAAAGCAGTTAAGGCGGATAAACCCTTCTTTATTTGGCATAACGCCACTCGTATGCACGTTTGGACTCGCTTGCAGGAAAAATACCAAGGCAAATCAGGTGTAAGCATTTATGCCGATGGTATGCTGGAACACGATGATCATGTAGGTGTTTTACTCGACAAGCTGGATGAGCTAGGTGTTGCAGACAACACTATCGTTATCTACTCAACGGACAACGGCGCAGAAACCATGACTTGGCCAGATGGTGGCGCAACACCATTCCATGGTGAAAAAGGCACAACTTGGGAAGGCGGTATGCGTGTTCCTCAACTGGTTCGTTGGCCAGGCGTAATTAAGCCAGGAACCAAGATCAATGAAATGATGGCACACCAAGACTGGTTGCCTACATTATTGGCAGCTGCTGGCGTACCTGATGTAAAAGAAAAACTGGCAGAAGGCTACAAAGCAAATGGCAAAGAGTGGCGTGTACATTTAGATGGTTATAACTTCATGCCATACTTTGAAGGTAAGGAAGAAAAAAGCCCTCGTGAGTCGCTGCTTTACTTTACGTCTAATGGTGAATTAAACGCTGTCCGTTGGAATGACTGGAAACTTCACTTTGCAACGCTTGAAGGGAACCTAAGTAACGCAGTTCGTTTTGCTCCGAACTGGCCTAAAATCATCCATCTACGCGCTGACCCATTCGAGAAAGGCCCAAGCGAATCACAAATGTACTTGCGTTGGATGGCTGACAACATGTGGCTATTTGTACCTGTACAAGACGTTGTGGGAGAGTTCTTTAAAACACTTCCAGAATACCCAATGCAACGTGGCACAGCGATGAACCCTGCTTCACTAAACTACGACTCTCTAAAAATGCAAGAGAAGCTGCAACAACTAGACAAAGTTGAACAAGAAATCAGCAAGTTTAAGTAAACTAAGTTAACGTCAGTTAATCAGTAACATAAGCCAGCAGACCATTCTGCTGGCTTATGTGTATCGCCACATAGGAACTTACTTAAATCGCCTGTTTAGCCTATACAAAGTGGGCATTGTGAGTACAAACTGAAAAACAAAAAAAGGAGAGCTAACCTGCTCTCCTTTGTATTTTAACCGTGGATAAACTAAGCCACATTAACCGATTTAGCTAAACTGCTACTTTGGAAAAACTCATCATGCAATGCGCAAATCGCGTGCTGGTATTCCTTATCACCGACAACAAATTGAACATTTACATTTCTCAATGATGAGTGCAGTGCAACTGGCGTAACGCCATTATTCATCAATGCAAGCACACCTTTCGCCAACGTCTTATTGGTATCAATTTGAGAACCGATGGCTGAGATAAGCGCGACCATACGGCCTTTAATCGAGGCATTCGGATAACGTTTCTCGGCTTTATACAATGCTTTGTTTAAGCTATCAGTACTGCCACCTAGATAGTAAGTAATAGAGTTAGCGTTCATCTCTTTACCAACCAAACTTACACGAGCATCGGAGATGATTTCCATCAATTCGTAACTAACGTTATCGGCTTTTCCTACCATTGCTTGGTCAAACAAATGCAGTGCAAATACTTTCTCTTTACCTGCGATGATCTCGACTTTGTCTTCTTCTGGGCGGTAGCTTGAAGAGATCAAAGTACCTTCGTGTTCAGGTTCGAATGTATTTTTAATCTGTAGCTCAATACCACTTTCACGTAAACCCGCAGCGGCATTTGGGTGAATCGCTTCCATGCCAAGGTTAGCAAGTTGGTCTGCTACGTCATAGTTTGTACTACCAATTGGTAATACTTTTTCAGGGCCAACAACGCGTGGGTCTGCTGAGCTCAAGTGGTACTCTTTGTGAATTACTGCTAAATCCGCTTTTGTTATTGCTGCAATTCGGCTAAATGTCATCTCACTATAACCTCGGTCATAAGTGTGCATTAGGCCCTCTTTACAGTAAGCATAACCTGTCACGATTGGCAGTTCTTTTGATACATCGATATCAGCAAACGCGTCACTGATCGACTCATCAAGGCTTCTTGGCGCTTGATTATCCCAACCAGACAGGTCAACGAACTTAGCGTTAATACCCATATTTTTTAGTTTTAGTGCTGTGTTGTAAGCACTATGTGCCTCACCGATAGACGAGAGAAACTCTCGAATTTGAGGCAAGTACTGGCGCAACGAAAATTGACCGTACTGACAGGTTTCTAAAATATTCGCGATACAGTTTTTCGCTTCAGCAATGCGGGAGCGAATGAATTTATCCGCACGGATACGATTCATTGGGTCCGCAAAAATATTTTCATTGGTCAGCAACATACGGCTTTCAACGTACGCTAACGCTTCTTCCCATTTGTCGTCGCGTTTCGCGATAAGCTGATAAACGCCTGGTTTACTGGTTTTTTTACACTCGAGCAGCGCATCGGTCATACCACCGTATGCAGATACGACAAAAATACGATTGTATGGTGTTTTGGGACGAAGAATAATATTGTCGAGAACAGCATCAAATGCTGTCATTGATGTACCGCCGATTTTTTCTACGGTAAATGTCATGATAAGCCTTTTTTGATTGGTAACTTTAAAAAGAAAAAAGAAGAGATAGTAAAGTGTGGGGTGGCAAAGCACCCCACCATCATCTTTTAGTCAACGAGAGGATAAACACCGTTTTCATCGTGCACTTCAGCGCCAGTAATCGGTGGGTTAAACACACACGCCATTACCATTTCTTTATTCTTATAAGCTCTCAAGTAGTGCTCATCGTGTTTATCAAGGATATATAATGTACCTGGTTTGATTGGGTACGTTTCTCCACCTACAACTTCAATCTCACCTTCACCACTCATACAAAACACCGATTCAAGGTGGTTTTGATAGTGAATATGAGTTTCTGTATCTTCATAAATCGTTGTGATGTGGAAAGAGAAACCCATGTTGTCGTCTTTCAACAACATGCGGACACTTTCCCAGTTATCTGAAACAACACGTCGTTCGCTGTTGCGGCATTCATCTAGAGTTCTGACGATCATAATTAAAATCCTTATTAAGATGCTTGTTTGAAATGTTTCGCAGCGATAGTCTCTACTGCATTTTCAAAGATGCTTAGTCCTTGATCTAGCTCTGATTCGCTGATGGTTAGTGGACAGAAGAACTTCACAACTTCATCGTCTGGACCCGCTGTCTCTATCACCATTCCATTCTCGAAACAGTTTTTCGCGATTTCAGATGCCATGTCACCATTGATACATTCAATACCAACCATCATGCCGCGGCCTTTTTTCTGCACAAACATTTGTGGAAAGCGACGAACACAACGGTCAATCACTGCACTCACCTTGTCTGAACACTGCTTGATGTGTGTTTCAAAATCATCGTTTGCCCAGTAAATTTCTAGTGCTTTTGCAGCAGTAATAAAGGCGTGATTATTGCCACGGAACGTACCGTTATGCTCGCCTGGCTTCCACTGGTCAAGCTCAGGCTTAAGTAATACGACAGCCATCGGCAAACCGTAACCACCGATCGACTTCGATAGCGTCACGATATCCGGTTGGATACCAGACGGCTCGAAACTAAAGAAAGTACCGGTACGTCCACAACCTGCTTGAATGTCATCGACAATCACAAGAATGTCATTGGCTTTACAGATTTTGCTCAAACGTTGTAACCACTCGTTTGAAGCAGCATTTAAACCACCTTCACCCTGCACAGTTTCAAGAAGTACAGCGGCTGGTTTATCCATACCTGCAGAGTTATCATTTAGCATGGTTTCGAACAGCGCAAGACCATCTACGCCAGCGTAACCTTCAAATGGAATACGAGTGACGTTACTTAGACTAGAACCGTTACCTTGTCTGTGATGCTGGTTACCCGTTGCAGCCAGTGCGCCAGCAGTACAACCATGGAAACCGTTAGTAAACGCAACGACGCTGTCGCGGCCTTTTACTTTTTTAGCCAGCTTCAATGCCGCCTCAACAGCGTTAGTGCCTGTTGGGCCCGTAAACTGAACCTTGTAATCCAAGTTTCTTGGTTTAAGGATGTAAGTATCCAACGCTTCCAGAAACGATGCTTTCGCTTCTGAGTGCATATCCAAACCGTGAGTAATACCGTCCATTTCAATGTACTCAAGCAACGCTTGTTTTAGTACTGGATTGTTATGGCCATAATTTAGAGATCCCGCTCCAGCAAGGAAGTCTAAGTATCGTTCACCTTGTTCTGTTTCTAGCCAGCAGCCTTTCGCTTTACGAAAAACGACCGGGAAATTGTTTGAATATGAGCGTACGTTGGATTCCTGCTTTTTGAAAATATCCATGATGAGACCGTTTTTAATTCCTATTGTTTGAGGATTATTTGAGAGGAATGCGATACAAATATTCTGTATCGTGTTTGCCTTTAAAGTGGGCTTCTTCATCCAAAAATGTGCTTACTTGGCCAGAATTGCCGTTCATCGCATCTAACTTTTTGAACAGTGCCCAAGAGGCTTTATTATCTTCCGTGATGGTAGTTTCTACCGATTTAACACCGCCTAATTCCTCTCGGGTGAGAAGTTCTTTCAACATGCGGAATGCTAAACCATGACCTCTAAAGCGAGGTGAGACTGCAACTTGCCAGACAAATAAAACGTCTTGCTCGTCTGGTTTCTGATAACCGGAAATGAAACCTGCGATTTCGCCTTTTTGCTCAACCAAAATACTGGTTTTGCTGAAATGCGTAGACTGTAGGAAATTGCAATAAGATGAGTTCATGTCCAATGGAGGACAGTCTGCAATCAAGCTGTAAATGTCGTCACCATCAGAGATTTTAGGCTCACGAAAAATCCATTTTTTACTTGAGTCTTCTCCAATCTCTGGATAAAGGACCCAAGGTGCTGATGTGATCATGTGAAAATACATATCCTTTGAGGTCTAATTAAATTTCCTTTTTATTATGGGCATCCCTCGCGACTAAAAATCAAATAATCCGCCTTTTTATCGGTATTTTTGTGACACATATCACAAAAACAAGCCTATTAACCAAAAGTTAAAATAGTTCGAGGTCTAATTTATTAAATAGTCACCTAAATACGAAGTACAAAAAACAACCAGAATAAGACCATTTTCCATGCTGTTCATTTCTCAGAGAAAAATAGAAATCCAAAAAAAAGCGGCATGCTTTCGCATACCGCTTTTATCAATAATTTAATTGCTGATACTAGTTATTTTGATTTCTTAGAAACCGCCTTTGGACGAGGTTCATCCATCAAACCTTTTATCAAAGATACCGTTGCAACAAGCAAAACAATAGTAAATGGTAAACCAGTCGTCACCGCCATTGCTTGAGCAGCAGCTAGACCACCACCCAACATCAATGCAATCGCAACCAAACCTTCAAACGTACACCAGAACACGCGTTGTGGCGTTGGTGCATCGACCTTACCGCCCGCAGCAATAGTATCAATAACCAGTGATCCTGAGTCAGAAGAGGTAATGAAGAACACCACGACTAAGATAATGCCGACAAAAGATGTTATCTCAGCCAATGGCATAACATCTAACATGGCAAAAAGTTTTAAAGGTAGTTCTGCGTTAAACACCGCCTCGTAGCCATCATTAACGTATTGGCTAATTGCGTTACCGCCAAAAGCCGTCATCCATAACACACAAACTGAAGATGGGATAAGAATAACGCAAATAATAAACTCACGAACTGAACGACCGCGAGACACACGTGCGATGAACATACCCACAAATGGTGACCAAGAAATCCACCACGCCCAGTAAAACGCCGTCCAGCCTTGAGAGTAATTCACATCCTCTCGACCAAATGGCATAGATAAGGCAGGGATATTAGCCACATAGGAAACGATGTTCTCGAAGAAACCAGTTAAAATCGCAATCGTCGGGCCAACAACAATAACAAATAGCAATAGCAGCGCTGCAAGACCCATGTTGATTTCAGATAAGATTTTCACGCCCTTATCGAGTCCAGCCACAACAGAGATTAAAGCGAGCGCAGTAATACCAATAATCAATATAACCTGCGTGGTATTGGTCATTGGGACATCAAACAGGAAGTTCAAACCCGTTGCGGCTTGAGACGCACCGTAGCCTAGCGATGTTGCTAAACCAAAAACCGTCGCTACCACTGCAAGAATATCGATAATATGACCAGTCCAACCCCATACACGTTCACCAAACAAAGGGTAAAAAATTGAGCGCATGGTGAGTGGCAAACCTTTGTTAAATGAAAAGATAGCCAGTCCAAGAGCCAAGAGCGCGTATATTGACCACGGATGAAGTGCCCAGTGGTAAATCGTCGCAGCCATCCCTAATGCCGAAGCTGCAGTTGCATCGCCCTCTGCACCACCTAGCGGTGCCCAGTCAGTACGTACACCATTCTCAACGCTCACGCCACCAATCGCAGAACTAAAATGGGACATCGGTTCTGATACACCGAAGAATACGAGACCAATGCCCATACCTGCAGCAAATAGCATTGCCAACCATCCGGCATAGGAGTAATCCGGTGTTGCTTCAGTACCACCGATTCGCACACGGCCCAATGGTGTGAAGATCAATCCGACACAGACAATGACAAAAATATTACCTGAAGCGAGAAAAAACCAGTCTAAATTGTGTAACAAACCCGCTCGTAGGTCTGCAAAAAACGGCTCTACCTGTTCTCGGAATAATAGTGTTATCACAACAAACATGACGATTGCTAAGCCAGAAATTGCAAAAACACGGTTGTGAATATCAAGGCCAAATGGGCCTACCTTTAGCGCAACGTTATCCTGACCAATTTGATAGTCAGTATCTATTGCGTTTACTTTTCCATCGGGGCGTTGAATGCCACCGTTATTATCGGTGCTCACGGATAATCTCCTTAAAAATACGTGACCAAGTTTAAATTACTTTCGTCGGAGTTCGAGTAATGAAACGTCTTCATCACTACCAAGCACATGTTCATAAAACATTGTTCTTATAAGCGGTTACTCAATCCGCCATCATAATCTTAAAGCCCCCTATCTCTCATTGCATTTTATTGTTTTCACCATAAATAACGCCTATTGCCAAACCGAAGATATTGGCATGTTTCGATTAAAGTGATACTGCAGTTGTGCTTGAAACAGCTCCGCAGTTGCTAACGCATCCGTCAGGGCATGGTGAGGTTGATAAGCAGGGAGGCCATATCTTTCACGAGCGTGCCCTAATCGTACAGAACCGGGTTTCTTGCCTTTCAACTTATTGATAAAACCTCTGCATTCACGGCGTTGTATCGCATACTCAATATCTAACGTATCAACAACAGGAAACTGTATCCCCTCTCCGATGCTATTTAGCAAGGCGTTATTAAAGAACTGCCTTTCAATGTTCTTGTAGTGAACAAGTACCACTTTACCTGACAACGCATCCAATATTTCACCCAAGATCTGAGACAGCTGCGGCGCGTTTTTAACCTCAGAGTCAGTGATACCGTGAATAATGACAGACTCGTGGTTTAACTCTCTGTTTGGGTTAACGACCCAATGAGCAGAACCATTACATTGAACACGATCAATAGTGAACGGCACAAGTCCGATCGTGAGAATGACATCCTCTTCCGAGTTCAATCCTGTTGTCTCAAAGTCTACCGAGACAAATGGCACTTGTTCAATTGGTGTTTCCCCATTAACCATCGGTGTCGAATAGTAGCGTTTGAGCCTCTCGTCTTTCGCTTCTTTAGCTAGTTGTTTGAACAACATTGACCACTCTGGCGTCTGGGATGTATCCAACAACGGCTGTTCTTTTTCTACTTTTTTTGAGAACCACATTATTTGCTACTTCTCTGGTATCGAAACTTAATGAAGTTCTGAGCGTTACTTAGAATTTGAAATGCTGCTTTTAAGTTTCGACGTTCAAATTCAGACATGTTCTCCGGCTCAATATTGTTGTCTGGCTCTTCTCCATTTTCTATATCAAGGGCTTGGTGACGAATTCGAACCATGTAGATTAGCTCCATCGCATCCCTTAAATCCAAACCTCGACCTTTCGGTAAAATGCCAGCATCATTAATGTCATCTAAACGGTCGAAAGAGTTTTGCGATCGCGAACCGATTGCCAGAGAATGCACCCGTATTAAATCGGCCAACGGAGCCGTCCCCCTTCGCTTCAAGTTAATCGAGTTGCGATGACGACCATCTTTCTCCATCACAAAGTCTTTGAAAAAGCCCAGTGGAGGCGTCCTACGTATTGCGTTATACGCCATACAAGCAAGAAAGCGGTTATTTCTTTTCGCTCGTCTCACAATAAAGCTGCTTAATTGCTCCGCCCATTTCACTCGCCCATGCACACCGAGGAGATCAAAAAAGATATTACTATTTAACAATCTCTCAGGGGTTGGATTGTCTATCCAGTTTCCAAAGCATTCCTCCCATTCTGCACGAGTTTTTCGCCATTCTGGGTTGGTAGCCATAATGTCTCCAGTACAATAAGCATAGCCGCATGCCGCTAAACCATCACAAACAAATTTAGCAAACTTTTCAAAGTACTCTCCGTGAATCTCAACGTCATAACTGTTATCGAGAATAAGCGCGTTATCTTGATCCGTTACAATTAGCTGCTCATCCCTCGCCATTGAACCCATTGCGACTAAACAATAAGGAATGGGCGCTGGGCCGAACTCTTGCTCAGCTAATTCAGCGAGGCGTTGTTTGAAACTACTGCCTATAACCGACATGGCTCGACCAATCATGTGCGCGTTGGCATCTTCATTGACCATTCTTACGAAACAGTCTTTTACTTGTTCAGAAACCTGCTTGAGATCCTCGACACTGGTTTGCTGAAAAATAGAGCTCACTAGCAATAGGCTGTTCTGAGATTCGTAACGAACGATGTCCGTCATGCCAATAATTCCTATCGGCTTTTTATCTTTTAAAATTGGTAAATGATGCACGTTGTAACGCAACATGGTTAACATGGCCTCAAACACATAGGCGTTATAATCCAATGAAACCACGTCATAACTCATGACCTCACTCACTGGAATATTGGTATCAATACCTTGAGCTAGTACGCGAATGCAAAGATCGCGATCAGTCAATATTCCAAGCAGCTGTTCATCATCTTCTTCTGTGAGCTCCTCTGTCGGGCGAATAATGAGCAGAGAGGTGACATTTTCCTCTGCCATTAGTATCGCAGCTTCCTGAATTGAAGCCGTTGCCTCCAGAGTTACTGGATCTCTTGCTAAGATTTTACGTGCCTTAGCGGTGGTAAAGTCATTGCTTTCGGAGCGGCTAGATATTGCGCTTCGCAAACGCGCGCTATCTTCCAGTTCCATGTAGTCCGCAAAGTTTTCAAACTCATCACAAAGTTCATTGAAGATGTTTTCCGGAATACAGTAAACGAGAGTGTCTTCTATCGCTTTGGCTGGCATACGTACGCGGTTGTTCATCAACAACCCCATCTGACCAAACAGTCCACCAGCATCAATCCTGTTGTAAAGTTCACCTTTACGTCGATAAATCTCTACCGCCCCACTTCTCACCATATACAAGTCGCGGATCGTATCTCCGAAGTTAAGGATTTTTGTTCCTTGCCGAAAGTATGCAACCTCGGCATTGAGAGCAATTTTTCTAAGCTGCTCTTCAGGTAGGTCATCAAAAGGTGGGTACTGGCTAATGAAATTGAGCACTTCTAACTGTTCGGCTTCCATTTTTTATTCCATACGTTGCCTAAACTACAGCGATAAATATCACCCTGAGTGAAATCAAGCAATAAATAAATCTAAGGATAACAGTACCTAACCGATTTCACAGGACCAAGCCTTAACCAAAAATTAGAGCTCTAACCTTTTTATATGTAGAGTTCTAAGCTATCACAGCTTATATCTATGCAAGCGAGTTGAGTTGAAATGTACAAAAAAATTCAAAATAAATTCAACCCTACGTCAGGGCAACGTTATGGCGGATAAAAACACATCACAAGCAATTGTTTTAAATATAAAAAATAAGAATTGAACATACCTTGCTCAACGAATTCTCTATGCACGGCAGAACTAGTTAACCAACCCCCTTTCGTTGAAAGTTGAACTAAAATTAATTAGAGTACAAATCGTTAAACAGTTATAAACACACGAAAAAGGACAGATAACATGGATCCCATACTGGAAGTTAAGGGACTGTATAAAGTGTTTGGAGAAGACCCAGAGAGAGCCTTCTCGCTTATCGACAAAGGCGTCGATAAAGACGGTATTTTTGAACAGACAGGTTTAACAGTCGGCGTAAACGATGTATCTCTCACCATAAATGAAGGGGAAATTTTCGTAATCATGGGCCTTTCTGGCTCCGGGAAATCCACCCTTGTTCGACTTCTTAACCGGCTCATTGAGCCGACTAAAGGTAGTGTTTATCTCAAAGGAAGAGATATCGCCCACATCTCCGAGAATGAACTTCGAGAAGTTCGTCGTAATAATATCTCAATGGTGTTTCAAAGTTTCGCACTCATGCCACACATGACGGTGATTGAAAATGCCGCCTTTGGTTTAGAACTTGCCGGCATCGATGTTAATGAGCGTCAGAAAAGTGCCCTTTCCGCCTTAGAAAGAGTGGGTTTAGACCCTTATGCAGAATCTTTCCCTGACGAATTATCCGGTGGTATGAAACAGCGCGTTGGTTTAGCGAGAGCGTTAGCCTGTGATCCTGACATCCTATTAATGGACGAGGCGTTTTCCGCTTTAGACCCATTGATCCGTTCTGAGATGCAAGATGAGCTTATTCGTCTACAGAACGATGACAAACGCACAATTGTCTTCATTTCTCATGATTTGGATGAAGCAATGCGCATTGGCGACCGTATCGCCATCATGCAAAACGGTGAGGTTGTTCAGGTTGGTACACCTGATGAAATATTACACAGTCCAGCAAATGATTATGTCGAAGCCTTTTTCCGCGGCGTAAACATCGCAAGTGTCTTGACAGCAAAAGATATCGCGCGCAAGAAGCCAGCGGCTGTTTTTAAGAAATCGGAAAATGACGGTCCAGGCTCTGCGATGCAGATTCTGATGGATCACGACCGTGATTACGGCATTGTCGTCGATAAAACTAGTCGATATTCCGGCATCGTATCTCTTGATTCACTACGTTTGGCTCATAAAGAAAACCGTTCGTTAGCCAGTGCTCAATTACCGGATGAAGTTACTCTTCAGCCTGATCAGTCAATTAATGACATTTTGGGTCTGGTTGCTGGTGTTCCTTATGCCGTGCCTGTCGTAGATGAGCAAGGAACTTACTTTGGTGTCGTGACTAAATCACGTCTTCTACAAACACTAGATAAGGATTAACACGATGTCTTCAGAGCAAACTAACAATGATCCCTGGTCAAATACTGCTCCTGCGCAAGATGATCCTTGGTCGCAAGGTACAGAGGCCGCGCCAAGTAATGATTGGCTCAACTCAGAAACTGTAGAGCAAGCGCCATTCGATATTATGAACCCATTCCAAGATGCGGTTTTACCCCTCGATAGCTGGGTAGAATCCGGTTTGAACTGGCTGGTGGAACATGGTCGACCTGTTTTCCAAGCAATACGAGTTCCAATCGACTTTATTCTAACGTCGTTTGAAACTGCTTTGGTGTCTACACCTGCGCCTATAATGGTACTCATTTTATTTTTGCTAGCGTGGCAGTTTTCCAATGTAAAACTTGGTTTTTCTACTCTTGTATCCCTTGTTTTCATCGGCCTAATTGGTGCGTGGTCACAAGCGATGACAACGCTAGCACTGGTGTTAACCGCCGTTTTCTTCTGTTTGCTTATAGGGCTACCAATGGGGATATGGTTGGCAAGGAGCCAAACCGCTGCCAAATTTGTTAGGCCAATATTAGATGCAATGCAAACGACTCCCGCGTTCGTTTACCTTGTGCCAATTGTTATGTTGTTTGGTATTGGTAACGTTCCTGGCGTAGTAGTAACGATCATTTTCGCCCTGCCTCCCGTTGTGCGCCTGACTATTTTGGGTATTCAGCAAGTACCTGAAGAGCTTATCGAAGCTGGCCACTCTTTCGGGGCAAACAAAAAACAGATGCTTTATCGCATCCAGTTACCGTTGGCGTTACCAACCATCATGGCAGGTGTAAACCAAACCTTAATGCTGTCACTTTCTATGGTAGTGATTGCTTCAATGATTGCTGTTGGCGGCTTAGGCCAAATGGTACTTCGTGGTATTGGCCGACTTGATATGGGTCTTGCTGCCGTTGGTGGCTTAGGCATCGTTATTCTTGCGATTTTGTTAGACCGTATCACCCAGGTGTTAGGGGTTAATGCGGGCAACACTAAACTTCGCTGGTATCACACAGGTCCTGTTTCATACCTATTAAAACTGAAAACAAAGACGAACCAAGACGATCTAAAACTTAGGAGAAACATCAATGAATAATTCATGGAAGAAAGCGCTCTCTGTTGGAGCTCTAAGTACTATCGCATTTTCAACTTATGGTGTGGCAAGTGAACTACCGGGTGAAGGTGTCACTGTTCAGCCTGTTCAATCAACCGTTGCAGAAGAAACATTTCAAACGTTGATCGTAAACCGCGCACTTGAAGAGCTTGGTTACGATGTTAAACCGACCAAAGAAGTGGACTACAACGTAGGCTACACCTCTATTGCTAAAGGTGATGCTACTTTCTTAGCGGTTGGTTGGTTCCCTCTTCACGCCGATAAGTACACGATGTCTGGCGGTGATGATAAGTTCTTCCGTAAAGGCCAATACGTAAGTGGTGCTGCGCAAGGTTATTTGATCGATAAGAAAACCGCGGAAAAATATAACATCACGAACATTGGTCAGTTAAAAGATCCAAAATTGGCGAAGCTATTCGATGCAAACGGCGATGGCAAAGCGGACTTAACTGGTTGTAACCCAGGTTGGGGTTGTGAAATGGTTGTTGAGCATCAGTTGGATGCTTTCAAACTTCGTGACACAGTAACACACAACCAAGGTAACTACGCAGCGATTATCGCTGATACGATCTCACGTTACAAAAAAGGCGATCCGATTCTTTACTACACTTGGACACCGTACTGGGTAAGTGGCGTTTTAGTTCCAGGGAAAGATGTTGTGTGGTTAGAAGTGCCATTCTCTTCACTTCCTGGTGAGCGTAAGGACATTGATACGACACTAGAGAACGGTAAGAACTACGGCTTCGAGATGAACTCTATGCGCATCGTTGCCAATAAAGAGTTTACAGAAAACAACCCTGCTGCTGCAAAGCTGTTTGAAATCATCAAACTAAATATCAATGATGTTAGTGCTCAGAATATGATGATGAGCCAAGGTAAGAACAGCTCAGCGGACATCGAGTCTCATGTAAATGGCTGGATCAAAGCGAACCAGAAAAAGTTCGACGCATGGGTCGAAGAAGCGAAGAAAGCCGCAATGTAATCATGCCTTTATCAACCTCTAGAGCCAGTTGGTGTTATCAACTGGCTCTTTTTTTACACAAACGCCCCTCCCCCTTACATAGACATACCAACACTTACACTACTCGACCATAAACCCACATTATAATTCACGTTTATTTCACGCTTGCTTTGCTAAAAACAACACAACATAACAATTAAACTATTCGAATAAATATGAAAAACTTATCAAAGAGCTCTGTGTGGGGGCCTTTGCAGCCAATTGCTGCCTTTTCTTTGTTTTCGCTTCTATTTCTGTCTATCTCAAGAGTTTTGCTAGCTTTTTGGCAGATTGACCGTATTGACTCTCTAAACGACTTAATTTACATCCTAGGTCAAGGTTTGCGCGTAGATATTGCAACGCTTTGCTGGTTATTTATTCTTCCAGCACTGTTTTCAACCTTCATGCCATTAACCGGTAAGATGGGAGAGTGTTGGAAGCGAATATTACGCATATGGATGGTTTTAGGGCTTTGGGTGCTTGTATACATGGAGCTCGCAACAGCGCCATTCATTCAGGAATACGACCTACGTCCAAACCGCCTGTTTGTGGAATACTTAATCTACCCAAAAGAAGTCTTGAGTATGCTCTGGACTGGCTACAAATTAGAACTGTTTATTGGTGCGTTAGGTACAGTTTTAACCATCACTTTAGGTTGGAAGTGGAGTAAGAAACTGACCGATAAGGCGCAGCAGGTCAACTGGAAATGGCGACCACTATTGGCACTGTTCGTTGTTCTTTTTGGGGTTGCTGGTGCTCGCTCATCTTTAGGTCACCGCCCGCTAAATCCTGCTATGGTCGCCTTTTCTAACGATCCACTGCTTAACGACTTAGCACTGAACTCATCTTACTCATTGTTGTTTGCGGTTAATAGCATGAAGTCAGAAAAGAGTGCTGAGCAGTTCTACGGAAAAATGGACACTCAAAAGATGTTGGAATTAGTTCGCACTTCATCAACAAAGTCCGACTTCACCCCTTCATTACTCCCAACCATGAACAGTAACCCCGCGACTTACCAAGGTAAACATAAAAACTTAGTGATTTTGCTACAAGAAAGCTTAGGCGCCCAATTTGTCGGTGCTTTGGGTGGTTTGCCTCTAACACCAAACCTTGATGAACTCATGAAGGAAGGTTGGCAGTTCACACAAATGTACGCCACTGGTACTCGTTCTGTTCGTGGAATTGAAGCCGTAACCACGGGCTTTCCTCCATCTCCGTCTCGCGCGGTAGTGAAGCTGAGTAAAAGCCAAACGGGTTTCTTTACCATCGCGGACTTACTGAAAGCTCAAGGCTATCACACGCAATTTATTTACGGCGGTGAAGCCAACTTTGACAACATGAAAACTTTCTTCTTTGGTAACGGTTTTGATCAAATAGTAGAAGAAGACGATTATAACAACCCAAGCTTTGTTGGCTCTTGGGGTGTTAGTGATGAAGATCTATATAACAAAGCAAACGAAGAGTTTGAACGCCTTTCAAAAAGCGACAAACCTTTTTTTAGCTTAGTTTTTACGTCAAGTAATCATAGCCCTTATGAGTATCCAAAAGGCAAAATTGAGCCATACGATTCAGAATATATGACGCGTAACAACGCCGTTAAATATTCCGATTACGCTTTGGGCACTTTCTTTGAAAAGGCGAAAAAGTCATCTTATTGGGATGATACCATTTTCATTGTAATTGCAGATCATGATGCACGTGTTTCTGGCGCTAACCTTGTTCCAGTTAAGCACTTTCACATTCCAGCATTGATCCTTGGTAAAGGCATTCAACCACGTAAAGATGACCGCATAGCAAACAACATAGACATGCCGCCTACACTGTTATCTCTGATTGGGGTAGATGCTAAAACACCGATGATTGGTCGTGATTTAACGAAGCCACTGGCTCGCGAAGATGAACGCGCAATGATGCAATACGACAAAAACTTTGGTTATTTAACGCGCAACAATCTCGTTGTGCTTTCCCCTGGTGAAAAGATATCGACCCTGGCGTACGACTTTAAAGACCAAACCATGAAGCCGCTAGAGGTGGACGAGTCTATTATCGAGCGTGCAAAAGCAAACGCATTATTTGCATCTAAAGCGTATCAAAACAACTGGTATTCTTCCAAACACACTCATTAATACCAATGATTCCGCTGATAAAAAGGAGCTAAACGGCTCCTTTTTCTTATTCTGTCACTCACCTCGGGAATGTTCTACTGACAACTCCTGTCGTTCCTTTACGTTAGATTGCCCCTACTATTTCTAATTGATTAAGGAACAAACCATGCTGACTATCAATTCATTCGTTCTCTACGTTGAGGACATCCACATAAGCCAAGTTTTTTATTCGAAACTGTTCGAACACAAAGTCACGCAGTTGTCTCCAACCTTTGCCGCTATTCCACTGACCGAAGGCTTAACGTTGACACTCAAGCAAAGAGATAATCTTTCACCCTACAGCGGAATTAGAGGTGGTGGTACCGAGTTGTCTTTATCGGTGCCCAATAGTCATATGCTAGAGCGCATTTACAAGCGCTGGAAAGACCTAGGTGTTGAGTTTGTTCAACCACCAGCGACATCAGTGTATGGGTTAAATTTTATGGCTATCGATCCAGATAAGCATCGCATTCGTGTTTTCATAAATGAATAAAAATGCGTTAAAAATGCTTTTTACCCATTCCCAATGTGACTTCAATAAATTAGACTCAAGGAAACATCAAAAGCGGCGTAGTAATAAGAAGGAATGCCCATGAGCTCAAGTATGATCCTTAGCGAATCCCTAATCGAGAGCGGAAGAGATATCCCCCTCAAAGAACTGCTTTATGCAAAGCGCGTGCTGGATAACTACATGGCAGTAGCCAAAGAAAGTAGCCCGCTTGAGCTATTAACTGAGATGAAATCGGCAGCAAAGCAAGTAGAATACTTTACAACGACGAGTAACCCGTGTGAGGCTCGTAATGTCATCAGTCAGATGATTGATAAAATCGACACCGCGGAATCTTTTGCTTCGTTCAAAGCATTAGCAGGTAAGCCATCTCAAGCACTCAATGAACTAATTGAAGATCGAGCTCAGCTGATTAAACACGAACGAGAGCTCCTGCTCGCCTCAGGCTATGACGCCTCACGAATCTAATATACGCGACAGGCTAAAAGTCATAGCTAACAACGAAAAAGGAGCTCTTAAAGAGCTCCTTTTGCTTTTCAAAAATCGGATACAAAAGACTTAAAGGCCGATATCTTCCGTTATTGCTTTGATTTGTTTGAGGTCCATTTTATAGACTTCAATCATTTGATCGACCTGACTTAGTCGTGAATTAGCTTCATCATGTTTATCACACGCGTCCGACTTCACGTCCCAAGATTTGCCTTCTAAAAATACGTCACACTCTTTCTTGAGTTTCTCAATCTTAGGTAATAATTTCGACCGTTCTTTCTCGAGAGACTCTAATTCTTGCGAAATTTTTAGCTCTTTCTGGAATACTTCGCGGGACCGCTCAAACATAGTCGCTTGCATATCCGCTTGACGACTCAACTTCTCATTTTCTGACTTCGTCGTGTTGATCTTATCTGCCTGCTGCTTCAATTGAGACTCTAGTGACAAGTTAACCTTCTCGACCTCAGTCAACTGCTTTTGCAACTTCTTAAGTGCTTTCTGGTGCGCTTCGTCTTTCGCGGCGAGTAACTCACTAACTTGGTTTTGTATTTCTTGGTCGAGCGCCTCTTCACGCACTTTTACTTGAGATGCCAACTGGGTTTTATCTTGCGTTAGTGCTTGATACTTTTCTTCTAATACGTGGTAAGTCGATTCCCACTTGTTCGCAGTGACAACCGATCCAACAAGGCCACCAAATGCCAAGCCTAACACCGCAGCGATTGCGATATAGATATGCGTACGTTTGTCACGCTCTTCAATGACAACTACGTCGTCTTGCTCTTCCATTTTGTTCTGAGAACTCACCGTATACTACTCCAAGGACTCTTTTACTTTGCTAGCGGATCAATTCCGCAAACATAATTGATGCTGTATAAATCAGAAATGCGCCAATTAATGTTATAACGGTCGCTTTTTGGACTTTTTCATTGGTTCGATAACGAAACAGCACAAATGCTACTGCAATCAACACCGCAATGGCTAATAATCTGGTCATACCGCCTCCTTGTCCACTCATGAAAAACTGCCTAGGTCCGTAGACTGTTTCACAAAGATTCATTGTAACCCATTTATACGTACCATAAGGTCAACTTAGCGTAGATTTTAAAATAAGTGCTCCGATTTTAATCAATTTTGTGTTCTTAATTGAATAACTTATGTCGTAACGATCGAAACACATTTATCGTTCTGAAGTGTTTTTGGGTTCTATTCCCTAACCCAATAAATTTTATTTATGCCGTGACTCGCACAAAAAGATTGGCAAACATACCTTCATGAAAATAGATGAGGTTATTTCATTGAAAATAAATTGACATAGGGTGTTGAAATGGACCAAAAACATGATAGAGTTCACACGTTAATGATGACCAGCATCATTAACTAACCTTTACTCATTTAATTGAGTAATTGTTCCGATGAAGACTGCAGGAGAGTGGTTATTAATCAAATTTTAACATTTGATTAGCATAACTCGCCGAAGAATTAACTATTTCAGGTGCTACCTAGGTAGCGGGGACTGTAGTTGGAGGAACCTCTGGAGAGAACCGTTAAATCGGTCGCCGAAGGAGCAAGTCTTGCACTCACGCAAGGTGAAACTCTCAGGCAAAAGGACAGAGGAGTGGAAAGTTACAACCTAACTATTTTGGCTTGGCCTTCCCGCCTACAACCAATAGCTTAGTTCTTTTAGAGATCGTTGATCTCGTCCTTTCCCTCTTCTCCTTATTAGTTGTTTTATTAAGGGGAAATCATGAACAACCTACAATCTTTACTACAAACCATCGATAATTTTGTCTGGGGTCCACCGCTGCTTATTTTGCTAGTAGGTACAGGTGTTTACTTCACTTTTAGCCTTGGCTTGATCCAGTTTAAACACCTCCCTACAGCGCTAGCGATGGTATTCAGTAAAGATAAGTCATCTAATACTCAAGGTGACGTTTCTAGCTTTGCAGCTCTTTGTACTGCGCTCTCAGCAACAATTGGTACTGGTAACATTGTTGGTGTTGCCACAGCAATCAAACTCGGTGGACCAGGCGCTCTATTCTGGATGTGGCTCGCTGCCCTTTTCGGAATGGCGACTAAATACGCCGAATGTTTGTTGGCGGTTAAGTACCGAAGAGTCGATGATAAAGGCCAAATGATTGGTGGCCCAATGTATTACTTGCAATACGGTGTTGGCTCAAAAGCTCTCGCGATCATGTTTACAGTCTTTGCTTTGGGTGTTGCTTGTTTTGGTATCGGTACGTTTCCACAAGTAAACGCGATTCTGGATGCAAGTGAGATATCTCTTGGTGTTAACCGTGAGCTATCTGCCTTTGTACTAACTCTTTTGGTTGCTTTCGTAACTTTGGGTGGCATCAAATCCATTGCTAACGTTGCAGGAAAAGTGGTTCCTACCATGGCTGTATTTTATGTGTTGGCGTGTTTAAGCGTGATCATCATGAATGCAGACCAATTGTTCAATGCCGTTGAATTAGTGCTGGTTTCAGCCTTTACATCAACAGCAGCGACTGGTGGTTTTTTAGGTGCAAGCATCATGCTGGCAATCCAATCAGGTATCGCTCGCGGTGTGTTCTCAAATGAATCAGGTTTGGGTAGCGCGCCTATGGCAGCAGCAGCAGCAAAGACAGACTCTTGTGTTAAACAAGGCCTAATTTCAATGACGGGTACCTTTTTCGATACCATCATTATTTGTACCATGACAGGCCTTGCTCTAATCCTGACCGGTGCATGGCAAAGTGACCTAGCAGGCGCCGCGATGACGACTCATGCTTTTGCGGTGGGTTTAAATGCAGATACATTTGGCCCTATGCTCGTCTCAATCGGTTTGATGTTCTTCGCTTTTACCACCATTCTTGGTTGGAACTACTACGGTGAGCGTTGCGTTGTGTTCCTGTTCGGAACTAAAGCTGTGCTTCCATACAAACTGATTTTCGTTGGCTTGGTGGCATCTGGTGCATTCCTTCACCTCGATATGATTTGGCTACTGGCTGATATCGTAAACGGTCTGATGGCAATTCCTAACCTGATTGGTTTGATCGCACTGCGTCACGTCGTACTGGCAGAAACCAAACTGTTCTTTAGCTCAACATCGCAATCAGGTGAAGTTGAAGCAGTGAAAGCTTAGTGAAACGACAGCTGTTCGGTCACAAACTACCAGTAACGGAGAGCAAAGCACATTAGAAATGGTAAAAACATAAAGCCCGCTATTATTTAGCGGGCTTTATTTATCTTCGGTTAAATGGTTAATCTCTCAACCATTGATGCTCAACGTTTTCTCCACGTTCTTCAAAAAACTTCGCATTTTTTTGCTTGAATTGATCCGCTTTCAACTCTGATAGCGGCCAGTCTAAAAATGCTTCTGTTACAAACGAGTCGCCGACACCAACCTCAATCGATTCCAGATGTTTCCCGATGTAGCGATAAAAGTAGCCTTGCCCAAACGCATCGCACACCATAGGTACATGCCTGACACGTTGATGATTGACAGAGACCGAAGCCCAAGTCGTCGTTTTAGGTTCACAGGTTTGCTCTTTTACAACGTCGACCTCAAATTTATTGTCCATAGTTGTCGAAACAAAAACGACAATAGCGTCATGCAAATACACACGCCTGAGCAATAACTGTTTAGTGTCTTGAGTTCGCGTTTGTTGTATTCCATTAGCAAAAGGCTCGAAGTAGCCCCAGTGCCAAGACCAGATCATGCCGCGTTGCGCAAACTGTACTTGTGGCCACGTATGCCAAGCAACAGCGGCACCTATCCCCACAATAAATACAGCGAGTAGTATCAACAATCGATAAATATTACGCATTAAACGGGTTTTTCAATTAATAACTTCACACCAAGTGCGACTAATACTGCGCCCGTCGCGCCTTCCATCCACTTCATAAAGCTTGCATTCTTTAGTAGATTTTTAGCCGAGTTAAGCGCGCCAGCTAAACCACACTGCCAAACCATCGCAATAGCAAAGTGTACAGATGCCATCATCATTGATTGAAGCAAGGGTGAACCTTCTGGATTCACAAACTGTGGCAAGAAAGCCAAATAGAAGACCGCCGTTTTTGGGTTCAAGACGTTAGAAAGAAAGCCCTCTCTAAAAGAGCGCTTACCATTAAACACTTCGTGAATCTGCTCGGTCACGGTCAATCCATCTTTCGACGACATTAGCGCTTTTAAACTGCTCAAACCAAGCCAGATAAGATAAGCTGCGCCAATCATTTTTACGATTTGGAACAACTCTGCTGATTGCGCAAGAATCGCCGAGATACCAACCGCAGAAAAAAAAGCATGTACGAATAAGCCAAAGCAAATCCCTAGACTGGTTGTACATCCATCTTTTAGGCCCGATCGGCTAGTGTTACGGATAACAAGTGCAGTATCTAAACCTGGCGTTAACGTTAAAATCGTAATGGCAATAATAAATGCCTCGAAATTCAAAATATCCATATTATCGTGATAATTAATTGTCAATCCTTCATCAATACCGCCAATCCACAAGATTCGCAAGCTTCTTTTTTAAGAGAGCTATACAACTGGGTGAGTTTATGGACAATGGGTTGGAGTTAATTGTTAATTATTAGTAAATTAACGCAGGTTGCTTAGTGCAACACCATATGAAGGACCCGTTATCGGGTGTTTAGGGAAAGAACAAAAGAATAAGAGTAGTCACATGAACGCATTTACAAAACTCGTTGAACATTCCAAAAAAGTGGCAAATTTTGAGCATCTATCTGCCATCATAGATTGGGATCAAGCAGCGGTCATGCCACCTGGTGGCGCTGAAGCACGCTCGAATGCCACGGCAGAGCTCGATGTACATATCCATTCTTTAATGACTCAACCGCACTTGGGAGAGCTTTTCGCTCAGGCAGAAGAAGAGACGCTGTATACAAAAGAAAAATCTATCCTAAGAGAAATGAAGCGTGGGTGGCAGCAAGCTAACTTACTACCAGAATCATTAGTTCAAGCTCAATCTCTTGCTGGCTCCAAATGTGAACATGCATGGCGTACACAACGTGGAGAAAATGACTGGGCTGGTTTTGAAAAGAACTGGGCTGAAGTCGTAAAGCTATCGCAGGAAGAAGCGCAAATTAGAGCCGAAGCAAATGGCACGACTCCTTATGATGCCATGCTCGATGTTTATGAACCTGGCACAACATCTGCGTCGTTAGACATTCTTTTTGCTGACGTGAAAACCTGGCTTCCTACTTTGATCGATGAAGCGCTTGAAAAACAACAATCAGACAACATCTTATTGCCAACTGCACACTACCCTGCGGAAAAGCAAAAAGCGCTCGGTTTGGAAGTCATGAAGCTACTTCAATTCGATTTTGAACACGGTCGACTTGATGAGAGTACCCACCCATTTTGTGGCGGTGTACCGACAGATGTGCGTATTACGACACGTTATAATGAAAACGAGTTTGTCCAATCACTGATGGGGATTGTCCACGAAACTGGCCATGCTCGATACGAGCAAGGGCTACCAAAAGATTTATCAGGAACACCCGCGGGAGAAGCTCGCTCTATGGGTATTCATGAATCACAATCACTCTTCTTTGAAATGCAAATAGGACGAAGCAGCGCGTTTATCGATCACCTCGCTCGACTGGCTTCTAACCATTTTTCTGGTAGTGAATTCGAAAAAGACAATTTAGCCAAAATTTACACTCGCGTAGAAAAAGGCTTTATTCGCGTAGATGCTGACGAACTAACATATCCTGCTCACGTTATTCTTCGATATGAAATTGAGCGAGATCTCATGAACGGCGTCATCAAACATACAGATGTACCAGAACTCTGGAACGAAAAGATGAAAGCGTACTTGGGGCTATCAACCGAAGGAAACTTCAAAAATGGCTGTATGCAAGATATCCATTGGACAGACGGAAGTTTTGGCTATTTCCCGTCCTACACGCTCGGTGCGATGTACGCTGCACAATTTATGGCAGCAATGAAACAAACCGTCGATGTAGATGCGGTTATTCGTTCTGGCGACTTAGCTCCGATATTCAATTGGCTCTCGGAAAACATCTGGAGTAAAGGTAGCTTATTCACCACTGATGAGTTGGTAAAACAAGCCACGGGTGAAACACTGAATGCTAAACACTTTCAAGCTCACCTAAAAGATCGCTACTTATAAAGCGAAAAGAATAGAAAGTAAAAGCCCAAGGTTCGTATGTTCCTTGGGCTTTTTGTAGGCTCTCTATGTGTTATGCCAAGCTAGGGATGAGCCTAGGCTTGTACAAACAGTCCTCACCCTCTGGTCTAGTTTTAAACCGACGATGAAGCCACATATACTGGCTCGGACTTGCCATGATTGATGTTTCAACTATTTGATTCACGAATGCGGCGGCACGTTGATGATCCTCTTTCGGGAAACCTTCGACGGGCGCACTAATGGTTAGGGTATAGTGTCCGTCTTTTCCTCTTACCATCGTAAAAGGCACAATGGCGCAATCTGTAGAATCAACCAACAAACTTGTGCCTGTCGTAGTACAAGCATTTTTAACGGCAAATAACGGTGCAAATGTCGAGCGTCGGTTACCATAATCGTGGTCCGGTGCATACCAAACCCGCTCACCCGTTTTAAGTGCTTCAAGCATGGCTTTGACGTTTTTACGATCAATCAGTGTACGATTAGAGCGAGAGCGTCCCTTATACTGAAAATAATCAAAGCACGGATTATTGTTTGGGCGATAAACACCGGTTCCAGACTTTTTAATGCCAAAAGCTCGAGCACCTAACTCTAGATTCATTGAGTGTACGGCCAACATTAATGCACCTTTGCCTGACTTCTCTAAAGCCTCTAGATGCTCCATGCCTTTTATCGTGACGTGTTTGTTTACCCGTTTATCTGACCAAAACCATGCCATTGCGGTCTCAAAAAGTGCGATGCCAGTATTGTCGATGTTGTCTTTTAGAATTGCTTCGCGTTGGCATTCTTCCATATGAGGGAAGCAAAGCTCAAGATTGCGTCTGATCGTAACTTGACGTTTTCTCATGAGTCGCATAGCTAAACGACCAATGTTGCGTCCCAAAGCTAGTTGAACTTTAAAAGGAAGGAGGCTAAGTAAGTACATCACGCTAATGATAATTAACGTTCCCCAGTAACGAGGCAAAAGAAATTCGGCCTTGAATGCAGGCTTTTTGTATTTGTTCATGTAAGTATTGTCAGATGTGCCCATCTATAAGTGATAAAAACAATGATAATGGACTGCACTTTTATCATTGATAACGCCAATAACATAAATTAAAGCGCGCGGATTCTATGGTTCTTCGACACACTACACAATAAGAACTTTGCAGAAATATGTAGGGAATGAAAAAGCAGTAAAGATGAGTCGCCACGTTAACATCTATCGGAGTGATTTATCTACTGCCCTTTCCTAAAGTTTGAAGAAACATAACTTTGTATTTTCAATGCGCTAAATAATGCCTGTTTTTCAATCACATAATGCGACCGTGATGAATGCAACAATAAGACATCATATCAATACTCGCCATTAGCGATTGAATTTGCACTAAAAAGCCGCAGCAATTTCTCGCTGCGGCTTCTTATTCACTTAACAAGTAGAGTGGCGTTATTCGTGCCCTACTGTTTTGGATAATAAATTTACGATCAACACACCAGCGATGATAAACCCAATACCAACTAGGGCTGGTAAGTCTAGACGCTGTCCGTAAACAAAGTAACCAACCGTCGCAACCAAAACGATCCCAGCACCACTCCATATGGCATAAACAACCCCGACAGGCATTGTTTGCACTGTGACGGAAAGCAAGAAGAAAGCGATGCCGTAACCAATCAAAACGACTGTGCTCGGCATTACTTTCGTAAATTGCTCTGTTTTGGGAATATAAGAAGTGGCAATCACTTCACATACAATCGCTATCGACAGCGCCAACATTGGTGGCATAGAGACAAGCATTTTGAACATAAGGCATTAACGCTCAACAGAAATGTAACCGACAACATGTCCGGATAATTAGGCCGCGCATTATACCCAACTCATCTCACGATGGAATACCACTAACGATGTTTACACACCATCACTTTCGCTTACTTTTTGATGACCAGGTGAAAGGCTGACGTTTTGGTGCTGACGAGAAATTTCAAAGTAGATATGCATATCAATCGGCTCAGGTGTATTGAGTAGCATCTTACCTACTTCACGTTGGAAATGACCATAATTACCTAGCTCATCCGTTAGTTCTAGGAGCTCGTAAGAGGCTTCATCGGCAAACATTCCATACGCATACTGATAATGACTGATATCCTTGCTCTTATCATAACCCAGCTTTTGAAGAGCTTGATCAATCTCTTCCGGCGTATAAATGTCTTTATCACCAAACGAATGCAGTAGCACGCAAGGAACTTCTTGAGCGATGCTCTGAATCTTTGTCTTTCTCTTGAAAATACCGAACATAATGTCCTCCACTGACGATGTTTCCAAACATGCACATTAATGCAAAATGGTGAGCTGATTGTTTTTAGTATGGCTCATTAATTTGAGACTTCCTTACTACGAAGTCACCTTCACATATTAACGTGATCGCATAATTACCAGCAAATAGTACACACTGCGTTTCAAACCTATCTCATCAGAAACTCTGCTTTAGTCACAATTGTGTGACAACCCCGAGTACGGTTTACCATAATGTAAAGAGTAGATTGAAAAGTCGGATTTCGTATCGACATCTAAACTTAATTAAGTTAGCTTTAGAAGTATAGACGTCTAGATTGACTATGCTTAGGGAGAGAAAGTCGTGCCAATTAGAATTCCAGATCAATTACCAGCTACCGATGTATTAAGGACAGAAAACATCTTCGTGATGAGTGAAACGCGTGCAGCGAGTCAGGAAATACGTCCTTTAAGAGTGCTGATCCTTAATCTGATGCCAAAAAAAATAGAGACTGAAACTCAGTTTCTGCGTCTACTCTCAAACAGCCCACTACAGGTTAACGTCGAATTACTGCGCATTGATAACCGCCCGAGTAAAAATACGCCAACTGAACATTTAGACACGTTTTATCGCCAATTTGAAATGGTGCGAGATAAAAACTTCGATGGCATGATCATTACTGGGGCTCCATTAGGTTTGGTGCAATTTGAAGATGTCATTTATTGGGATCATCTCAAAACCATCATGGAGTGGGCAAAAGATCATGTGACATCCACTCTTTATGTTTGCTGGGCTGCGCAAGCAGGGTTAAAGCTACTCTACGATCTACCTAAAAAAACGCGTAAAGAAAAACTTTCAGGCGTGTATCATCATCAAATCCATCATCAGTTTCACCCTATCTTACGCGGATTTGATGACACGTTTTTGGCTCCTCACTCGCGTTACGCAGATTTTTCGCCTCACTTTCTAGAAGAGCATACTGACTTAGACATTTTAGCGACATCGGATGTCGCAGGTGTGTACTTGGCCACCACAAAAGACAAACGCAATGTCTTTGTCACAGGACACCCTGAGTATGATTCTCACACCTTACATAATGAATATATCCGAGATTTAAGCGAAGGTATGGAGCCCGCTATTCCTGTCAACTATTACCCAAACAACAACCCAGATAACCCACCAATTGCAAGCTGGAGAAGCCATGGACACCTCCTCTTTTTAAACTGGCTGAACTACTGTGTTTATCAGCAAACACCGTACGATCTCGATCACTTCAGTGAAGATGCTTTCACTAAAGACGATTAGCTTCAAAATAAGCAAACAAAGCACTCATCATTACCGAAATGTAATATGTGAACCAAGCCGCCATATGGCGGCTTTTTCATAACAGTTTGCAAACCTGATCGCATAGTGTTTTTTCCTCAATAGGCTTTTGCTAAGTAATTCATATCATGCAGAAAGATTCAGGGATGTAGGGATAAAGAATGAAAACAGCAAAGCTCGGTGCACTATTATTATTGTCTCAGTTTGCACTCGTGGGTTGCGTGACGGTGAAAGAAGATGGAAGCCCTGTCGTTAAAGCCGATCCTGTGGCAATGGCAGAATCACGTATCGCACTTGGCTTAGGTTATTTAGACGGCGGTAACATGATTCGCGCGCATGATAACTTACAACAAGCCTTAAACCACGCACCTCAATACTATCGCGCGCAATTATCTATGGCTCACTACTACGAAACGGTTGGTGAAGATATTAAAGCCGAACAGATGTATAAACGCTCTCTACGCCAACACACTAAAAACGGAAATGTGCTCAATAACTACGGTACTTTTCTTTGCAAGCGAGGTGACTTCGAAAAAGCCGATCAGATGTTTAATCGAGCCATTGAGCAGCCTTATTACTACCTTATTCCAGCGAGCTATGAGAATGCAGCTTTTTGTGCGCTAAAATCACAAGATAAAGACAAAGCGAGATACTACTTTACTAGAGCTATCGATCATGACCCTCATAGACCAAAATCGATTTTGCAACTCGCTAAAATAGAAATTGATAGCGGTGATTATACTGAAGCTAGAATTCGATTAATGAGATTCAATCAAATGTATGGTGTAAAGAAGCCTTCTTTGCAACTCATGATTCAACTTGAACGTGCAGCAGGCAATGAAGCTCTCGAGAAAAAGTATCAAAAACAATTGGAAAAATTTTCTTAGTACAAAATAGCGATACATAAGGCGCATTAGCTCACAGCCAATACAGCGCTTGACCAAGAATCCAGTGAATTCAGACTCACGGTGATACATTCATCCTGTACATAAACGTCAAATTCGGTACTATTTGAACGGAATAAGTGACCAAGTCACATTATAAAAAGTGCGCACACAACGAAATTTGTACATCATACTGTTTTTAAGATTGATTTCGGCACATTGATAAATACTAAATATTACTGACATGCACCAGAAGGAAGTTGAAGCCGGATGAAACCTGCCTGCACTCTGTTATTACTCACTTTGCTGAGTTCACCTTTTGTCGTCAGTGCACAAGAAAATATTGAGAAAACATTCACGTTTGGCATTGTGTCCAATAAAGCCCAAAGCAAAATCAAAAAAGCGACGCCCCTTACTCAGTATGTAACTGAAAATATGGCTGAATATGGTTACGCAAAAGGGGCAGTAAAGGTATTTAAAAATTATCGTCAGCTCGCGGTTGCGCTTGAAAATGGCACCGTTCAAATTGCAACGGCGACCCCCTTTAATGCGATGACCTTAGAAAAGGAGTCTAATAGCCAAGTTCTTGCTATACGATGGAAAAAAGGCCTGCAAAAATATCATACTGTGTTCTTTACTAATAAAGAGAGTGGGATTGAGTCACTTTCTGACCTGCGCGGAAAAACGCTTGTTTTTGAAAAGCGCACGTCTACCAGCAGCTATTACCTACCTGCGATTACATTGCTGAATCACGGAGAAAAACTGCAATACCTTCCCTCTCCTGATGACAAACCGGCCAAAGACAGTATTGGTTATTTATTCCTTGATGAGCAACTCGCTCAGTCAAATGAAATCAACCTATCTGTATGGGTATATAAACAGAGAGTTGCGGCAGGAGCATTCAGTAACTTCAACTGGAACAATCCCAAAGATTTGCCAGAGAACATGAAAGACAAACTAGCGATTTTTTCTCGTTCTGTTGAAATACCCAGGGATTTGATTCTCGCTTCTCCAAGCATGAGCCTAGAGCAACAGCGTAAAATCACGTCCATACTGCTTGATATGGATACAACTCACGAAGGCTCTCTCGCACTTAAAAAGTTTCAGAACACCAAAAAATTCAGCGCACTTACTCCAGAAATGCGAGCCTCCTTAAGTACAGTGCGCAAGTCAGTTCACTTGTTACCGAAGGTGGATTGATGTTTCAAAAGCTCTCACTCGAAACCAAATACATTTGCTCGACAATGTTCGTTGTCTTGTTTGTTGTGGTGATAAATCTTGCGTTATACATGCACGGTTACGATGCGTATTCAAATAGCTTAACTCAACAAATCACGAACAACTCTCAAGAAAAAACCGAATCTTACGTTAAGCAAAAAGGGTTGGTTTATGCAGAGCTATTATCAAAACAGCTTTTTGATCCACTCTATACAGACAATATCAGTCAAGCGTATGAGCAAATTAAGGCAACATTGAGCCAGCCAGATGTCTCGAAAATACATGTTGTTGACAATGAAGGGCTAATCTTTCACGACGGCACTACTCAGCTAAGGATGTTTGCCCAACCCCATTACCGCTCTCCTTTTATTTTGAAAGCAATAGAAGAATCCAGAACTCTCGTTTCCTTTTCCAAGCATCAGTTGGAGATCGCAGCGCCGATTCAGCAATCAAATATTACTCTTGGGGCGGTATATCTTGAGCTTAACTTGATACATCTACTGGAAGAGAAAGAACAGAACATTGAACAAGTCCAAGCGATTACCTCAAACGATAAACAGAAGATGTTTAACTTGCTGCTAACGATCAGTGGGATATCCGTTCTATTCGGTAGCATCATCGCTTATGCTTTGGGGCGGTCGTTAACTAAGCCACTCAAGCAACTAAAAGATCAATTTTCAGAGTCAAATACCCAAGCGCTGCCAGTCACCGACATACAAAGCAAAGATGAAGTGGGAGAACTTATTTCGGCGTACAACAAAATGTCAAACAAAGTGAACCGATACACCAGCCGAGTTGAGTTCATGGCATACCACGATATTCTGACTTCCCTGCCAAACCGAGAAAAGTTACTCATTGATATTCAAACGCAAATAACTGACCACAAATCCCCCTCACTCGCGGTTGTGTTTATTGACTTGGATGACTTTAAGCACATTAACGATAACTATGGACATAACATTGGGGATAAATTGCTAGGCCATCTTGCCTCAGAGCTTCAAGGCCGTTTGCCGAGTTATTTTAAGCCGCTTTACCGCCTTTCTACCATCGTAAGTCGAGTAGGTGCGGATGAATTTGTACTGGCCTTTCCGTGCTCGGACAATCATGAAGCTAGAGAAAAAGCGAACGATATTCATCGCCAACTACTCTCTCCCTTTAGTTTGGAAGAGAACGATATTCAAATTACGGCAAGCCTCGGAATTGCTGTGTATCCAGAATTTGGTTCAAACGCTGAGTCTCTTTTACAGCTTTCCTCTCTTGCGGCGCAGGAATCTAAAAGACGCGGTAAAGACATTATGACGATATACGATTCCACGTTTGATGAAACGATTAAACAACGTTTATACATAGAACGAGAACTGCGTCGTTCAGTACGTGACTTGTCTCAATTCGAGCTGTGGTATCAACCACAATTTGATCTAAAAACCTATCGCCTAATTGGGGTCGAAGCATTGGTTAGGTGGAATCATCCCGAGAAAGGCTATATCAGTCCAGAATCGTTTATCCCGATCGCAGAGCAAAGTGATTTAATATTGGAGCTTGGAGAACATATCATTGAGACGGCAATTGCTCAGCGGGCAATGTGGGCAGAACATTTCGGTACGGATTTTCACATCGCATTAAACTTGTCCCCAAGACAAATCTATCGCCAAGATTTAAGTCAATTATTTTCTAAGTATTTACGACGACATGATGTCGCCCCTCAAACCATTCATGTTGAAGTGACAGAGTCACTTTTTATTGATGATACAGAGAAAGCTCAATATGTGCTTAAAAAACTACAAAGTATCGGAGTGGAAGTTTGGCTAGATGACTTTGGTACGGGGTATTCAGCCCTTGCCTACCTACAACATATGGCTTTTAACGGGCTCAAGATTGATCGTTCATTTATCGCTCAAATCCGAAAAAGCGATCAAGACGATTCATTAGTTCGCGCGATTGTATCCATGGCTCACAACCTAAGAATGAAAGTAGTAGCCGAAGGCGTAGAAACTCAAACTCAACTCACACGAATGGAGTCTCTCCACTGTGACGTCGTACAAGGTTTTTTCTTAGGTAGACCTGTACCTGCCGAGGAATTGATTGCATTTGAATACCAACGAGGGAGTGGCGCTCAAAGCGTCAATCACTTTGCTTAGAACGCCGTTTTGTTAACTATTGCCGCTTAGCGCGTTAGTACTCGTAATGCAATATCGGTCACACTTCCCCCACCTCGTTAATATGAATTTTCTCTTAAAATCTAACATCTGAGATAAATAAACTACACTTTTCATATCAACTTCTTGGATATGGAAATGCGCGTGGTAGGAATCTTTTCTTGGAACAACCTGTCGGTAAAACAAAAGCTATTTGGGTTGGTTTTGCTGCCAATTTTATTGTTGCTTGTCCTCGCGGGTAAACATGTACAAAGCCTTTCTATCCAGGCTCAGGAACTACAAAAAGCACAGTTATTCTCTGTCTACATAGACCGCGTATCTTCGCTTTATCACCTACCGAATAACCCTGATGTAATAGATAAGCAACTAAAAACTCAGCAGATATCTCAATTGTTACGCGACACTGCAGCACCAGTATTCGGTGAAAACGCTGAGATACTAAACCAGTTGACAAGCTTTGAGGAAGCAACCCTCTCGATGCTCTCTTCGCAAAATCAAGAAGAAAAGTTAGATGCGGCAGAGTGGCGCGCTGATACGTTCAAAGAAATCCTCATGAGCTTAGACAAAGTCTATTTTAGAAATGTGAGTTATGAAACAAACACTCACCTTTCTTCTTTGATGCAACTTGAATGGTTGATGTTTTGGTCCACTGAAGAGCATAGATTAAGCGAATATTTGATTCGATCTTCAGAGGAAAATAACGAGTATGACCTCACAACACAGGCTTCTATCCAATCTTTAATCCAGAACCAACAACTATTTCTAGAGCGTTTTGTGACGCTAAATGCCAATCAACAACAAGTAGATCTGCTCATTGAGACGTTTACGGGTGAAGTCTTTATC
Source organism: Vibrio sp. YT-18 (assembly GCF_033337345.1). Classification (NCBI taxonomy): domain Bacteria; kingdom Pseudomonadati; phylum Pseudomonadota; class Gammaproteobacteria; order Vibrionales; family Vibrionaceae; genus Vibrio; species Vibrio sp. YT-18. The sequence continues at coordinate 71,022 of NZ_JAWOQO010000007.1, read as the reverse complement.
AAAAGCCAAGAGTTTCGTGCTTATTTATTGCAACCAGCTCAACTCAAATCATTAACCCCGGATGAGATTGATGCGGGGTTATCTGCACTCAACAAACGCTTATCGTTATTACAAAGTGTTGACGACAAAATGGAACAGCAGCTGAGTGATGATATATCAAAGACAATCAACACGACGACACAGCACCGCTTTACCTTTATCGCAATGATGAGCCTTTTAACGCTGTTGGTCGTAAGTTTAACGCTAAGATTGGTGCGAAAAGTTACTGGAAACTTGAATCTAGTCCTCAAATTTCTCAGTAACGAAAGCAATGAACAAAGTAACACTGAAAATTCACCTCTTGCTCAACTAATAAAGGGTAAAGACGAGCTGAGTAAGTTTGCTCGAGAGGTAAAAAAGCTTAGTGATGAGCGGATGTTGTCCAGACTAAAGCTCACACAAGCTAAAGAAGATGCAGAACAAGCAAAAGATGATGCAATTAAGGCGAGTAAAGCCAAAAGTAGCTTTTTGGCCAACATGTCCCACGAGATCCGCACGCCGCTAAATGGCGTTATTGGTATCTCTGAAGTCTTATCCGATACTTCCCTGACTGCCACACAACGCGATTACGTCGATACGATTGAAACCTCCTCCCAACTGCTTTTGAGTTTAATTAATGACGTTCTAGACTTCTCAAAAATTGAATCTGGGATGTTGCTCATTAGCCCACATTCAACTTGTGTTCGAGAGTCTATCTATGACATTGCTTCTATCATTTCACCGAAAGCAAAGGAAAAAGGCATCGATGTGCAAGTCAACATTAGCCGTAACACGCCTTACCACGTAATGTTGGATGACCATCGTATACGCCAAGTTGTCATGAACTTCATGTCTAACGCGGTAAAATTTACCGAACAAGGCAGTGTAGAGCTATCGGTCATCACCCGCGAAATAAAAAATGGTGAAGCGGTCATCGAGTTTTCCGTTAAAGATTCTGGGATTGGTATTGATGCCCAGCAGCAAAAGAAAATATTTGCTCCATTTGCCCAAGAGGATAACTCTACTACCCGACAATTTGGGGGAACTGGACTTGGGCTTGCCATTAGCACGCAATTAGTTGAGCTAATGGGTGGAGAAATTCAACTTGAATCCGAGAAAGGTAAAGGCAGTCGCTTCTTCTTTGAACTAACTGCTCCTGTTGTGACGCAAGAGTTTAACGCTTATCACGCTCTGAATCACAACGACATATGGATTGTATGCAGCAGTACTCAACTAGAACAAAAACTGCGTAACGAGTTAAGTTTTTTCAACATCAATATAACGCAGTCAGTAGATACCTTAAGTGCGTTGCCAACGTGGATTGATAACGAGCGCGTTATCGTTATTCATGTAGAAGGATCACCAAATGCAGCGGCGATGCATATCGATGAGATAGAAAGCCTTTGTAAACGAAACATTCGTGTCTGCCTCATCAAGCACCTTCATAGCCCACAATTCGACTTTAGAAGCAGTATCAGCGCCTTGGTCACTCAGCCACTACTAGGGCAGCGCTTAATTAAAGCACTTGAAAGTTGTGCGGCAAATTTCTCGCACGCACAACAAGAGAGCATTTCAGCGCAACATGTTAAATCTTTGCCGAAAATTTTGGTCGTTGATGACAATACGGTCAATCAAAAAATCGCGGGGCTACACGTCACAAAAGCTGGCTTCGACTTTGATGTCGCAGTAAACGGACAAGAAGCGGTTGAGAAATTTCAACAGAATCAATACAGCCTAATTTTAATGGACTGCATGATGCCCGTAATGGATGGATTTGAAGCCACCCAAATAATTCGTCAAATAGAAGTAAAAGAAAAACGCGCTTTCAGAATTCCGATTATTGCTCTAACGGCAAGTGTGGTCGATGACGATATACAAAAATGCTTTGACGTTGGAATGGATGACTATGTGCCCAAACCGTTTAAAGCAGGGTTGCTTAAAGAGAAGTTAGATAAGGCAATTGGGTTACGTGTTTCCAACACGACGCCTGCTGAACCACACCAAGAGAACACTACTCTCGATACAACTCATAAACTACCTGCGAGTTCAGAGCAACCAGAAGCAACGGTAACGCCTATTCGCTCCGAACGTATCTTGCTTGTCGAAGACAATAGAGTGAACCAGAAAGTGGCTTCTCTATTGCTATCTAAAGCAGGCTATCAATTCGAAGTCGCAGAAAACGGACAAATTGCAGTCGAAATGTTCCAAAAAGATGGAAAGTTTGATGTTATTTTGATGGATTGCATGATGCCCATAATGGATGGGTTTGAAGCTTCTAGGCAAATTAGAGCTTATGAAGCGAGTAAAGGATTAGCTAAGACGCCCATTATCGCATTAACAGCAAGCGTCGTTGATGATGATATTCAACGCTGCTTTGATTCAGGAATGGATGCCTACGTACCAAAGCCTGTGCGCAAAGAAAAACTGTTGTATCAAATTGAACAAGCAATGTAGGTGGATTCTATGAGTAGAAATCATTCTCGCGTTGCTTTTCCTTTGCGTTACATAAAACGCTATCTGTTTATTCTGATTGCCCTTCTTTCATTAAATTGCCAAGCTCTCGCTGCAGAGAGCTACGCCGTTTTCTCATTTAATGACGAATTCTCTCCGCTCACTGTCAATAAAGCGCGAAAGTTGTACAGAGGGAAGACGCAACTTTTACAAGGCCAGCGAATTGAACTCTCTGACTGGCCTGCGACATCAACAGAAAGAGCTGAGTTCTATCGTTATCTTCTCAACAAAAATTTAGCGCAAATGAACGCGCATTGGGCAAGCTTGTCTTTTTCAGGTAAAGCTAGACCGCCAAAAGTGATTGCACGCTCCAGCATTGATGACCTCATAGCATGGATGCAAGAGAAGCCCAATAGAATTGGTTATGCCCCAACATCGAGCGTCCCTAGTAATGCTCATGTTTTATGTGTGGTTAGCTCGGAGAATTGATATGAAAAAATATTTAACCATGTTATCGCTGAGTATCGCGACCTTTCCGAGCTCAGCCACGATTGAACTAACAGAACAACTTTCTTTAAGTGGTTTTGGCTCTACTTCGTGGGCAAAATCCGATAACCCAACTACGTTACTAGTTAACCGCTTTATTGGCGATGAATCTTGTTTCGATTGCGATACCACTTTCGGCATGCAGCTCGATTATTTTCACAAGGCATTTCGGGCATCCGCACAAGTCGTAAAGCGCCCGCAAGACCATTGGAGCTCGCCTCAGCTCGAGTGGGCGTATTTGGCTTATACCTATCAAAACATAGAAATACGAGGAGGACGCTTAAGACTGCCACTGTTTTTGATGTCTGAGTACAACTATGTCGGCCACGCTTTTACCCAAGCCCGCCCACCGAATGAGGTATATGACAGCATTCTAGGTATCACGGCTTATAACGGCCTATCTGCACGCTGGATTCATGACCTCAATGAGCAAGTCGTACTTACTGCCATGCCGTTTGTCGGGTTTAAAGACAATAGTGACGTAACCATCAATGAACGTACTGAATTGGAAATTGAGTCAAACAATACTGCAGGGATGAACTTAACGCTAAGCGGAGAGAGCTATCGTTGGAATTTTTCCTACCTCCACGGCGATTATGATCAAACAACGACGCTCTCTAACATTGAGCAGTCCACTCCCGGTGGCGGAACCACAATCATTGACCGTCTAGTTGAAACAGAAAAAAACAACACGATCGATCTGTTCTCTCTAGGGTTAAGATACGAGCTCGATAACATTGTGATTATGGCAGAAGGACAGACCAGCAATCTTTCCTCATCTTGGTACGCGACAACAAGTTATAATGTAAAAAAGTTGACTCCTTATATTGTTTACGGTCAGCAGTTTAATAGTCGGGATAAAAAAAGTGGAGACAGTTTCTTACTCGGATTGAGATACGACCTAGATTACAACGTTTCCCTAAACGCAGAATGGCAAAGGTTCAACGCCTACAATAATAGCTCTGGCGCGTTTTCATCAGCCCCAAAGGATGACAGTGCGAGCCTTTATACGCTAATGCTCAACTTCGTTTTTTAATGTTTCTTACAGTACCAACTTCCACAACACTGGGGGCTGTTTGTTGTATTAAGAAGGCTTTTTGCAACACGTAACTAAACGCTAAACAACTGGAAGGGATAGAATCGATCAGATAGGTAAGTGGCAATCCAAACAGAGACAAAGGTTACTCTATTTCGGTTTATTTTGATTGCCTTTTAACCGCTTTTCTTTGCGTCGCAGTGCCCGGAAAAACTTTGACTCTTCGTGGTACCAACCAAGGACACTAATTGGAAAGCCCACGAGCATCATAATAAAAACATCCGCTGGGAGTTGTTCCCAAATGTCGCTTAAAGAATGCAGCTCTCCAAAAATGAACAAACCGATGACTTTACCAAGCAGTAATGCACAACAAATCATAAAGAAGGACTTTAATATATAGTGCCATTTGCCTTTTTTACGCTCTTCTCTCCAATAGGCATATTTATATTGTCGGTCGTACATTCATCCCCCTAAAGTAAACTTGCCGTAAGTTTAAGTATCTCGATAGCGTAAAGTGCGTTGGCACCTCTTTAATCATAGTGCGTATCTAAAGTGAATGCTTGTCGTGGCAATAAGAAGGAGAGGTATTCTGTAGTAAGAGCTACATAATCTCTGAACGTTATATGTCTTGTGTCATTCGGATGATGCCTGATTTTGCTTATCGCTAGTGTTTTCTGAACACCCAAATCGGGCCGATGAGTAGAAACTGTAAATCCTCAAAAAACGACGGTTTTTTACCTTCAATCTTGTGACCGATAAATTGCAATATCCACAATACACCAAACAAGAGCATAGAAATATGCAGAACGGGCAACATCAATACCTCTAGAGACCAAATAAGGCCAATGCACGCTAATGTGTAGCCGATCATCATCATGAATACGCTCAGAGACAAACGAAAATAGAAAACCCAAGTGGGGATCACCGCTACCCAAACCCAATTAAGTTCGAAGCCTAATAATGAAATCTGGGGAATCGACCAAATAAGTCCAACCACAGAAAGGTAAATACCTGGAACTGCGATTGTGTGAATCTTTTGGTTGATAGGGTTTTGGTGACTCTCCCCGTATTCTTTTAGCCATTCAGATAATGCTCGCATATCATTCCCCTTTTCCACCTTCTTATTCTTATATAGCCCGAGGATGAAAAAGGTGCGAATTTTTCCGTAAAGGCTACGAGCAACGAGCGACAAAACAACAGAGGCCAGTGCGTTGCCGATTACTCACCAAGCAACGCTCGTTGTGCTTTCGGCAGCTTGGCAACGACAAGAGCATAAGAGCGTTCACACAAATCTTGAATCAACCCATCCTCGACATCACCGTTAAAATAAACCGTTATCCAATGACGCTTATTTAAGTGATAACCCGGGATAATGTCCGTAAACTGCGACGTTAAGACTTCTCCATCTTCTGGTTTTACTTTTACGCTGACATACTCCCGACCTTTTCTCTCTGCAATGATGGCAAACATCTTGCCTTTGATTTTGTAAACAAGCGCTTCAGGCCCAAATGGGAAATCGCTTTCTGCACACATGAAGGTACTTAAGTATTGTTCTAGTTCTTTGCTTTTCATATCCCCTGCCTCCTTCTGCGTTCTCATTCAAATTGTGGCAATAGCAATTTTAACGCCTGGTTAACCTGCTCTTTTTCATTGCCTTCTAAACCATGCAATAACGATTGCTGAACGTCTACATGCTCCAAAATTAGCTTGTCAATTAAGGTTAAGCCTTGCTCTGTTAGTTCAACGGTGACGCTACGTCGGTCTTCTTTGCTATGGGTTCTGGTAATAAACCCTTTCTTCTCTAGTTTATCTAAGCGATTAGTCATCGCACCCGAAGTGAGCATCATCGACTCTATTAACGCTGAGGGAGTAAGACAATATGGTGAACCAGCTCGACGCAGTGTCGCTAACACATCAAATTCACCCATTTTCAGATCGTACTTCTTATGTAGCTCGGCGACCCTAGATTCCATGTGTTTTGCAATTCGCATTAGTCGACCCATTATTGCCATCGGTTCAGTGTCGAGGTCTGGCTTCTCCCTCGCCCACTGCTCTACCACTCTATCAATTGCATCCATTATTTCTCTCCAAACATCATATATTTTTTATTTTAACATAAAGATACTTTACAAAAAGCCACCTTGCCGATATCGTTACATTTAATTATCTCTACATAAAGATATTTAACATGAACATTTTACTTGCGATGATTCCTGCCTTTTTTTGGGGGACGACTTACGCTGTTACTCAGTTTACTCTACCGGACTGGCCTCCCGTTTTACTTGGTGCTCTAAGGGCACTGCCTGCGGGTCTTTTGTTGCTGGCAATAAAGCCCTCGTTTCCAAAAAGAAGTGAGTGGAAAGTGCTGCTTGTTTTAGGAACCATCAACATCGCTTGCTTCTTTGGTCTCATTTTTGTCATGGCGTTGACGCTTCCTTCTGCCATCTCTGGTGTTGGTATGGTTTCGGTCCCCGTTTTTGCGATGCTGTTTGGTTGGGCGGTCTACAAACGTCAGCCTAGTGGCATTCAAGCGATAAGCGGCGCAACTTTGATTACTTTAGCTTGGTTCTTATTTGATCCTAGCTCTATTTCTCTCGAACCCGTGGGCTTACTTGCGATGATCTCCGCCATTATGTGCATCGTGATAGGAAGTAGCGTAACAAAGTCACTAGGTACAAAAATGCACTGGTGGACAGTGCTAACATGGCAGCTCATTTTGGGTGGCGTGATTATGTCTATCGCAACAAGTGTGCTGGCGATAAACAATCCAGAGCCATATGTTACGGTCGTTCAGGACGTATCCATGACGAATATTCTAGGGTTACTGTGGGTAATTATTCTGAACACTGCATTAGGGTATGGCATGTATGTATGGTTATTACAGCGGATGTCGGTCGTAGATTTTACCTTTGGTGGTATTGCAAACCCTGTCGCAGGCATTGTTTCGGGCCTACTGCTATTGGGGGAAACGTTCACTCCTCTGCAATACAGCTTAATGCTAGGAATGATCGTAATGTCATTACTACCTCAGCTCATTACGTCAATCAAAACGAAAAGAGCCGCACTCTCCTCCTAAGTAACGTTAATTCCTAACACTCTAGAAGTAATGAGAGTGTTAGGAATCCTCAAGTGTAACCCCATCAGCAGAAATCAGCGCTAACCTAGGCAACTGACACCTTTAAAACGGTACGTTTTGACATTATGGCTGTTAAGCGCTTGCAAGGTTAGTCAGGGGCTCTGGTTTAGCGTAAACATAACCTTGAATAAGGTAAATCGCATGCTGAGCCAGATATTCGACTTGAGCCTGGCTCTCTACACCTTCTGCAATCATCTCACATTCCGCTTTGTTCGCTGCAGACACAATTGAGTCCAGCACTTTCAATTTTTGGTCGTCAGATCCTATTGGATCAATAAACATCTTATCCACTTTTAAACATCGGATGCCCAAATCTTGTAGGTAAGAAAAGCCACCATATCCGGTACCAAAATCGTCAATTTTGAACTTGTAGCCTTTATTCGTTAAATACAAAATCTCTTTTTTCGCGGCCTCAGTGTCTTTTACTGGTATTCTCTCGGTCAATTCAAAATGAATTCTATTAGAGATTGGCCAATTTAACTCCGACAGCAACTTCGTTAATACACCTGACTCTAAATGGGAGGAAACAATATTGATGCTGACCCACGTATGCTCGGGTAAGTCACTTAAGTCTTGTATGATTTTACGAATAAGCTGATTGGTCATCGGGATAATCAGGCCACTTTCTTCTGCAGCACCAATAAACATATTTGGTGGCACCATTCCATCACGTCGCGACCATCGAATCAGAGCTTCATATCCTACTGTCTTACCATCGCGACTATCGACAATCGCCTGGTAGTAAGGAATAAATTCTGCATTACTAATCCCATTTTCAATTAGACCTGTAATGGATTTTCTCAAGCTTTTACCAGATATGTATGCAAAGGCAGTCACAAGACCAGCAAGCACACTTACAAGACCGCCCCACAAAAGTACTCTTTCCTGAGCATAATTTTTAAGTTTTTCACCGCTGAATATCTTGATGAGCATGTTGGCTTGAGACTCTCCTGAAAAGAAAAACTCTTTTGAGAGTGCGTTTTCTTCTCCTGCAATATTCGCTTTGCCACGGCTTATCGTTAAATCACCAAATATTGGTTCATCATACTTAAACTCTACAAATAGGCAGTCTTTGCAAGGCGTTTTTATTACCTCGTTAACCCAACTGTTATCAAGCACCCAGAAGACTTCAACGTGTTCATTATCATAAATGACCATCCACTCTATTTGGTCATTCTGTTGCGGCAAAATAAGTGATGCGAAAAAGTTCTCATCCATCTGAAATCGTTCACTACTAGATGGGCGAGACACTTCACTACCAACCGTGGAACACGTTTTTCCGCCTTTTGTGGTCATCGCAATAAAACGAATGTAACGGTTATAAAAACGTGGGTCGCGTAAAGTTCTTACATCACTATCACTACAAGTAAAATCTAACTGAGCAATCTGCTTCACTATTGCTCCGTCCAAATAGGCAGACCTTTGATTTAAATAATCTACGTAAGCATCTATTTTCGACGCTTTTACCGAGTTGACGTAAAAGTTGGTTATCGAATGAAAGGCCACTACAAATATGGCGATGGGAACTAAGCCGAGTAAAATGGCATACCTTGTATTCTTTGTTATCAAAGTTCGTCCTGCTAATCTGTCAAGCAACCTAAGTGGGATATGAATACTATCTCATTTCTATAGTCCAAAAAGTGAGGAATGACGCTCAATAAAATTATAGACTCAAGTGGCTTTCAGATGTCGGGATTTAGAATGTGAGCACCAAACCACATTCGAGGAGAACAAAGTAGCGACTAAGTGGAAAGTAAGAACGAGCCCAACTGTTAAGTCATCCGTAATAAGAGTGACAACTTGGAGCTTGAGCAATACTTTTTAGATAGGCAGCAGATACGTTAAAAAAATAAAAAGGAAACGATTGATGCCAACCGCTTCCTTGATTTGTTATTGCTATTTAAAAGTGCGTGAATTACGCCACTTCAAGAATCACTTTTTCCAACTTATCTAGGCCTTCATTTAGCACGTCAGATTCGATGGTCAATGGAGGTAACAGACGAATCACGTTCGCTTTTACTCCACAAGAAAGCAGGATAAGACCATTTTCTTGCGCTTTAGAAATCACCGCTTTGGTCATCTCTTGCAGTGGTTTGCCTGATTCTGGGTCAGTAAACTCAATCGCCATCATTGCACCCGTGGTACGGATTTCACCGATAGCAGGCACTGATTGTTGCAGTTTCGTCATACGAACATTGACCACTTCACCGATGCCCATTGCTTTAGCACACAAGTCTTCTTCTTCGATGATTTTCAGCACTTCAAGACCTGCAACACAACCAAGTGGCGAGCCCGCATAAGTGCCACCTAAACCACCGGGTAGTGCAGAGTCCATCACATCCGCTTTCCCAACTACCGCTGAGATTGGGAAACCACCAGCAATGCCTTTCGCCATTGTCATTAGGTCAGGTTCAATGCCTAGATACTCTGTTGCAAACATTTTACCGGTACGAGCAAACCCTGTTTGGATTTCATCGGCAATCAGCATGATACCGTGCTTATCACACAGCTGACGCAAGCCTTGTGCAAACGCTTCAGGTGCTTTGTAGAAGCCGCCCTCGCCTTGCACTGGCTCGAAGATAATCGCCGCAACGCGTGAAGGTTCAATATCGCAAGCAAATAGATCGTCGATCGCTTGTAAGCTTTGCTCAACGCTGATGCCTTGGAACGCATTTGGGTACGGCGCGTGGTAGATTTCGTTCGGGAAAGGACCAAAGCCCGCTTTGTACGGCGCAACTTTACCAGTTAACCCCATCGTCATATTTGTGCGACCGTGAAAGCCGCCTTTAAACGCTATCACGCCGCTACGGCCTGTATGAGCGCGTGCCACTTTTACGGCATTTTCGACCGCCTCGGCGCCAGTGGTTAGAAAGATCGCTTTCTTCTTAGTCTCACCTGGTGCAAGTTCTGTCAGCTTTTCAGCCAGCTCTACGAATGACGCGTATGGCGTAACCATCGCACACGTGTGCGAGAAGTTGTCCAACTGAGCTTTTACCGCTTCACTGATACGTTTGTGAGAATGCCCGGTGTTAGTCACCGCAATACCCGCTGCAAAGTCGATGTATTTGTTGCCTTCGATATCCCATACGTAAGCGTTTTCTGCTTTCTCGACGTAAAGTGGGTACAGTGCGCCCATGCCTTGAGCGATAACTTGGCTTCTTCTTTCGTGTAGTTGTTGGTTTGTCATTGTTTTGTCCTTAATTAGTTGCCGCCAAAGCAGAGATATTTCACGTCCATGTATTCATCGATACCTTGTTTTGCTCCTTCACGTCCGATACCGGACTGCTTAACACCACCGAAAGGAGCCACTTCAGTAGAGATCATACCTTCGTTAATGCCGACCATGCCGTATTCGAGCGCTTCTGCGATTTTCCAAACACGGTGAATGTTTTGGCTGTAGAAGTACGACGCGAGACCGTAGATGGTGTCGTTCGCCATTTCGACTAGCTGTTCGTCGCTGTCAAAACGAATCACTGGCGCGACAGGGCCAAAGATTTCCTCGGAAACAATCTTCATGTCGTGAGTAACGTCTTTGAGAACCACTGGCTGCATAAATAGACCATCGAGCTTTTTAAGCTCTGAAACCGGCTTCGCGCCTTGCTCGATAGCACCATCAATAAGCGTCTGAATGCCTTGCTTCGCTGACTCGCTGATCACTGGACCAATGTTGACCCCCTCTTCCAATCCGTTACCAACTTTGAGCTGCTGAACCGCAGCGTCAAACTTAGCAACGAATTCGTCATACACTTTGCTGTGTACATAGAAACGGTTCGCACAAACACACGTTTGACCTGCGTTACGGAATTTCGACGCCATCGCGCCTGCCACAGCTGCATCAATATCCGCATCATCGAATACGATAAATGGCGCGTTGCCACCGAGCTCCATTGAGGTACGTTTGATGTCAGCCGCGCTTTGCTGCATCAGCACGCTACCGACTTGAGTAGAGCCAGTGAAAGACAACTTACGAATCAACGGGTGTGAAGTGAAGATAGCACCGACCTGACGGGAGTTTTCCCCCAATACCACTTGCAGCACATCGCGTGGGATACCCGCTTGATAGGCAAGCTCTGCAACCGCAAACGCAGACAGCGGCGTAGATTCAGATGGTTTTACCACAAAGCTACAGCCTGCTGCTAAAGCTGGCCCTGCTTTGCGCGTGATCATCGCAATTGGGAAGTTCCAAGGTGTAATCGCACAGGCGACACCAATTGGCTGTTTGATGGTCACCAAACGCTTGTCCGCACTTGGCGCAGGAATCGTCTCACCGTAGGTACGCTTCGCTTCTTCAGCAAACCATTCGATAAAGCTCGCGCCGTAAAGCACTTCACCTTGAGCTTCCGCTAGCGGCTTACCTTGCTCTAACGTCATCAAACGGCCAAGGTCGACTTTGTTTTCTAACAGGAGTTGGAACCAACGATTGAGCATGCCAGCACGCATTTTTGCTGGCAGTGCCGCCCACTCTTTCTGCGCCACACTGGCACGTTCAATGCCATTTAAAATGTCGTTTTCGGTTGAAACTGGTGCGTACCCGAGAAGTTCTCCGGTCGCCGGATTAGTCACTGCAATGCCCTGTTGTGGATTCGCTACCATAAACGAAACAAGGCTTTGGTTTTGTATCTGTTGCATGGTCATTCCTTTTGACAACTCATCATCGCCGCTAAGCCAGCGGCGAGTTTATGTTTAAGCAGGGATCTGCTGCGTAATACAGTGAATGTTCCCTCCGCCGAGTAGAACCTCTCTCGACGGTATCGCGATGATTTGGTATTCCGGCATCGCGTTTTGCAAAATATCGATCGCCATAGCGTCGGTCTCTTCGTCCAGCATCGGCAAGAACACATGCTCGTTGACGATAAGAAAGTTCGCATAAGAGGCACTTAGGCGTTCGCCAGCTTGTCGACTCATTCCCGAACTGGCGTCAATGCCATTGGCTTCGCGCTCGCTGTAATGCAACGGACCCGGTAATGGCAAACGGACAATTTCAATATTGCGCCCTTTCGCATCGTGCTGAGATTTCAGTACTTGTTCCGCTTGACGAGATAACGCGTATTGCGGATCACTTGGGTCATCGGTCCAACTTAGTACCACTTTACCCGGTGCGATAACGTGCATCAGGTTGTCGATATGGCCGTCTGTTTCGTCATTGAATAAACCATTTGGCAACCAAATGACTTTTTCGATACCGAGGTACGCCTTTAACTGCTCTTCGATTTGCGCTTTGCTCAACTGCGGATTACGTCCTGGGCTGAGTAAGCACTCCTCTGTGGTGTAAAGGGTGCCTTCACCATCGGTGTGAATCGCCCCACCTTCAAGTACAAACGGTGCACGGTAATAATCAATACCGATGATGTCGCACACCGAGCCAGCGACAAGATCGTCCTGCTGCCAGTTATCGTAAAGCCCGTTGTATTCGCCGCCCCACGCGTTAAATTGCCAACTAATCCCACGGCGCTCACCCGCCTGATTCACAAGCACGGTCGGCCCAATATCGCGCATCCACGCATCGTTAAATGGGATTTCCACCAAACGTACGTCTGAATGGAGCATTTGACGCGCTCGGTCAAAGTTGTGCGAGCATACCGCCACGCACACCTTGGTCACTTCCGCGATTAAGTTCGCGATTCTGGCAAAGGTTTCTTGCGCGGGTAATGCGTCATCACGCCAATTGTCTTTCCTTTCTGGCCACGCTAGCCAAACTTCACTAACCGGCTGAAACTCAGCCGGAAAATAGAAGCCATCCTGCGCTGGTGTTGTCGATAACTTCATTTTAACGCCTCTTTAAACGGCTAGTTTGCCAACGCTGGTGTAAAGGTCTGGACGACGGTCGCGGAACAAGCCCCACGCGTGACGCGCTTTCGCTGTCGTAGTGAGGTCGATTTCTGCGTAAATGATGGTTTCACCTTCACGCGGTGCTTCGGCAATTTTTGCACCAGTGTGGTCAGTGATAAAAGAAGAGCCGTAGAACGTGGTCTCGATACCATCATCGACTTCAGTGCCCACTCGGTTTGACGCAATCACTGGAACGAGGTTTGCTGCCGAGTGACCTTGCATTGTACGTTGCCAGTGGTCACGTGAATCCAGTGTCGGATCTTGAGGCTCAGAACCGATTGCAGTTGGGTAAAAAATCGCTTCCGCGCCGTGCAGAGCCAAGCTGCGTGCAAGCTCTGGAAACCATTGGTCCCAGCAAATGCCAGCACCGAACTTACCGAACTTGGTTTGCCACACTTTGAAACCGGTATCGCCAGGGCTAAAGTAGTACTTCTCGCTGTAGCCCGGGCCGTCAGGAATGTGTGACTTGCGGTAGTTATCTAGTACCGTACCATCGGCATCAATCATCACTAGCGAGTTAAAAAACGTATTGCCCGCTTTTTCAAAGTAGCTGACAGGAATCACCACGCCGAGCTCTTTAGCCAACGCACTCATCTCTTTAATAAGACGACAATTCTCCGTTTCTTCTGCAAGCTCGAAATACTTCGCTTCTTGTTTTTTGCAGAAGTAAGGTGCGGCGAACAGCTCTTGCGGAAGAATCACGTTCGCACCGTTTTGTGCTGCTTCACGAATCGCCTTTTTTGCTTTGGCTAGGTTATCTTCCAGATCCCAGCTTTTCGTCAGTTGAAGGGCTGCAAATTTCACCACTTTGCTCATTGGATATTCCTTATCTCTTAAATCGCCAGTTTGTCACGTAGGTTGTAGTAAGCCGCGCCCATTGCCGTAAACGGAATTTGGAAGTGGCGGCCACCCGGGAAGGAGTAATGTTTCAGTGCAGCAAACGCGTCGAAACGTTCAGCGTGTCCGGTCAGAGCTTCGGCCAGCAACTTACCTGCTAGGTGAGTACACGTTACACCGTGACCGCTGTAGCCTTGTAGGTAGTAAATGTTGTCTGCAAACGAGCCAAATTGCGGCATGCGTGAGTAAGTCAGCAAGAAGTTACCTGTCCAGGTGTAATCAATCTTGATGCCTTTCAATTGTGGGAAGACTTTCTCCATCTTCGGACGAATCAATGCTTCAATGTTTTCTGGGTCACGTGCGCCGTAAACCACGCCACCTCCGAACAACAAACGCTTGTCGGCGGTTAAGCGGAAGTAGTCAAGCAAGTAGTTACAGTCCTCAACGCAGTAGTCACTGGTCAGCACTTGTTTTAGCTGCTCATCACTCAAAGGCTGAGTCGCCACCACTTGTGTGCCACACGGAATCGCTTTGTTGCTGATGTTTGGTGCCAAACCACCAAGGTAGGCGTTACCTGCCAGTACCACGTACTTGCTCTTCACGCTGCCTTTCGCCGTTTTCACTACTGGGTTAATCCCTTTGTCAATCGACACGACCGCCGACTGCTCAAAGATTTGACCACCTAGAGACGTAAACGCAGCAGCTTCACCCAATGCCAGTTTAAGCGGGTGAATGTGACCACCGCGCATATCCAGTAAGCCGCCAGTGTATACTTTAGTGCCTACCGCTTGTTCTACCTCTCCTGCGTCAAGCAGAGTCAGTTGGTCGTTGCCGTAACGCTCCCAGTTCTTCTTATGTTCTTCTAGCCCTTTGAGTTGTTTACTGTTCAGTGCCGTGAACAAGCCGCCTTGCTTGTAATCACAGTTGATGTCGTATTTGTCGATCAGGCCACGGATGATATCGCCGCCTTCAAAAATCATATCGCACAGAGCTTTAGCTTGGTTTTGGTCGTAACGGCTTTCAATCACGTCAACATCTCGGCTGTAGCTGTTAACGATTTGGCCACCGTTACGACCAGTTGCTCCAAAGCCCACTTTTGCGCTTTCTAGCACAACGACTTTAAAACCTTTTTCTGCAAGGTGTAGTGCAGAAGAAAGACCAGAAAATCCCGCACCGACTACACACACATCGCACTCGATGTCGTTTTGCAACTGTGGGTATTCCGGCATGTTTGGCACAGAGTGCGCGTAGAACGAATCCGTATGCTTGTTCATAGAACTATTCCTTTATTTATCGTAATCGTCAGCAGGCTTAAGGATGGAGGCGAATCCAAGTGGTTTTGGTTTCGGTGAATTTTTCAATCGCGTGGAGAGACTTGTCTCGACCGTTTCCGCTCATTTTGAATCCACCAAATGGAACCGTCATGTCACCTTCGTTGTAGTTGTTAACCCAAACCGAGCCGGCTTGCAGTCGTTTTGCTACGCGATGAACGCGGTTGATATTGCTACTCCAGAGTGCCGCGCCTAAGCCGTACTTCGAATCGTTAGCGATCTCAATTGCTTGCGCTTCGTCTTTGAATGGAATGACACACAGCACCGGACCAAAAATTTCCTCCTGAGCGACACGCATCTTGTTGTCGACGTTGTCTAAAATGGTTGGGGAAACAAATGCACCTTGCCCATCGACATCGCCGCCACAACGTACGTTTGCACCTTCTGATTCACCTAACGAGATGTATTCCAACACTTTTGATTTATGATCTTGATCGATAAGCGCTCCCATGGATGAACTTGGGTCCATTGGGTCTTTTGGCGTGAACGCTTTCGACGCTTGAATAACTTTTTCTAAGAACTGATCTTTGATGCTTTCGTGAACAAGCAGGCGGGTTGCCGCGACGCACACCTCACCTTGGTTGTAGAAACACCCTGCAGCGGTTTCTGCTGCTGCGCGGTCTAAATCATCACAATCTTCAAACACGATGTTCGCGTTCTTGCCGCCCGCTTCTGCAAACACGCGCTTTAGGTTGCTCTCACCCGATCTGACCATCAGTTGGCCTGCAATGCGCGTCGAGCCTGTGAAGGCGATGCAGTCTACGTCTTGGTGTTTCGCCAGCGCGTCGCCAGCTTCATAACCAAAACCCGTAATGACTTGGAAAACGCCTGTTGGTAAGCCCGCTTGAGAAGCAAGTTGACCTAGAAATATCGCGGTGAGAGAAGATTTTTCTGACGGTTTTAGAATCACGCTGTTACCAGCGGCTAAAGCAGGACCAAGCTTCCAGCACGCAAGCCAAAGGGGGAAGTTCCACGGTACAACCGCAGCAACCACACCAATTGGTTGATGAGAAATAAAAGCGTGTACATCTTTTTCGGTTGGGGCAACTTCGCCGTATACTTTGTCGATTGCTTCTGCGTACCAGCGTAATGCACTCGCCGCACCAGGAATATCGGTAGAGAAGCTGTGAGAGATAGGCTTACCGGTATCAAGCGTTTCTAGCAGAGCCAATTCTTCTTGGTTTTGATCAATCAAGTCAGCAAACTGTTTAAGCACTGCTTTGCGATGAGCTGGGCTACTCTCGCTCCACTGACCGGATTGAAATGCTTGGCGAGCGTATGAAACCGCGAGATCAACATCTTCATTTTGGCAACGGGCGATTTCGGTGAATATCTCATCTGTTGCTGGGTTAACTACCGGGATGGTTTGCCCTGTTAAAGCGGCACTGTATTCACCGTTAATGTACGCCCTGTTTTCGATGTTTAGATTGTTTTTTAGTTCAATCCATTGCTCTTGGGTTTTCATACGCTCTCCTTGTGGTCACACAAGGCAAGCCCCCACTAAAATGTGGTTGGCGTATGCGCACTTATCATTCGACAAGCCTTGTCTGTGTGATTTGTAAATCGATGGGGCTTCGTCGTATCAATAATGTACGACTCGCCCGCTGTTATGACATGAGATTGCCCTTTATATTCCAGAGTGATTTCACCCTCTAATACGGTGCCAATCTCTTCGCCTTCGTGTTTGATTTCTGCCGCACCAGTGGTTCCATAAGGTGCGTATTCCTCGATCAAGAATCCGATGACTTGATCTTTGTCGCCATTCGTTACCAGTTTCATGGACACCGTCTCGCTCCCGATTTCCACAAGATCTGACGGTTTGATGACTACTTTCACTTCATCGTTCGAAGGTTGTTCAAAAGTGAAAAACTCTGATAACGATAAAGAAAATACATTAACGATTTTTTGTAGTGAGCTGACCGACGGGCTCACTTTGCCATTTTCAATGGATGAGATTGCACTGTGGGTAATACCAGCGCGCTCGGCTAGTTCCCTTTGTGACAATCCATGTTTTTTTCGTAACTGAACAATATTTTTACCAATCTCTTGATTGTCCATTCATACAGCTCCAAACGTTTAACGAGAGGTAGCCATCATAAATTCATTGAACAAAATTTGAGAGAAATGATTGGTTTTTGCTTCCCATTCTGGGTGCCACTGCACGCCAACGAAAAATTTTTGATTAGGAAGACTAAATGCTTCTACCAAGCCATCCGGGGCTTTAGCTTCTACTTGTAATAGAGGAGCAAGCTGATCGACGCCTTGGTTGTGTAGTGTGTTCACTTCAAAGAAGGTGGTGTTTTCCCAATGATTTTGCACCAGCCATTGTTCAAATAAGCTCTGCTTTTGAACTAGCACAGCGTGTGCTGGCGCGTATTTTTGTTCGAAATCTTCAACAGGCGCTTCACGATGGTCATTGAAGCCGGAGTCATGAACGGCTGGGTTTAACGAGCCACCGAGTGCGACATTCATCTCTTGAAAGCCGCGGCAAATACCAAGGCACGGAATGTTTTGGTCAACCGCATGACGAATTAACGTGAATGAGAGCTCATCACGAGCTTCATCTTTGTAGCTCTCTTCGTGCGTTGCATTGTATCGATGTGGCGCAACGTTAGAGTGGCTGCCAGGAAAAAGAAAACCATCACATATGTCTAGGATGGTGGTTACGTCATCGCCCGACATGTCGGGAGCCAACATAATCGGTAGTCCTCCAAAATCCTTTATGGCGCGAAGGTAAAAGTCGTTGACCGCTTGTATCTGATAGCCACCCAACTCTTTAGCGCAGCTAACCACACCAATGATGGGTTTGTGTGTATCTGCCATGATATGTCCGTGTTCAATTTATTTAACACAAACCCTACAAACCATGTACAAAATTATCAACACAGATGACCATTATTATCGTCACAACGTGATCTAAAGCACTTTTTAGGCTTCAAAACTGAATATTTATGCTCATTATATTGAACAAAACAAAATCAACTGTTACAAAATAGTTAACAGAAAGACATAAAAACCAGCCGTTAAACATCAAAAACACAGTGTAAGTACATGTTTAAATTAAAAATAACCTAAAAAACAAACAACTCGCTCAGAGTGCTGTAATTTATTTGTTAATTTGGTTATTTCTAATTTCTACTCGTCAGGCTATTTGGAGAAGAAAATGGAATCGTATCTACAGGAAGTACAAAATTTTAAACAAAAATGGCCCGATATTGAATTTATCGATCTCATCTTTACCGATATAAATGCCACCCCAAGAGGAAAACGCATCCCGATAGATGCTCTAGAAAAACTGAATAAAGGTGTTGCCCTCCCCCTTTCGACCATCACCCTAGATACCAAAGGTAACGTCGTTGAAACGGCCGGGTTGGGAGAAGATCTCGGAGAGCCAGATAATCTCTGCTATCCAATCAGCGGCACCTTAATGCCGACGGCAAAAGAACAAGTTGGTCAGCTACTGCTTAGTATGATGGATGAAACCGGGCAGCACCCTAACCCACTGTTCATCCGAAACATTCTCGCTTCTATATTGCAAACACTGCATGCTAAAGACCAATATCCTTGTGTCGCGCTCGAGCTGGAGTTCTATTTAATAGACAAAACCCGCGGCGAAAATGGCGAACCATTAACGGCAATTAACCCCACGAAAAAAACTCGAGAAAAAGATACCGAGGTTTACGACCTTGATGGACTAGATGACTACGCTGATTTCTTGGCCGACCTTAATCGAATTGCATTAGAACAAGGTTTAAACACTTCCGGAGCCCTATCTGAATCGGCACCAGGGCAGTTCGAAATCAACTTCAACCATTCTAAAGATGTACTTCGAGCATGTGATGAAATCATCATCGCAAAACGCTTGATTCGCCAAGTCGCTCATCAGCACGGATTTGACGCCACATTTATGGCGAAACCTTTTAGTGAGCAAGCGGGTAATGGCATGCACATTCACCTCAGCTTGGTTGATACAGATGGTAACAACCACTTTAGCCAGCCAGACGGTCAAGCGAGCGCTTTCTTCTATCAAACCATGGCAGCGATGCTGTCACAAACATCCGATGCCATGGCCCTAATCTGTCCTAACGTTAACTCTTACCGTCGCTTTGTTCCTGGCGCTTACGTCCCAACCAAAGCCGATTGGGGAGAAAACCACCGCGGTGTTGCGTTGCGTGTGCCTATCAGCGATAGCAAAAATCGCCGTATAGAGCATCGTATAGCAGGCGCTGACGTTAACCCATACATTCTCGCTGCAGTAGTACTTTCCGCAGTATTAGCGAGTGAAAGCTACACCAAAGATCAATGTCCACCGACTCTCAGTGATGATGCAATTGAGTTACCTCTGCGTATGTCAGAAGCTCTAGAGCGACTGGAGCACAGTGAGCTGGCTCAATACATCTCAAGAGACTTTATCGATTTGTATCTAGCTTGCAAACAGAGTGAACTCGCAGAATTTGAGCGAGCGATTACTCCATTGGAAATCGACTGGATGTTGCACTCGGCATAAACAAAGGAAATGAACTTTATGACTACGCAGACCAAGGCGCTGGATGCGCCTCTTAAAATCAACTCTCAACACATTATTGTTTCTTTAATCTCGGTTGCGACGTTTGTCTTTTTTACCACAATCGGTTTGAACCATGAGGAAGGCGAAGCCTACGGATGGATGAGCCTTTTACCAACGGCGTTGGTATTGGTCTTTGCGCTGACAACACACCGAACTGTGGAAGCCCTCTTTAGCGGCGCTATTGCCGGTGTTCTTCTGCTTAACCCAACTGAAGCGGTAGAACAGATTGTTGATATTTCCATGAGTGTAATGATGGATGAAACTATTGCCTGGATCATCCTCGTTTGTGGTTTGATGGGCGGCCTAATTGCTATTTTGGAGAAAGGCGGCAGTATCTTAAGCTTCTCCGACATGTTGGTCACGAAAGTAAAAAGCCGTAAGCAATCGATGCTGATGACCTTTGCGTTAGGTATTCTGATCTTTATCGACGATTATTTGAATGCGATTGCAATTTCTTCCTCAATGAAAAAAGTTACGGACGGCTACCAAATCTCGCGTGAAAAGCTCTCATATCTTGTGGATTCAACCGCCGCGCCTATCTGTATCCTCGTACCGATTTCCACTTGGGCAATTTTCTTCAGTTCGTTGCTAGAAGCAAACGGAGTAGCAGAAGCGGGAGATGGTATCAAAGCATACATTGAAGCTATTCCATACATGGCTTACGG
The DNA here is from genome assembly GCF_033337345.1 of Vibrio sp. YT-18. Lineage (NCBI taxonomy): Bacteria > Pseudomonadati > Pseudomonadota > Gammaproteobacteria > Vibrionales > Vibrionaceae > Vibrio > Vibrio sp. YT-18. The sequence goes on along the minus strand of NZ_JAWOQO010000007.1, from coordinate 50,606 downwards.
CTGGGTAACGCTGGTGATTGTTTTGCTGGTTGCAATGGAAAAGATCCCAGATCTAGGTGCGATGAAAAAGGCAGAAAAGCGTGCGAAGAATGGTCAAGTTCGTCCAGACGGTGCAACAGATGTCGACTTTGGTCCCGATGTATCTGCACATACCAACCCAACCATGGGCCTTGTCAACTTCTTGTTGCCGATGATCGTACTCGTTGCCGCAAGTTGGTACTTTGGTATCGATCTACTTGCTGGTGTTTTCGTCGCGCTAATCTTTACTATTAGCTTTTACGGCGCACAAAAACTGATCTCGATGAACGACATGTTCGAAGCTGTTTATGATGGCATTAAGGTTATGCTACTGCCGCTTGCGACCGTTATTGGTGGTTTCATGTTGAAATCGGTCAACGACTCATTGGGCGTCACGCAGTATGTCATTGAGACCGTCAGCCCTTACCTGTCAGCGTCTTACTTCCCGGCGATTATCTTTATGATTACGGGCGCGTTGGTATTTGCAACGGCATCGTCTTGGGGAACGTTTGCAGTAGCGATGCCAATTGTTCTACCTTTGGGCGAACAGCTTGGTGTGCCTCTACACTTAACCGTTGCAGCGCTGCTTTCAGCATCAGCGGCAGGGAGCCACTCTTGTTTCTTTAGTGACTCAACCGTGTTATCTGCACAAGGTTCGGGCTGTACAGCAATGCAACACGCAACCACACAGTTTCCTTATGCGTTGATTGGTATTGTTGCAACCGCGATTTTCTTCTTCATCATCGGTTAGCCCCTTTATCTAATTGCAAAACCCTGCTCAAAAATAGCGGGGTTTTGTTCTATCAAGTCAAATGATCCTCTTAAAACTACTTTACGCCCGTTCAGTATAAAAATACTCAAAGATATACAGCTGCACTCAATAAGGGTTTGGTAAACCTAATATTTTTGGTTTACGCTTAGCGAAGCGTTTATTGTGCAACAAGGCAGCTTTTGAGTAACTTAAATGCCGCCTTAATACAGTGTTAACGGTTGGAGAGACATGAAAAAGTTAGCCCATGAGATATGGATATTTGACGGAGATCCCGTCCAATTCTTAGGACTCCCATACACCACTCGTATGACTATTGTTAGGCTTTCTGATGGTGGCCTTTGGATTCATAGTCCAATTAAGTTATCAAATTCGATTAGAGAGCAAATCAACAATCTAGGCCAAGTGAAATACTTAATCGCTCCTAATCATTTACACCACTTGTTCTTATCTGAATGGGTATCTGCCTATCCTAGCGCAGAAGTTTATGGCACAGATGAAGTCATTAAGAAGTGCCGTGATATACACTTTCACGCTTCACTTAACCAAGGCGGTAATGCTTGGAACTCTGAGATTGAACAAGAACTATTTTCTGGCTCTCCATTAATGGAAGAGTGTGTGTTTTATCATCGACTTTCAAAGACCTTAATTGTTACTGACCTCGTCGAGAATTTTTCTGGCCAGGACTTTAACTACTGGCAGCGGTTTGTGGCTAAAGGGGCCGGTATTCTTGCTCCGAATGGAAAAATGCCTTTGGATTGGCGCCTAAGTTTTATGTTTAGCAAACAAGAGGCTCGAAAACACTTAAATAAATTGCTGTCTTGGAAACCTAATATATTGGTTATGGCTCACGGCGAAATCGTCCTTGATAATGCAGACGAGTTCTTACAGCGCTCTTTTAAGTGGCTAGTATGAGACAGCATTGAAAACTCACACAACAGAATAGACAAGAAGCTATTTTAAAACATTAGGCCCTTTTAGCTTAGTCTTAGGGACGAATTTACAGCACTACACGTTATGTTTAACGATAAGATCCCCTGTTCCTCTTAATTGAGCATTATGCAGCAATTTAAAATTCCGTTAGAATTGCACTTCAAAAACTTCAATGCGAAGAATTCTGGACATTGATACGGACATAAGTTCAAGAGTTAACATAACGCTATAGCAATCTCTTACTAATAATTTGCTTCGAGACATTGGCATACTCCCGAAACAAACCCTTCTACTCTAAAGGTTTTGTTAATAACAGTTGCCATGCTTGTTAGTTATTCTCGTTGAACTCAGTATCTTGAAGTTGTTTGAATATATAAATTTAAAAAAAGAGACATAAGATGCACAAAAAACTCATCGTTCTAAGCTTGCCTATTCTATTAGCCGCATGTGCGGCACCAAAGTATACGGTAGAAACAATCTCGAAAGAAAATCAGAGCAAGGAAATCACCATCGTAAAAGACAACGCCACGCGAGATGTTTTCTTAGATTCGATGCAAGACTGGTGTTTGGATACCGCCCATAAATGCACAGTCGTAAGCGATGGCACTCCTCCTGTTAGCTCTGAGCTGACACTTACTTACGTATCACGCTGGAGCTGGGATTTTATAACATTTATCGCTGATGCTCAGATCAAAGCCTACAAAAATAACGAAAAAGTAGGACAAGTTGAATTTAAAGCACCAAACAGCGCGAATCCAGATAAATGGGGTAAAGACAACAAACGAATCATTTCGATGATGGATTTGTTATTCGGTAAACAAACCGTGAGTGAGGCTCAATCCAAGATTAAGCTGGGCGAAATGTAATGAGTCGAACAATTGCCCATTTAACAAGCATCATATATTTGTAGAGAAAGATAGGAATGTTTAAGTGACTGAAGTCAAAACCATTGGGCTTTTCTTTATAACCGCCATTGCAGAAATATTAGGCTGCTACTTACCTTATCTCTGGTTAAAGGAAGATAAGTCAGTTTGGCTTTTGGTACCAGCAGCGCTATGCCTTGCTATGTTTGCTTGGCTTCTATCTTTACATCCTACCGCAACTGGCAGAGTTTATGCCGCTTACGGTGGTGTCTATATTTTTGTCGCAATTCTATGGTTGTGGTGTATCGACGGCGTTCGACCAACGCTCTGGGACATAGTGGGGGTTTCTGTCGCTATGCTTGGCATGTCAATCATCATGTTTTCACCCAGAGCATCCTAAACGTAACCGAGGGAAACCCTTACGCTTAGTATTTTGGCTATGTGCTAGATTTATTGATTAATAACATTATGACGTAATTGCTACATAGCCAAAGTATGCTTGGGCTTCACCCCAAAACAGCGCTATTTATAGGAGATACCAATGAACCATGCAGTGAAGGCAAGATTTGATGAGTATCCAAAACATGTGCGTATTCGGATAGAAGAGCTACGAAATATAGTCTTAACTATCGCTTCTGAATTAAAACTGGGGGAAGTTGAAGAATCTCTAAAATGGGGAGAGCCAAGCTACAGTGTGAAAACAGGTAGCCCGGTAAGGATGGATTGGAAACAGAAAACGCCTAGTCGTTATTATCTGTTCTTTAATTGCCAAACTAAGCTCGTCGACACATTCCACGAACTGTATAGTGACTCACTTGAGTTTCAGGGTAATCGAGCAATAATTCTATCTTTATCCGATCCTTTGCCAGAAGCTTCAATCAAGACCTGTTTAGAATTAGCATTAACCTATCAAAAGCGAAAGAACTTACCTCTTTTAGGTATGTAAGATCGCTTAATAAAACTATTTACGGCCGATTAACCATATTCAACTACTCTACCTTTGTATCCTTTTTAATGCTTACGCAGTAAAGTTTTAGATTAAGTGGTCACGTTAATAGCGCCGTAACCAAACTAGTAATATCGAAATAAAGAAGAGTTTATGAAATCAAAAATCTTGTTCTTACTTATGCTTGGAGCTCATTTCAATACTTTTTCAGCGACGAACTATCAAGTAAATGTGGTAGTAACAGAGCCTCAATCAACATTCATTTTTCCGACTTTTGAAATATCCTCTAAAGGAAAAAGCAAAACCAGTTTTGTCGACGGCTGCACGTACTTAGGAACCCTTTCAGAACCGAGCAAAAATAGCATACAGCTTGAAGCTACCATGTCATGCAACCGAGACGGCGCTACGTCAAGGATGGAAATGCCGGTATTTGTACTCAACTCCGAGGGTCAAAGCGCGAGTTATGATCTTGTAGAAAATGGGATCGTGATGTGGAAATATTCTGTAGAAGTTAAGCCGTCACTTAAAAAGTGATATATCAGAAATACTAAAGTAACAATCAGCACTATTAACCGCCGTTTAAGTGTAATAGGTATATTCTTTACGACTTAATGACGTTACTTGTTGCCGCAAGTCTCCAACTCATGTACAAAACAGCCCTAATTTTAATAGGAGCTAAGTGGCATGAATTTAATTGTACGTCAGGTAACTTTAGGTGATGCTGAAGGCATTACAAACGTCCTCAATCCCATCATTATTGAAGGTTTATACACTGTATTAGATACGCCTTTCACACCTGAAGAAGAAAAAGAGTTCATTACTCATTTCCCAGAACGGGGCGTGTTTACAGTGGCTTTATCCGAAAATAGCTCACAAGTCATTGGTTTCCAAAATATCGAGCCCTTTGCACAATATACAAAAGCTTTTGACCATGTTGGCATAATTGGTACGTTTGTTAGTGACGGTGCTCGTGGCCAAGGTGTGTCTAAACAGCTTTTCAAATCGACATTCGAAGTAGCCAAACAAAAGGGTTACGAAAAACTATTTGCGTACGTTCGCAGCGATAATGAGCGAGCGTTATCAGCCTATCTCAAACAAGGCTTCGAAATCGTAGGGACCGCGAAGAAGCATGCAAAAGTTCGTGGGAAATACGTAGACGAAGTCCTCATTGAGAAGTTTTTGTAGGTGTTAAGTCGCTAAACACTAAGCACGCATATAAGAACATTTGAACCAAGACTCAATTTCCGTCGTAGAAATCTCTTTTCTAAAATAGGTTATTTGAAATGAAACTGACCTCGGAAACTGAGTCAAGAATAATAGAAATGGCATGGGAAGACCGCACCCCATTTGAGGCTATCGAATTCCAATTTGGTTTGAATGAATCCGACGTGATTCAGTTTATGCGTAGCCGGCTCAAATCAAGTAGCTTTAAATTGTGGCGTAAAAGGGTTTCGGGGCGCAATACGAAACACAACAAGCTACGAAACTCAGACATCATTAGAGGTTATTGCCCAACTCAATATAAGCCGCGATAGCGAACTGCACTTGGCATAAATTTTTATTACGAATCGCAACATTTATCGCCCTACCTTTGAATCAACTCCATGATTGGAGGGGAATAGTCACCACTTAATTCAACCTAGGTGTTTCAGGGCGATAATAAATTCAATGGGAGTCATCTTAACATCCTCAGACGCCATCAAACTAATGATTCCACAGAAAAGATTGACACAAAACGCCCACTAAAAATAACTCAGATTACGGCGTCATTTAACCCGTGTATCAATCTTCTTTGACCTTCTGTTTAGGCACTAGAATCACTAACCTTCTATTTTATCTTTGAAGGCACAGACAAAAAGCTGCATGATTAAAAAGGAAAAATAGCTGATAACGGTTTAACAAGCACTCGGAGCTTGGAGGCAATTTTGAACAAATTACTTATGATATTTGCGTTGGTTTCTTTACCTTGCTTGGCCTCTGATGATGTTGAAGATCCCTGCAAAGTAAAAGGCGGTGGCGTTATGGCTGGTTATCAGTGTGTAGAAAAGAAAATGGAATCTGCAGATAAAGAGCTTAACGAAAGTTACAAGGAAGCAATCGCTAGAATAGGTGAGGAAGAAAAAGCACTAAGGGAAACATGGTCTCAGACCGAACTGGTAGAGCCATTTCGAAAGGCCCAAAGAGCTTGGCTAAAATACAGAGACGCCGAATGTGAGTTTACGGGCCTGTCTTCTACGCCCTCACCCTGGCAAGGTGTCCAGATTGAAGAATGTAAGTTAAGAATGACGTTAGAACGCGTCGAGTACTTCAATGGTGTATACGTAGGCTAAACGGATTACATCTAACAAAGCACTTCAATAAGATTCGCAACTCTTGGCAATTTCAGTTTAAATGTACTCTGTGTTTAAGATGCAAGCGTTCAGGTTATGCGTAAAGCTTATATGGGTGTGAAATAAGTATGGAAAAAGACGATTTAGTTGGGCTAGTAGTTAAGTATTTCGAGAAAATAGATGCCGGTGATCCTAGCTATCTGGATCTATTCTCAGAGGATGTTGATTTTTTCTTTCCTAAATTTGGGCAAGCGAAAGGAAAGAGTGCCTTAGTGGAGTTTGGCAATAGGATTGGTAGCTCGTTGATTAGTATCTGGCACGACATAGACGGCTTTCAAATAACGACTGCTGGAAACAAGGTGATTGTTGAAGGACAGGAAGGCGGCGTAATGAGTGATGGTACCTCTTGGCCGGACAACAAAGTTTCCACAGGGCGTTTTTGTAGTGTATTTGAGTTTGAAGGAAAAATGATAAGTCGTATGTTTGTGTACGTAGATCCTGACTTCCCGAGTCGAGATTTTGAGAGAATTTCCGTGCTGTCAGGCGAGAGCAACGTGCGACAAACTGTTCAAGCCTGAATACTACCGCTACCGCATAGCATCTTTGTTATGCGGTAGTATTCGTAGTTAAGGTGTGTTGAGGGCTTTGATATCACTTTGCTCACACCTTATCAGTGCGTTAGCCACATTCCCTTACTGATAGAAATGCTACTTTCTTCAATCGTCCTGTATTATGATAATGAAAAAGATTGCATTAATTTTAAGATTAAAATGAACCAAAAATTTTTTCTAAAACTACTCCCTGTCCCTTTTCTTCTAACCGCTTGCCAGTCTACGCAAAGCCAGCTACAGCCTATACCTGAAAACGTATTATCAAACCTATCGAGAGGCCATTAACTATTCTTTTTCTACTTGGCTAGTCGATCAGTCCGATATCGATCAGTCTGTAAATGAAGCTCGTGTAGCGTTATCAGAATATCAGTCTCAGAATGATGGTTTAGGAACAACATGTAAGGATTGGCACCTACCCCTAGAATCTGGATTGCGAGAAGTTAACAATCATAAGAATCAAGTGGCGATAGACCAGCAGCGAGCACATGAAATACATAAAGCAAACGCTTCTAAACCTGTAACGTATTCAACACCAGCATCTACTTCGACTAGTAATGTTGTTCACTGTTACAAATTGGAAGACGTTAGCTTGGATAAGAACATTCAAACCTTTAATGGAATGATATGCCCTATAGGCTGGCTTAAATATTATGGCTATTAATGTATTTGATTAATACAGTACTTAAGAATGAACTCTAAGTTTAATTTTTAGTTCAAGATTGGGTTTCTTGTTTACAATGTTATGTTTCCAGTTGGATTACCGTATTCGAATAGATTGACGAAGTTAATCAATATATGTGTATTGATGCTTACTTTTTATCGAGTTATCTTTGTTTGATAGCCATTAAAACGAGTAAGGAAACAAAGTGACTGTGTTAACAAAAGGCATACACCACGTAGGTTTAACCGTATCTAACCTAGAAGCAAGCGCGAAGTTTTTCACTGAACAATTAGGTTGGAGTGAAGTAAAAAGAAATCCAGGCTACCCGGCAATATTTGTGAGTGATGGGCATATCATGCTTACACTATGGGCGGCTAAGGCTGATGCCGCCACTCCATTTGACAGAAAAACGAATATTGGTTTGCATCACTTAGCTTTACTCGTAGAGACTGAGAAGCAACTCTATGAGTTGCGTGATCAATTTATGGCGTCGGGAATCGAAATTGAGTTTGGTCCCGAGCTTGTTAAAACAGGACCCGCAAAACATTTAATGTGTTACGACCCAAGTGGTATTAGGGTTGAGTTTTTCTGGGCGGGCTCATAAAACAAACATAACAAAGTTTTATAATAGGGATTTGGTACACATGGCATTGTTAGTTTGCACCGCCTTTGGTGTTTAAGGTGCTCAGCAGAAGCTTGTGTATTGAATGCCCCTCCCCTCCTACTACACATTTTGCGACTTACGAGTAAGTCCAAAAGGATAAATGTTATGTATAAAATCGGCGTTGTTTTATTTGATGATTTCACGGATGTCGATTTCTTTCTTATGTATGACTTGCTAGGGCGCACAACCGACAGTTGGACAGTAAGTATACTTGGAACTAAATCTGAACATCATTCCCACCTCGGTATGAAAGTTAAAACAGACGGACACCTTTCTGAGGTGACGAATCAAGATGTCGTTCTTATTACAAGCGGCAAACGGGGTATTCCAGCCGCTTTAAAAGATGCTGAATTTATGTCAGCGTTGAATCTTGATCCAAATAGGCAGCTAATAGGTTCGATTTGTGCGGGATCATTCATCCTCCATGAACTCGGTTTACTAGAAGGCAAGCGATTAACAACAAACCCAGATGCAAAGGCTGTTCTACAAAGTATGGGAGGAGATGTTCAGGATCTGCCTCTCGTGATAGACGGTAATGTAGCGACGGCCGGTGGCTGCCTTTCACTGATGTATCTAATTGGTTGGTTAACAGAGCGGCTATTTGACTCAAACAAACGAAAAGCTATACAAAATCAATTGATACCTGCTGGGCAATTAGAGCTGTTTGAAGAGCTTATTGCCACAACTATTCAATCAGCAGAGTTAGCAAGCTCGGATAACAAGGCGTTAAATAATCATTCATAACATGTGGTGTTTTACATTACGTTAGTTTTAGTGTTTAGGGTAAGTCACACACCAGTCTTGTGTGACTTACCCTTGAACATAACGCCACTTGGGGAAATTAACTTACAGGGAGTAAATCAATTGGTAAAAATGTACGGTTCTGAAGAGACAAGAGCGTTTTGCTGTAATTGTAAAGAAGTAACGCTACATCGGTACGAAAGCTTCTCTAAAGCACAGGAAAAGACCGAGAAAAAAGCTAAAGGTTTCTTCTCTGGTCTATTTGCAGCAATAATTGGCTCATTAATGGAAGGCGAAGCGACTGGTGACTACAAATGTACAATATGCGGCACTAATCTTCACACGCCAGATAATTTAGATTAGTAGTCAGTGTCTCTAGTGCCACAGCAAGTGGCACGCAACACAATTTATAGACGGCTCTAGTGGGTTTGAAGCGTATGCACCTTATGCATTGGCATTTAGGGTTTTGAGGTTGTGTTGCGGATCAGGTAGTGCGCTTTTATCTTTAACAAGGGGCTAACGCAGAGCAAAAACAAGGACAAGAAAAGAAGTAGTTTTATTTGAGTATTAATGAATTACAGACACAAAAAAGCCCACCAAAAGGTGGGCTTTTCTAAAATTTGGTGGGTCCGGGCGAACTCGAATCGCCGACCCCTACCATGTCAAGGTAGTACTCTAACCAACTGAGCTACGGACCCAAATTTTTATGTTCCTAACCATTCAATTCAGAATGGTGCGTCCGAGTGGACTCGAACCACCGACCCCCGCCATGTCAAGGCGATACTCTAACCAGCTGAGCTACGGACGCATTTCTCTGGAACGACGAGGATATTAGCTATAAGCGAACGACGGTGCAAGCACAAATTTACCAACTTTGAACCGTTTGGCGAAAATGTAAACTCAACACGCGTTTTCAGATGATTTTATCGACAAGGACTGAGCCTGCAGGGTTTAAAAGTGTGATCTATATAACTTTTATTATCTCACTTAATTGTCGTAAGGCACTTCACTGAGCATCCAAATCTGTAAGGTTTGCGATACCTTAGGGCAAGTGCCGAACAAAATCTGATATTTAGGTTTAAATGGTTCGCCGATATAGGTTGTACGGATCAACTCTCCTGTTTTGACGTCTACTTGAGTGCTCACCCTGCCTTTGAAGTTTTGAAATATGACAAACTGCTCACTGTGGTAAACCATTTGCTCTCGGTAAAACAAGAAATGATCTTGGGGTGTCTCTGTCAATTCACACTCCAGTGGTTTCAAATTAGGTATCGCACTAACATTCGATGCGATGAACAACGCCGATAAAATCCATCCGTATCGCATATGGCTGCCCTATTCTGCCCTCTTTTTCAAAGTATAGGCCCTGCCTTGATGACTGATACAAAAAAGGCTTTGATCATCTCTAATCAAAGCCCCTTGTTTCTGCTGGTTAATTGTCGTGTTTAGTCGTCCGCCTCAAACACAACGTTATAATTTTCGGTGTATGTACAATTCGGCTGACGGCTACAAGTAAAGAAACGTCTCCCTTTGAACTCACCTTGGCTTGCGGTTTTAATGATCATCGGACTGCCGCATTTTTTACAAAAACGCACTTCTTTATCGGGCTCAATCAAATCAATGTGTGCCGCAAGCAAACGACGTAATCGCCCAACTTGATAACTGTGCTTTATCGAAGCGCCAATTAAAGGCAGGTTGGCCGTCTTACAAACATGAATCAATAACTTTTGTCTTTCTATCTTACCCTTGTTTAGCTCCTGCCCATTATCCAATTCAACGATAACGCGCGGCTCTAGTGTCCTTGGGTCACAAATAACGTAATCAAAATAGCTTCGAGATATACGGTTGTTCGCGACAAAAAACTGCTTCTTATTTTTGATTTCTTTTGGCGTAACCAAACTGGACATGTTTACTTTCGCGAATACTACGGCATGCTCCCCTACCGCCGCTCTTAACGCATTATAGAACGCACCCTCTTGACCTCTGAGCAGAGGGCCTTTCGAGCGATAAGGATAATCACGCGTGTCATCGTGCTTAATCACGTACTTTTGAATAACAAAGAAGAATAAAACCAGAAGAACAACAATGATAAAAATGTTGGTCATAAATAAAGTGCATCCAAAACAACTCGTTGCTCAAAGCGTAAATGGAAATGTTATGCAGAGCAACAAAACCTCGCAATTTTGAGGCGCCACGACGATAGCGAGAAACAGAAAATTTTGCTCACCAATAAAAACGAGCCAATCACACACTTGGATTGGCTCGTTTAAATTTTGTTAATACATTATGTATGCTAAGAATCAACTATTAGCGTCTGGCTGATTCTCTGGCATCGCATCAATAAAAGCTGGCAGTTGATTGCATGACTGCACAACAGCGTTAATGGTTGGATAAAGAGAGGTATCTACACCAAAGCGTTGTGCGTTATAAAATTGTGGTACCAGACAAATATCGACAATAGATGGCGAGCTTGTCAGGCTAAACTTGCAATCACCATTTAGTTTACGATGCTTCTGAAGTTTCTCTTCTAATGCTGTAAAACCTTTGTGGATCCAGTGATGAATCCAAGCGACTTTGCGCTCTGGTTCGCAAGCTAGCTCCCCCTCTAAATACTGTAGAACTCTTAAGTTATTCAGGGGATGAATCTCCATTGCAATATCCTGAGCCAAAGCTAGCGCTTGGTATCGAAGCGGCGTTTGCTCGGGGATCACAGTGACATCCGGGTAGTGTTCTTCTAAGTATTGAATGATCGCCAGTGACTGGGTTAACTGAACCTCCCCATCCACCAGCAAAGGAACCAGTTCAGAAGCGTTTAACTCATGGTACTCGTCACTGTGTTGTTCGCCACCATTGCGCACCAAGTGTACCGATTTTGAATCATACGATAACTCTTTAAGATTCAAGCAAATACGCACACGATACGCCGCCGATGATCGCCAGTATCCGTATAAAATCATGCTATCGCTCATATCGTCTCCCAACCAGCATTGTTAGTGCTTGAGATATTGGCTAACTTGTTGGTCAATCGAGCCGAATATGTTGTTGCCATCCGCATCGAACATTTCCAATCTGATTGAATCTCCAAACGACATGAAGTTAGTCGACGGCTTACCATCACGAATGGTTTCAATCATGCGAACTTCCGCGATACATGAATAGCCAACGCCACCTTCTTCAATAGAAGTGCCATGTTCCGTTCCCTGCTTGTTGGATACCGTACCTGAGCCTATAATCGCCCCAGCAGATAGCGGGCGCGTTTTAGTCGCGTGAATAATTAAGTCTGCGAAATCAAACGTCATATCGATACCTGCATTCGGGCGACCAAACGGCTTGTGGTTGTAGGTCGAGACCAATGGTAAATGCACTTTGTTTTCGTACCACGCATCGCCTAGTTCGTCTGGTGTTACTGCCACAGGAGAAAACGCAGAAGAAGGTTTAGATTGGAAAAAACCAAACCCTTTAGCTAATTCTGCGGGAATTAGCCCACGCAGTGAGACATCATTCACCAGCATGATCAAACGAATCGACTCCTGAGCCTCTGCAACACTCGCGCCCATTGGTACGTCACCAGTTACCACAGCCACTTCACCTTCGAAATCAATACCCCATTCATCACTCGCAAACTCGATGTTGTCACAAGGTCCAATAAAGGCATCAGAGCCTCCTTGGTACATCAACGGATCGGTCCAAAAACTCTCTGGCATTTCAGCGCCGCGAGCTTTTCGAACCAACTCAACGTGGTTTACGTAAGCACTGCCATCAGCCCACTGATAAGCGCGAGGAAGCGGCGACTCACAGTAGTGCGCTTCAAACTCTTCATACCCTGCAACCGTGCCATTGTTCAGTGCAACGTATAGCTCTTCCAGTTGTGGTGCTAGCGTATCCCAGTTATCAAGCGCCACCTGCATCGTCGGTGCTAAGTTCATAGGGTGGAAAATTTCTGTCGCAGGTACGCAGCGCGTTAAGTCTTTGCTCACGACCATCAACAAACCGTCACGAGTGCCATTTTTCTTGGTTGCTAATTTCATCCTTGCCTCTTACTTCTCTTGCCAGCTATAGACGTATTCTTTGTTTTCTACTTTTTCCAGCTCATCCGAAAACTGAAGTGCGTGACGCGTATCAATCATGACCGCGACTTCGTCGGCAAAAGTCTTCTTATGCTCTCGCCCTGCCTTGAAAGCTTTCGGGTGAGGGCCATGTGTAAAACCTGCTGGATGGAATGTCACCATACCCGCTTCAATGTTGTCACGACTAAAGAAGTCACCTGCATGGTAGAACAAGACTTCGTCATAATCGTCATTGTTGTGGTAGAACGGTACTTTGAGCGCTCCAGGATCACTTTCAATTGGACGAGGAACGAAGGTGCACACCACAAATCCTGATCCTACAAATGTAGTATGTGCAGAAGGCGGTAAATGGTAACGATGTGACATAAGTGGACGAATATCACGCCAGTTCACTTTTACTACCGCCAAATCACCATGCCACCCAATCGCATCCAGCGGGTTGAATGGGTAAGTGATAACACTGACTTTATCGTGGCGTTTCACCTGAACCTGTGTTTGATTCTCAGAATATTGAGCACGGAACTGATCGTTGATCGACGGCGTTTCTAAAACCGCTGGATCAAACACCGCGTGGTTTCCAACCATGCCTTTTTCGGGCAATGTATAGGCCGCATCGGTGTTTTCAATCATCAGAATGAACATCGGCTCGCTTGGTTCTAAACGCCAGCTCGTTGAGCGCGGGATCATGACATAATCCCCTTCACTCACTTTCAAATGACCATAATCACAGTAGAGATCTGCCGTACCTTGGTGGATGAATAGCAGTTCGTCGCCATCCGCGTTTCTCACCAAGAAGTCCATTTTTTCATCCATACGCCAAACACGAACTTTACAATTCGCGTTGTGTAATAGATGCGGGACTGCCCAAGGGGTAATATGGCTGGCTTTCTCGACTAGATTAAAATCAAATGCTCGTGGACGTAGCTCGCCTTCCCACTCAGACCACCCCGTTGGGGCATGTTGATGATGAAAATGTGTTGCGGGGCCGAAGAAGCCACTTCGACCTGCCTCACGTTCATAAATTGCCTCTTCCGGGAAGTCAGCATGCGCTTGTTTAGAGCACACTCCCTCCCGGTGAGGGAATGTGATCCATTTATGCATCGCTCAATACTCCTCGTCGAATTTGGTCTTCTTCTATCGATTCAAACAACGCTTTAAAGTTACCCTCGCCAAAGCCTTCATTGCCTTTACGTTGGATGATTTCGAAGAACACAGGGCCGATAACGGTTTGAGTAAAGATTTGTAGCAAGATGCCATCTTTCGTTGGCGCACCATCAATAAGAATCTGCAAATCACGAAGCTTGCTTACATCTTCACCATGGCCTTCAACACGCTGATCGACTTTCTCGTAGTAAGTATCTGGCGTTGGCATAAAGTCCATGCCGCGCTCACGCAATGTTTTGACCGTTTCGTAGATGTCGTCTGTGGTCAATGCGATGTGTTGAATACCTTCGCCATTGTATTCACGGATAAACTCTTCAATCTGCGATTTATCATCTGACGACTCATTGATAGGAATTCGGATTTTGCCGCAAGGTGCGGTCATCGCACGGCTGACAAGACCAGTCAGCTTACCTTCGATATCGAAATAACGAATTTCGCGGAAGTTACCAATGCGCTCATAGAAACCTGACCAGACATCCATGTTGCCCTGCTTAACGTTGTGCGTTAAGTGGTCGATTTCGTAAAGACCAACATTCGCTTTTGATAAACGCTCATCAGCATCATCATAAAAACGAAAATCGACATCATAAATACTCTGCTTTCCATAACGGTCGACAAAATAAAGCAAGCTTTCACCGATGCCATAAATAGCAGGAATGCTAAGCTCCATCGGCCCAATTTCCGTTTTATATTCTTTACCGCCATTCTCTAACGCATGCGCCAGAGCAACGGTGGCGTCTTTCACACGAAATGCCATGCCACAAACTGACGGACCGTGAACTTTGGCGAATCCCTCAGCTTGGCTATGCGGCTGCGCATTCACAATAAAGCTAATGTCACCTTGTCGATATAACCACGCTTCTTTTGAGCGATGCTTTGCAATTTCCGCAAAACCTAACGATATAAACAGATCTTTAAGCTGTTGAATGCCTTTGTTGTCAGCAGCGGTATATTCAACAAACTCAAATCCGTCTGTTCCTAGTGGGTTATATGCATCAACCATGACTTTCTCCTTGTCTCAGTAGCTTTTGTTTGGACTTATTTTTCTAACTTGGCGCAGGTCTTGAGAAATTGGAATACGTGGGGAGAAATCTTTATCTTGGCGATTTTTACGCATAATTGTAAAATATATGTTACACACAGGAGGCGCGTCGAACCCACTTTCGTAAACATCAAACAAACTGCTTATTTTCAATATATTAGATTGATATTTTCGGCTTTACGCCAACACACAAAATGTAAACAAGTTGTTACCTTGGCATTTTATCTTGGCATTTTATCTTGGCAACGTAACTCAAAAAGTAAAAGGGTATGGAAAATCTATTGCACCCTATCTCTATCCGATTTATTCATTTGCTCCTGCAAAACATCAAAAGTAATGTTTCGTGACGCTTCATACAGTTCGAAAGGCTCATCGGTCAGAATCGTGTCATGGATACCCCTTTATTGATTCACCTCAGTTTTATTTAAAAGTAACTGTGCCATAAGTGGTGCTCTGTTCCCTATCGAGCCGAGCCACAAGGCTTCACGCTCGATCAGAAAAAGAGACTTCTAATGACACACATCAATCAAGAACGCTTAGTTGAACATTTTTGCCAACTGGTACGTATCGATAGCGAATCAACAAACGAAAAACAAATTGCAGAAACACTGGCAGAGCAGCTAGGCGACCTAGGCTTTACCGTGCACAAGCTTCCAGTACCTAAGCACATTTCTAACGGCTTTAACGTGTACGCCCGTTTAGACGGCAAAAAAGACGGCTCTATCCTAATGAGCTGTCATATGGATACAGTCACACCGGGCATTGGCATTGAGCCAATCATCGAAGACGGCGTTATCCGTTCAAAAGGCAATACGATTCTTGGTGGCGATGATAAATCTGGTATTGCTGCCATCATGGAAGCCGTTCGTTGTATTCAAGCGGAAAACCTTGAGCACAAAACGTTAGAACTTGCTTTCACCGTGTATGAAGAAGGCGGTTTATTCGGTTCACAATACTTCGATATGTCACACGTCACTTCAACGGAAGCAATCGTGTTAGATACGGGTGGCCCTATTGGCACTATTGTGACCGCAGCCCCAGGCCAGCAAAAAATCGTGGCAACAATCAAAGGTCGACCAGCACATGCAGGGCTTGCGCCAGAAGAAGGCATCAGTGCGATCATGGTGGCGGCAGATGCCATCAACCAAATGAAGCTGCTTCGCATCGACGAAGAAACGACAGCCAACATCGGTATAGTGAATGGCGGTCAGGCCACAAACATTGTTATGCCTGAATTAAAAATCGTGGCAGAAGCACGCTCCCTGAATGGCGATAAACTAGATGCTCAGGTCAATCATATGATCTCAACATTAGAGTCTGTCTGTGAAAAACACGGTGCAGAAGTCGACATTGAATCTAGCCGAGCCTACGACGCTTTTGTTATTGAAGAAAACCACCCGCACGTAAACGCTATAAAAGCAGCGTTTTCAGAGTTGGGAATTGACGCCTTCACAAAAGGCACTGGCGGCGGTAGCGATGCCAACAACTTTAACAAGAAAGGTCTCACAACGGTCAATCTTTCAACTGGCATGGCAAAAGTACACACGACAGAAGAGTTTATCGCGGTAAGTGATATGGTCAAAATCACTGAGTTCGTGAAACATTTCCTAGTCAGTTAACGTCGTGCCTTTTGAAGAGCAGACTGACTATCTTCCCCTTCTAGCCTGTGCTTGAAGGGGATTTTAATTTGTATCGAAGCAAAATTACTTCCCGTCATGCCAACTTGATATCAGATCTTCAAAGAAATTCCCCTAGCTCACTTTTTGAGACCAGACAGCTCAATACCTGACACCCTGTTACAGTAATGTTAAAACTCGATTGTGTAGACAATTTATACAATATACATTTTTGGCATCTTTCAGGATGAAAAGAGTGAGACAAGGATGAAATTACCTAAGTTGCTTTTATTAGCGTCGATGATGAGTCCAATACTGGCAACATCAAGCTATGCCGCGCCGTATCCCGTAAGTGTGACCCTCGATGAGATACAAGAAATTACGCTAAACAATGGGGCTGAAGTTACTTCTATTGACCCAGCCAAGCAAGCCGCAGAGCCCGCTTTCAATCTCGGTCGAGACCTGTTTGAAGGTCTGGTCATTCAAGATAAGCAAGGTAAAACCATTCCTGGTGTTGCTGAGTCTTGGTCAGTCAATGACAACAATACGGTTTATACCTTCCACTTACGTGATGCAAAATGGTCAAATGGCGAAACGGTCACTGCACAAGATTTTGTCTACAGCTGGCAACGCTTACTGAATCCAAGCACTGCTTCACCCTACGCTTGGTTTGCGGCCATTCCAAATATCGAAAACTCGCAAGCCATTATGAAAGGCGACGCCGCACCCGAGTCCTTGGGCGTGAAGGCGCTGGATGAAAAAACGTTCCAGGTAACACTCGAAGAGCCTATTCCCTTCTTTACGAAACTATTAAGTCATCCAGTGCTTGCCCCCGTTCATAAAGCGACCATTGAAAAACATGGCAACCGTTGGACCCAGCCTGAGCATATCGTTACAAATGGTGCGTTTACTGTCTCTGAATGGAAAGTTAACGAAAAACTGGTGATGGTTAAAAATCCACATTATTGGGACGCAAGCAATGTAGTGCTGGAAAAAGTCACCTGGCTACCAATTGGTGATGCAAACGTAGTGCTAAACCGCTACCTAGCTGGTGAGATAGACCAAGCGGTTTCCATTCCTGCCGCTCAGAAGAAAAAGTTAATTCAACAACGCCCACAAGAAGTGGCAAGCACCAGTGCGTCTCTTGGCTCCACATTCTATTACCTCAACACTCAACAAGGGCCAACAAAAGACGTGCGGGTTCGTAAAGCCCTCTCATATGCCATTGACCGTCAACTGTTAACGAGTGCTATTTTGAGAAACGGTGGGGTTCCAATGTATACCCTTGTGCCACCTCAAACAGATGGTTTTAAATCTCACACTCCTGAGTTCGCAACTTGGAACCGCCATAAACGTATCGAAAAAGCGCAGCAATTACTGTCAGAAGCTGGATACGATAAAAGCAATCCGCTTAAGTTAACGTTTACCGTACCAACTTTCTCGATGGACGTAAAAATGGCAACCACCATGGCAGGCATGTGGAAAAGCCGATTGGGTGCGCAAGTCACGATAAAACAGCTAGAACCGAAAGTGTTCTACGCACTTAAAGAGCCGACCGACATTACTCGCGGCGGCTGGACGGCCGACTACAATGAAGCCTCTACATGGTTGGATATCTTCGTTTCTAGTGGCGAGTACAACGATTCTCGTTATAACAACCCGCAATACGACGAGTTAATGGCTCGCTCAAAGACCATGAGCAACCCATCAGAACTGTATTTACAAGCAGAAAGCATGCTGATTGAAGACATGGCCATTATTCCTATTTATCGTCCGGGTAACGATCAATACCTCATCAAGCCTTATGTGGGCGGCTACGAACTGACAAACCCTGAGTCGTCGTACTACCGCAAGAATGTCTATGTGAAAGCCCACTAAAAGCATGTTTTCGGTCTGAGTCGGCAAGTTCAATGTTTACTTGTCGTTCCTCATATCTCTCGGTGGAGAAGGCAACCTGAGCTCAGGCCATTTTTTTATTCATAACCGTTCGAAGTGATTTCGGACGACCAAAGGATGATGGATCATGATTTGGTACATTGTTAAGCGATTAGCTATCGCTATCCCCACGCTTCTATTCATCGCACTCGTATCATTTTGGCTGATGCACATTGCACCAGGGGGGCCATTTGATATGGAACGGCCTATGCCAGAGGTGGTACGTGCGAATATCGAAGCAAAATTCCATTTGGACCAGCCCTTCCTTACTCAGTTTTGGATTTACATTGGTAATTTCATACAAGGAGATCTCGGTCCGAGCTTCGTTTATCAAGACTTCAGTGTTACACAGCTCGTCGCACAATCATGGCCAGTTTCAGCAGTATTAGGCGTACTCTCCTTTTGCATTTCCGTTCCACTTGGCATGTTGCTTGGCACCATTGCGGCATTGAACCGAAATAGCCGCCTAGATTACGGCCTGATGACACTTTCGATGACTGGAGTTGTAGTTCCGGCTTTCGTGCTTGCTCCAGTTTTAGTCATGCTCTTCGCTATTCAGCTCGGCTGGTTCCCTGCTGGTGGTTGGGAAGGAGGAAAGCTGGCTTTTCTTGTTCTTCCCGTGCTCAGCCTGGCGATTGGCTCCATTGCGAGTATTGCACGCGTCATGCGTGGCGCAATGATTGAAACACTCAACCAACCATACATTCGAACGGCAAAGGCCAAAGGTTTGTCCACAACCTACATTTTATTCCATCACGCTTTGCGACCATCCCTGATTCCCGTCGTTGCGATGCTCGGCCCTGCGTTTGTGTCTGTCGTGACAGGCTCGGTAATTATCGACATTTTCTTTGGTACAGGTGGCATGGGACAACACTTTGTGTCTGGGGCTCTCAACCGCGACTACGGCCTAGTAATGGGCATTACTCTGATTGTCGCTTCACTCACTATCTTCTTTAACCTTGTGGTCGACTTGCTATATACGATTATCGACCCTCGTATACGCGTTTAGGAGTCCGGTATGTTAACGATCAAAAAACTGGATACACAAGCTCTTCAAGATCAAGTCGTCGACAATATTGAAGCCGTCGAAGGTCGCAGTCTTTGGCAGGATGCATGGACTCGATTTCGTAAAAACAGAGCCGCGATGACATCAGTGTATGTTTTGGCTTTCATTACCTTATGCATCACTTTCGGCCCCTCTCTTGCCGCTTTTGGCCATGATGAAATTGACTGGGAAGTGCTCATCGATCCATACGAGCTAGGGAAACCTTCACTGAGCAGTGGCCATTACTTTGGTACCGATGATCTCGGGCAAGATGTCTTCGCTCGCACGATGCAAGGTGGCAGGCTCTCTATTTTGGTAGGTTTTGTTGGCGCCTTAGTCGCCGTTGTTATTGGTACGATTTGGGGAAGTATTTCCGGCTATCTTGGCGGCGTTGTCGATAGCGTAATGATGCGCATTATTGAGGTGCTCGATTCGGTGCCATTTATGTTTATGGTTATCCTGTTTGTTACCCTTTTTGGCAACAACATCTACCTGATTTTTATCGTGATCGGAATGGTATCTTGGCTGGGCATTGCCCGTGTTGTACGTGGTGTCACCTTCGGTCTAAAAAAGCGAGAGTTCATCGAAGCCGCACACTCTATTGGGGTTTCTAAATTGACAATTGTCCGACGCCATGTTCTGCCTAATGTGCTTGGGATCGTGATGGTTTATTCCTCCTTAATGGTACCAGGATTCATTATGTTCGAATCGTTTTTGAGCTTCTTAGGGCTTGGTGTTCAACCACCAGACACGAGCTGGGGAATCCTAATTTCCGAAGGCGCAAAAACGATTGACGTTGCATTGTGGATGCTGCTTTTTCCCTCTCTGTTTTTAGTTGCCACCCTCTTTTGTTTTAACTTCATCGGCGATGGCTTGCGTGATGCTCTTGACCCGAAAGACCGATAAGGACAAACCCATGCTATCTATTGAAAACATGAACGTGCGCTTCGATACGCCAGATGGGCAAGTGCAAGCGGTCAGTAATCTCTCCTACTCGATTAAAGCGGGCGAAACTCTTGGGATTGTTGGGGAATCAGGTTCGGGAAAAAGCCAGTCTGTTTTCGCATTAATGGGGTTAACCGCGGATAACGGCGCCGTGTCTGGAAGCGCAATGTTCCACGGTGATGATTTACTCGCGATGTCTAAAAAGCAGCTCAACCGCATCCGTGCAGAGAAAATCGGAATGATCTTTCAAGATCCGATGACGTCACTCAACCCATTTATGAAAATTGGCAAACAGCTTTGTGAAGTTCTCATGATTCATAAAGGAATGACCCGAAAACAAGCAAAAATTGAATCGATTCACATGTTGGATGCGGTGCGTATTCCCTCTCCCGAAACTAGGATGAATCAATACCCTCACGAATTATCTGGCGGAATGCGTCAGCGAATCATGATAGCGATGGCCTTGTTGTGTAAGCCCGAGTTGTTAATTGCAGACGAACCAACCACCGCGTTAGATGTAACCGTTCAAGCTCAAATTTTGACGCTATTACGAGACTTACAACAAGAGTTCAATACGGCTATTTTACTGATCACTCACGATATGGGCGTCGTCGCCGAGATGTGTGATCGCGTATTGGTCATGTATGGTGGTCAAAAAATGGAGCAATCAGATACCGAGACATTGTTCGCTCAACCTGCGCACCCCTACACTCAAGGCCTGCTAAAGGCGATTCCTTCCATCACTGAAGATATGCCGCGTTTACCAACCATCCCAGGTAACCCACCAAGTGCGTTGATTAACCATCAAGGGTGTCCGTTTAAAGAGCGGTGCGAGCATCGAGAGACGCGTTGCCAATACGAAACCCCACGGTTTTCTCCATTAAACACGAGCCAGTCCATTGCCTGTCACGTTAAAGCACCCAGTGTTATCACTCCCATTCAAATAAAAGCTTAAGGAGGCGTTATGAATAAAAAAGAAGTCCTCATGTCTGCTCGTGATTTAAACGTCCACTTTCCTGTTTCACGTCATCTTATTCCAAGTCGACGTAAAATCGTGAAAGCGGTCAATGGTATCGACTTAGATGTTTACCGAGGTGAGACACTTGGCATTGTGGGGGAATCAGGCTGCGGAAAATCAACACTTGCTCGCGCCTTACTTCGCTTAATTGAACCTACACATGGCGAGTTGACTTGGAAAGGTCAAGACATGCTCGGGTTTAGTAAAAAAGAGCTTTCCTCTCGACGCAGAGAATTTCAGATGGTGTTTCAAGACCCATCCGCTTGTTTGAATCCGAGGTTAACCATCTCAGAATGCATCGCCGAACCACTGCTCACCCACGAGCCAAAGCTTAAACGGGCAGAGGTAGAAAAGCGTGTCATCGCTATGATGGATAAAGTGGGTCTCTTGGCGAGCCAGCGAAACCGCTATCCACATGAATTTTCCGGAGGTCAATGCCAGCGTGTGGGCATTGCTAGAGCGTTAATTCTCAATCCAGATTTGGTCGTGTGTGATGAACCCGTTAGTGCACTAGATGTCTCCATACAAGCTCAGGTCATCAATCTTCTAGATGATCTTAAACAAGAAATGGGGTTAACACTGGTGATGATTGCGCATGACTTAAGCGTGGTGCGCCATATCAGCGACCGCGTTATGGTGATGTATCTTGGTAAACCTATGGAAGTAGGACGTTACGATCAAGTATTTGATGATGCACAACACCCCTACACCAAAGCACTGTTATCTGCTGTCCCGATAGCTAATCCGCAATTAGCACGTGACCGTGAAATACAACTATTGCCCGGCGACCTTCCTTCTCCACTTAATCCACCGAGCGGTTGCGTTTTTCGTACTCGATGCCCAGAAGCAACAGAAGTATGTGGGCAACAGAACCCAATAAAAACAGGCTCGGAGCAGCATCATATCTATTGCTCAAATATGACTTTAGGAACCATTTAATGAACAATACTAACTCAGTAAACCAACGCCTTACGTTATTGCGTGAGGCAATGTCCTTTCACAACGTGTCTGCATATATCGTGACCAACAATGACCCACATAACAGTGAATACTCAGCGGATCATTGGTTAGCGCGAAGCTGGATTTCAGGTTTTACCGGCTCAGCAGGCGATGTCGTCATTACCCAACAAGGTGGTGGCCTGTGGACTGATGGTCGTTACTATATTCAAGCTGAAGAACAGTTACACGGCACAGGACTTGAACTGTTTAAAGCCAAACAACCAGAAACGCCGACAATTGCCAAATGGCTGGCTACCACGCTCCCAGAAAACAGTATTGTCGCGGTTGACGGGCGCGCCATCAGTTACGCTTTTTATCAAGGCCTCAAACAAGCCTTTGAAGCGAAAAACATTAAGATCATTGTCGACCTGGATTTACTCACACCGATTTGGCTTGAAAGACCACCTCGCCCAAGTGCACCCGTATTCGAGCACCCCACCGCTTTTGCTGGCGTTGACACTGAAAATAAGTTAGCGAGAATCCGTTCTTGGTTAACCGAGAACCAAGTAGATAGCTTATTAGTGTCAACGCTAGATGATGTCATGTGGACAATGAATATTCGAGGTGGTGATACGAATTACTGCCCAGTTTCTGAAGCCTATCTAGTCGTAGAGCAATCACTTGCGACACTGTTTATTGATAAAGCCAAACTGCCTCAAGACGTTGAAAGAGCGCTGACCGAGCAGAGTGTACACATTCGCCATTACAACTACGTAAGTCAGTATTTGAATCAGCAATGTGAGGGATTATCGCTCGCTTTTAACCCGACCCACACAGACAGCTTATTGGTGAGTTCGATTGAAGGGAATGTGAATCTAAAGCCAATGGCTTGCCCTGTAACGGCAATGAAGGCCATAAAAAATGCGACCGAGCTAACTAGCCTAGAACAGGCATTAACAGATGATGGTGTGGCAATCGTAAGGTTTATGAACTGGCTCGAAGAGCAAGTTCCAAGCGGACTCGTTACAGAATTGTCTGCTGAGGCACAACTGAATCACTATCGCCGTCAAACCCGACATTATGTGAGTGACAGTTTCCGCACTATCGCAGGCTTCGCAGCTCACGGGGCAAAAATGCATTATGCCGCCGATGAAGAAAGCAATGCGGCAGTCAATGAAAGCAACTTCTTTCTCGTCGATTCTGGTGGCCAATACCTTGGCGGGACAACAGACATCACCCGTACTTTCCACTTCGGGTCACCGACCATTAAGCAGCGCAAAGATTATACCTTGGTGCTCAAAGCGGTCATCCGACTGACTCAGACTCGATTCATGAAAGGCTCTACGGGTGCCAATCTTGATATCATGGCGCGTGGCGTCTTATGGCAACATGGTATTGATTACAAGTGCGGCACTGGACACGGCGTGGGCATTTGCTTGAATGTTCACGAAGGCCCACAAAATTTCTCGCAAAGCCACCATGAGGTTGAGCTAAAACCGGGTATGGTCATTACTAATGAACCAGGCGTTTATCGCGAAGGTGAGTACGGGGTAAGAATAGAGAACATTCTTAAAGTTGTAGAAGTAGAACAAAATGAGTTCGGCACGTTTTACGGTTTTGAGACCATCACTCTTGCTCCAATTGCGACCAACGCCCTTGATTTATCAATGCTAGATCAAGCAGAGCTAGACTGGCTCAATCATTACCATTCACGAGTCTATCAAGCACTTAGCCCTTTTCTTGATACGCAAGATAAAAACTGGCTTCAACGCACAACCCAACTTATTGAGAAATAGGATATCAGCAAGCTTTATAACGTTTTCATTTTCATCTCAAACTCCTTGTTTGCCAGCCTTCGGGCTGGTTTTTTTTATAGAGATAACGGCGTGAAAAACAAAAACGCCCCGCAATGTTAGCGAGGCGATCAATTAAATTAAAATGATGCAGTTAAAATGCCCTACTGACGACACTTCTGAGCATCAAAATCAACGACGATGGCGGCATTCTCAAAGTCACCAGAGACTTTAACGTAGCCCCAGTAGTTACTCTGATTTGACAACGTAATACACTCTCCATTACCAATATTATCTGACCACCCGTGAAGATTAGCACCATCCGGCCAACCAGAGTTACTGTATTCAAGCTTTAGGTTGCCCATACCGTTCCCCGTCGTTATCGCCAGATTTGAGCTCTCATTCACCGCTGGCACGCTCAGCCAAATGGTTTGTTGATTTGCCAAGCAAACAGGCTCTCCTGCTGTTAGGCGCCCACCGCTTACTTTACTTTGCACCGCGCAGTCTTGTGGCAATGTGTCATTACCGCCCAACGTTGAGATAACAACACTATGAGTGGCGGTTGCCGTCAAGCCTTCACTGTCTGTCACACTTAGACTGACCGAATACTCCCCTTCACTCCCATATTGGTGCGTCGGCTTGGTTTGTGTACTTGTCGAGCCATCACCGAAGTCCCATAAGACGCTGACGATCTTCCCGTTTGGGTCTGTACTGTTTTCACTGCTAAATGTAATGCTTTCACCGACTTTCCCCTTGTTGTTTGCGGTTATGACTGCATTAGGTGCACCATTTGAGACAAGGGCTTGCTGCCACTGCTCAAACTCACTTTGATATAAATTCGCCCATTGGGTGATCGTTGCTTTGTAATTGCTCCAATTCCCTTGGCGTGTTTCCACCAGCATTTGGTTTACGTCATCTTTATGATTTTCAAACATAAAACGTACAGCTAAGTACCCCCAACGATAAATTCGATCGACATCAAACCCATCATAAGTAGTCTCGAAAATCTCACTTAAGGTATATGTCGAGCCGTCTAAAATCGTCTCAAGTGCTGCTTGGTTGTCATTTTCTTGAGCGACATACTCTGCAATGCCTTCACTCCACCACACTATTTTTTCAGTTGGATGACTAAACCCTCCATAGAGATCAAATCGACCATCTAAGTAATGCACGTATTCGTGCTCTAAGTTCCAGACAAAGTGATCCGCGTTCGCATAAGAGGCTTCATAAGCAATAAAGTTGGGAATATTCCCCGGCTGGGAAGGATCGCCTTCCAAGTACATACCGCCATTGTCAGTACTAATATCGAAAATTGGCCCTGCGTACTTACCATAATCGGTGCTTGAATCGAAGATATTGACTTGGAGCTGAGTATTGTGGTCATCTTTTACTGGCTGTTCACCAGTTTCTAATGACTGATGAAAGTAACCCTCTTCGTAACCCATTTTAGAACATGCGGCCGCGTGTTGCTCTTGCGTCATATTCTGGGACAATATTCGAATTGTTGGACTACAAGTATAAGTTTGCGATAGCACTAAGCCTTTTAGCTCAGTTTCGAAATTACAAATTCCGAACTCACTACAATCTGCGTAATATGAGGCAGTGTCCGCCGCCGCAAGCCAAACCGCGTCACCCCGACCATACATTTCATACTGTTCAAAGATTCGACTCAGCTGACTCTTCACAACAGAACTCGCGTTACCCGTATACTTGGTCAAACGCCCGAGCTCTCGCCCCGCATTCGCGGCCATGAACTCATCTTCAGCACCGATTGATGATGCCCTCAGAGCAAAATCGCCTAAAGCTTTGGCAAGGTCCGTTTGGTTGCCAATTATTTGCACAAATTGCTCGTTCCACTGCCCACCAAACAAAATAGTGAAAACACCGTTAACTGCATTGCGCATATACCAGTGCTGGGCGTATTGATCATTCCAACGTGTAAGCCACTGGGTCACTTGCGGTAAGTACGCGTGCTGCAAGCCCGCACTATCCATAGTGATGATGACTTCACTAAGCACTTTGCCGTGACGGTCGCTGTTCTCATAGAAGTTTGCGTTATTAACAAACGCATCCACGGATTCTTTCACCGCTGGGGTAACCCATTCAATAAATGAGATGTTGTCATTGTAAAACTCGGCGTAATAACCCGCGCGCAAGTATAAGAAAAACGTTTCGAGTTCATCGCTCCCGCCACCTGTATACCCCTTCGCCAATGTCGTAGTGCGCTTCGCAATGTTGTACATATGATCGGAGCTAAATACCGACTCCTGAATCCGACTTTCAGCAGAGAATAACTGGTTCACGCACGTCGCGCCCTGACTTAAAATTTCGCTGATCAATTGGTTACTGCTTTCGGTAACCAATGCTTCCAAATCACAAGCAGTGCTCGACTCATCAAGGCTTTCAAGTGACTGTACTCGAGTTGCCTTGGAGGGCTGAATAGGGAGAGTTGCGGTTGGTTGGTATTCAACTCGATTGGATTCAACACCGTGTGTATGAGCCGAATGTGCATGTTGCTCTGTAACTTGAGAAACTGGCTCGCTTAACGCAAATACGCCAGTGCTGGTTAATGTTGTCGCAATCGCGACACTCAAAGTCTTCAGTTCCATCTAATTTCTTCTATATTGAGTTTTCCTTAAATGCATTACGTCTTTTGCATCGCCACTGCCCTTATTACTGCAAGAGCATCTCCATATAATCTACTCGCAAGACAAGATGAAACATTTTGTTAACAACTGAACGTGACGGTGTCAGTTTTTGGTACTCGAGTTGCCGTTGCACGAGCTTGCCAGAAATCGATTTGCTTTAGTAATATTGATCAACTAGTTGTTTATCTTTCCATTCAAATATCTTTTATTGCTCCTCACAAAAGCGATAAAATGGTTTCTTTTCTTTTTGCTAAACAACTCCTATGACCGACGCTGATATTGAGCTACAACATCTTTGGTTAGAAGTCCAAGCCGAACGCTGGCAAAACCTGCCACGCTTTTTATTCAGTTACTACTGCTACAAGCACAACCTTGTCAGTAAAACCAACAAAGTTTGTTGGGAGACGGCACGTGCAAGACTGCCCGCTTCAACATCAATAAAAGAGCGAAAAAAGGCGGTGGTTGAACCGTTAGTCCCTGAGGAAGCCGTGGTTGGGTTATTGAAAGCCATCAGCAAAGATGGGGAAATGACATTTGACGTGATGGGAACCACACTTGATACGTTTTTGCATTATGTTGTGATTAGCAAGGAAGAAAAAGCGCGACTTAAATCAAACATGCCAGCTAGTTGGTATCAGCAATCAAACAAGTCGCCTTTGGCACGTTTCGAGCAAGCTGGCATTAAGCTACCAGAGTGATATGTCAGTCATCGCTGAAGATACACAAAAAAGACAAGCGCCTACAATGAGGCGCATTTGGTCAAAAATTGAGGTGCCCCTAAACAAAAGTGCAAAGTGACCAACAAAGAAAAAGTTTGGTTACTCTTGAATGCCTCGAATGCGTACATTACGTCTACGCAAAACTTCTAATGTCACGAGCAAACACACCGACATAAAAATCAACAACGTAGCGACCGCCAATATGGTCGGACTAATTTGCTCTCGAATTCCTGACCACATCTGCCTCGGAACGGTTTTTTGTTCTGCCCCAGTCAGGAATAACGCCACCACAACCTCGTCGAACGAGGTGCCAAAAGCAAACAAGCCGCCAGATATCATCCCCGGACGAATCAGCGGAAAGGTAATGTGTCTGAAAGTATAAACAGGGTTTGCGCCTAAGCTAGCCGCCGCTTTTACCAAGCTATGGTCAAAGCCGCTTAACGTCGCAGTAACGGTAATGACGACAAAAGGCGTACCTAACGCAGCGTGTGCCAAAATGATGCCTAAATAAGTTTGTGATAAGCCAAAGCGTGTGTAGAAAAAGTACATCGCAGCAGCAGAGATAATGACTGGTACGATCATGGGTGAGATCAACAGCGCCATAATCGTATTGCGAAAAGGCAAGTTACTACTTGCTAAACCCAACGCCGCCAGAGTTCCTAGCCCTGTTGCAACGAGTGTCGCCATAAAAGCAATAAACGTGCTGTTTTTCAGCGCCAACAGCCACTGATCACTAGTAAACATTTCTTGATACCAGCGAGTAGAATACGCTGCCGAGTCAAGGTTTAACATCCCCTCGGTAAAAGTAAAGTAAGGCGTTGCATTAAACGATAACGGGATGATGGTCAGAATTGGAGCGATTAAAAAGAACAGCACCACCCCACAAAAAGCTAAGTAACCTGCGTAAGCAACTCGCTCTACTTTTGATGCATAGTTTGGTAATGCCATGGTTATCCCCCTACCTTAAGGTTGTTAATGCCAACCACACGGTTGAACATATAAAACAGAACCAGTACAACGAACAAAAGCAGTCCACCCAATGCGCCAGCCATCCCCCAGTTCAGTGATGTCTGCATATGATAGGCAATCATATTGGAGATCATCTGTCCGCTTCTTCCACCAACCAAAGCGGGCGTAATGTAGAAACCAATAGAAAGAATGAAAGTAAGCAAGGCCCCCGCACCTATCCCCGGTAACGTAAGCGGCATATAAACTTTGATGAACGCAATGAAAGGCGTCGCGCCTAGAGAACGAGCGGCACGGAAATAAGTTGGGCTAATTCCTTTCATTACGCTATACAGAGGCAGGATCATAAAAGGCAACAGAATGTGCACCATAGACACCACCGTTCCGAAGGTATTGTGAATCATCTGAATTCGCTCAGAAGTAAAACCCGACCAAATAAGGAGATCATTAATGACCCCTTGGTTTTGCAGCAGAACAATCCAAGACGTGGTTCTGACTAACAATGATGTCCAAAATGGCAGCAGCACAATAATTAAAAGTAAGTTCGCGCGCTTATCAGGTAAATTGGCAAGCAGGTAAGCAACGGGGTACGCCATCACCAAACAAATTAAGGTGATTGAAATAGACATCCAAAAAGTTTTAAAGAAAAGGTCGACGTATATTTGGCGTTTTTCTGGTTGGGGCTCAATGTCTCCAAACTCATTCACTTGCAAGTCTAGCGCTGCAAGATAATGACTGAATGTTAATGCGCCACTAAGATTCTTAAACGCCGCCCAATATTTAGGATTAGCCCAACGCTTATCCAGCTTAGCTAGCTGTGTCACCGAGATCGGCAGCGACGTCAACCGAGACAACTTTCTGCCGGTTTTCATGAGTAAGCTGCGCATACCAGACTCTTCAATATTCATCCGGTTGGCTATTTTCGGTAGCTCTTTGCTTTGATAAAGCGCAAGTACCTCAACAGAGAATGCCTCAATGACTTCTTGATGAGGCTGACCTTGATAATCCCAACTTTCTAAAGCTTGAATAGTTTGTGGGAGTGACAGGGATATTTCTCGGTTATCCACGCTTCGATAAAGCATGTCGAGGATAGGAAAAGCAAACGTAAGCAGAATAAAACACACTAATGGCGTCGTGAGCATAATGGAGCGAAGCTTTTTTCGGCGCTCGGCCTTTTGCAACTGCGCTTTCAGATTGGTTTCTTGCTGATGAACTTGGCGTTCGATTTCCAATACAGAATCTAATGCGGTTAGCTCTCGACTCATGCTGCTACCTCGCTACTTTGAGTTTGTGTCCCATCAAGAGCATGGCAATCGTCACTTTGCCAACCAATACGACAAATTGAGCCAGGCGTTAACTGCAAGTGTTTACGATTATCGTTAGGTACTTTAACGATGAAGTGACCAACGCTCTCTACTTCGACGACCAAACGATAATGATCACCGTGATAAATCAATTCTCGTAGGACGCCCGAGACTTGGTTCTCACAAGACGCTTTCTCTGGTTGAATAACAATCTTTTCTGGTCGAATGGAAAGTGTTGTTCTCTGCCCTTGCTCAGAGACTCTGACAGGTTTCGCAGTAAATAACTCTTTCCCAACGAGCACTTGGCAATACTTTCCGTTCCACTCTTTGACTAAACCTGAGAGTTGGTTGTTTTCTCCGATAAACTGCGCAACAAACGTATTACTCGGAGATTCATAAAGCTCGGTTGGTGTCGCGAGTTGTTGCACTTCGCCGTGATTAAAAACCGCAATACGGTCGGACATAGTGAGAGCTTCGTCTTGATCGTGCGTCACATACAAAATGGTAATGCCAAGCTTTTCATGCAAATGTTTAATTTCCATCTGCATTTGCTCGCGCAGCTGCTTATCTAATGCGCCTAGTGGTTCATCCATCAACACGAGTTTAGGCTCAAACACTAATGCTCGCGCTAACGCGACACGCTGTTGTTGACCACCTGATAACTGCTTTGGGTATCGAGTCGCAACATGCTCAAGCTCGACCATTTCTAATACACTCTGAACTTTGCTTTGAATCGTGTCACTGTCGAGTTTTCGCACCTTTAAAGGAAACGCAAGATTCTCAGCAATGGTCATATGTGGAAACAACGCATAGTTTTGAAACACCATACCAATATCGCGCCTGTGCGGCGCGAGATGATTGACAGGAACGCCATCGATATAAATGTCTCCACCGGTCGCAGTTTCAAAGCCTGCTAGCATCATCAAGCAAGTGGTCTTGCCCGATCCTGACGGCCCCAACATAGTAACAAACTCTCCAGGAGCAATATCTAAGTTGAAGTCTTTCACCACCAAATTCGTGCCATCGTAGGTTTTCTTAACGTGTTGAAAGCTGACATAGTCCTTATTTTCCGTGCTCATGACTTCCCTCTTCTCATTTTTTGAATATTACGAATGAGTAGAGCGTCAGTTAACGCTCTACTAAACAGCACAATTACAGATTGTATTTGGATAGGTCTAAGCGGGTTTCTAACGCATGTTCAACCATTTGAATGACTTGTTGACGCTCTTCACCTTGTAAGAGTTGGCGTGGCGCACGAACTTGTTCAGAGCCACGTCCGCAGACTTGCTCGGCCAATTTTATGCACTGAACCAGCGTAGGAATGGTGTCTAAACGCAGTAGCGGTAAGAACCAACGGTAGATCTCTAACGCTTCAGCATAACGACCTTGGCTTGCCAGTTTATAAATCGCAACGGACTCTTCTGGGAATGCGTTGGTTAAACCAGAAATCCAGCCGGTCGCACCTAGCATCAATGATTCAAGAGCGATGTCATCAACACCGCTGAACACGGTAAAGCGGTCATCAAATTTATTGTAAAGCTCAGTGATACGACGAGTATCAGTGGTCGACTCTTTGATAGCTACAATGCTTTCAAACTCAGCCAGTTTCGCCATGATATCGAGGTTAACATCGACACCATAAGCAACCGGGTTGTTGTAAATCATGATTGGCATTTCTGGCGTTGCTTCTGCTAGCGTGCGGTAATATTCGAACGTTTCGCTCTCAGACGTGCGGTAAACCATGGCAGGCATCACCATACAACCATCGATACCAATTTTGTACGCATCCTGCATGTAATCAACAGCTGCTGAGGTAATAGACTCTGCTGTACCAGCAATCAAAGGCACACGGCCATTTACGACTTCTTTTGCCGCTTGCAAGACCTGGCGTTTCTCCTCCGGGTACAACGCGCAGTTCTCACCGACGGTACCCAAGCAGATAATGCCATTCACACCATCTTTAATCTGGTTGTCTATAACGGTTTGCGTTGCGTCTAAGTCGATTGACTGATCTTGACGAAATTGCGTACTGACCGCCGGATAAACACCTTTCCAATCAATTTTCATGAACTACTTTCCTTATATGTATATTGTATGCAATTTAAATGAACGAGCGAAAATGCTCAGACATGGCTATCTATGCCATTTTCTAACAACACCGCCTTTACAGCGGCCAAATCAGCCAAAGCACTGCCAACTGATTTGTATAAAGTAATGACCTCATCGTTTTGACGTACTGAGATTTGTTGGGCGCAAAGCTGCGGTAATTCCCCTTTGATATCGTCTGACGTGAATACACCCTCTTGAATTGGAATGAGAAGATCGCCCGCTTCGGCTAATACATTAATACGGCTATCAACATACACCTGTGCTCGTTGCACTGCTTTAGAGTCGCATTCACGCTTGTCCAAGTCATGATTACCGACCAAATCAATATGGGTGCCCGGCTGCACGTCTGCGCCATTAAACAAAGGCTCTGCTGATGCAGTAATACAGCTGATGATGTCAACGTGTTTGATAACGTGGTCCACTTTTTCTACGACTGAAACGCGAAACCGACGCTCATCAGGAAGCGACTGATACTCTGAAGATGACACAATGGCATCTACCGTCGCCTCGGCTTTATCTGAGTTACGCCCCCAAATATAAACCTGCTTAAGTGGGCGAACCGCAGCGTATGCCCACGCAAAATAAGGCGCAAGATTGCCCGTTCCGCAGATCAACAGACGATCAGCATCGGGACGCGCCAAATAGTCCGCTGCCAACGCAGAAGCTGCGGCGGTGCGCCAAAACGTTAAAACTTTACCGTCCACGAGTGCGAGCGGCTCACCATCGTTTCGTCTAAAAACAAGCAGCTTAGATGCAAGCGTATCTTTGCCTTGCTCAGGGTTATGCGGGAAATACGTAAAAGCTTTCACCGCAATTAACTCCTGGTTCCAAGCTGGAAGTAGCGCAAACGCCTCGTATTCTCCCTCTTCTAAGGGCATGACTCGGCGTTGAGGTATTGTTGCTGGCCGCGAGTACATTTCACGCATCGTTTCAATAAGAGACTTCATTGTTAAACATTGCGCGACTTGCTGTGCTTCGATGACTTTCATCATTTCTCCGAAAACATAAATACAGTTGAGGAAAAGTACGGAACCTCGCTTATGGATGAAAACTCGGCCCCATACAAAAATTAACGCCTAGTTAAGCAGCCAGGTGTTGAACTCTTCATTGAGTTCATCAGCGTAGTCTGACCACCATTCATCGTTAATCAGGAAGGCGGTTTGGAAGTTTTGAGGTGCGGTAGGAAGGTTCGCTAAAATGTCTGGGTTCACCTCCGCCGAAGACGACTTACGCGTAGGCCCATAGGCAACGTACTTAGCTTGATCAGCTAATGGTTTTGTTCCTGAAGAAAAAGCAATGAAGTCCAATGCAAGCTTTGTGTTCTCACTCCCTTTAGGTATCGCCCATCCATTCATGTAACCCATTTGACGGTCCCATATAATCCGAAATGGTTGACCTTCATCTTTACGGGCATTGTGGATTCGGCCGTTAAACGCCGAGGCGATCACCACTTCTTTATCTGCAAGCATTTGAGGTGGCTGGGCACCTGTTGTCCACCACAGCACTTCTGATTTGATCGTATCCAACTTAGCAAAAGCACGCTCACGCCCCGCTTCGGTTTCGAGCAGGCTGTAGACCTCTTCTGGCTTTACACCATCAGCCAATAGTGCCCACTCAAGATTACCCTGAGGCTGTTTTTGCAATGCACGTCGACCTGGAAAAGTTTTTAGGTCAAAGAGATCGGTCAACTTGCTAGGCAAAGCCTTACCTTTAAATGCGTCTTCGTTCACCGCTAATACAGTGGACACTACGATGGTATTGATTGCGCATTCGTGAATCGCACCATCAATAAAATCCTCTTGTGCTGGTGTTCCATCTGCGCCCGGAGGCAAAATACTTGGGTTCACTGGTTCTAATAACCCTTCGGCACAACCACGAACAATGTCCGGCTTGTCGAGAGAAACCAAATCCCAGCGCACATTGTTCGCTTCCACCTGTGCTTTAATTTCGGCTAATCCGCCGCTGAAATCCTCGGATACGATCTCGACACCTGTTTTTTTAATGAAAGGCTTGTGATATGCCTCCACTTGGCTCTTGGTGAATGCACCACCCCAAGACACGACCGTCAATTTGTCTTCAGCATAAGCAGAGGTCCCCAACAGCATTCCTGAAATCAACAGCGCCAATGGTGCTTTGGTCATTCGTGACATGTTTTACTCCTTTTGGTTGTTTTTCTGGAGGCATCCGAGTACGGCTGTTGGACACCATTTTTGTTAAAATTAAGTTAACATTAGCATTTAATATATTTTATACAATATTTAATATTAAATTTTTTCAGGCGAATCGTTGTAATGAAAAAGGTGAAAGATCAATCGATGTCGGCTTTCCTTCGATAAGCTCTAAAAGGAGATCTGCCGTAATCGCCGCTTGAGTTAATCCAAGGTGTTGGTGGCCAAATGCCAGTAATACATTTCCATCCCAAATGCTATCAATAACCGGTAACGAGTCGACTGTTGAAGGCCGATTCCCCATCCACTTTTCTCCTTGCTTGAGTGGATTTAACCCCGATTCAAACATCTCATCACCTAACTGAAAAAGCATTTCTGAACGTTTCATATTGGGTGGTGATTCTACATCGGCATACTCAACAGTGCCTGCCAAGCGTAGCCCACCAGACATCGGAGTCATGATGAATTTTCTATCGGCAGAGCTAATAGGAAATGGCAATACATCACGCTTGTCATCCACCATTAGGTGATAACCACGCTCGGCTTGAATAGGCACTTTGACTCCGGTTAGCTGCCGTATCAAAGGCTTAGAATGTACACCAGCGGCAACAATGATTCGGTCAAATGAATACGTTTGAGACTCAACCAGCACCTCGCCATTTTTCGCCAACGCAGATACACCTTTTTGTAAAACCATACCGCCAAGAACTTCAAAAGCTTCACTTAGCTCAACACAGAGCTGATAAGGGTCTAGCGTATGACCTGTATCGGGAAAAAAGACGCCGACAAAAACCTTATGGCTGAGATCAGGTATCCTCTCTCGAATCGCCTCTTGTGTCCAAACTTGATACGCCACACCGTTTTTAGCCAGTGAGTTAAGCGTACTTTGGTAGTCTTTAAACAGTTTCTCGTTTTCAAAAGTGAGCAATGAACCATTCATTTTTATTAGATGCGCTTTTCCGATTGAATCAAGCATGCCACGCCAACTTGCCACTGACCGCTCGTTAAGAGTTTTAATCGCGTTTTTTGCCTGCTCCGCGGCTGATGGCTTTGTTTGTAATAGAAAACGAATCATCCACCCGATAGTGCTTGGAATATCTTGCCAACGGATCGAAACCGGACTTTTGGGATCTAGCAGCATTTTAGGTAATTGTGAAAGCAGCGCTGGCGTTGCAAGAGGGAAGATTTGCTCAGTCGCGATATGGCCTGCATTTCCCTTAGAGCATCCATTCCCCACGCCATTGGGATCAAAAATCGTGACTTGATAACCTTGCTGCTGCAACTTCAATCCAATTGATAAGCCAATAATCCCCGCACCTATCACGGCGATCCTTTCCTTTTTTGTTTCATCCTTGACCAACATAAATATGCTCCGAGTCATACTTGAAAACGTAGATTGTATACAATATATTTTACATTACGTTAACATCACTATTGTTTAATTCAACCATTTTTTCAGCAAGGAGCGAAAAATGAGACAAGGAACTTTTTTCTGTATTGATGCCCACACCTGTGGCAACCCAGTTAGGCTGGTAGCAGGCGGTGTGCCTCCACTCGAAGGCAATACCATGAGCGAAAAGCGCCAATACTTTCTTGAGCATTATGATTGGATTCGTCAGGCACTCATGTTTGAGCCTCGCGGACACTCGATGATGTCGGGGTCCGTTGTCTTGCCTCCTTGCAGCGATAACGCAGACGCTTCAATTCTGTTTATTGAAACCAGTGGCTGCTTACCAATGTGTGGCCACGGCACCATTGGAACCGTCACCACCGCTATCGAAAATCGCCTTATCACTCCCCAAAAAGAAGGTCGTTTGATACTTGATGTCCCAGCAGGACAAATCGAAGTGCACTACCAAACAAAAGGTGACAAGGTCACGTCGGTGAAGATATTTAACGTACCAGCTTACCTTGCCCACCAAGACGTAACCGTGAACATAGAGGGCTTAGGTGAGCTCACTGTCGATGTTGCTTATGGCGGAAACTATTACGTAATCGTCGATCCTCAAGAAAACTACGCCGGACTTGAACACTACTCTCCAGATGAAATTTTGATGCTTTCTCCAAAAGTTCGCGAAGCGGTATCTCGAGCGGTTGAGTGCGTACATCCAGAAGATCCGACAGTGTGCGGTGTTTCTCACGTGCTATGGACCGGAGAGCCCACTCAAGAAAACGCTACCGCTCGAAATGCTGTGTTTTACGGCGACAAAGCGTTGGATCGCTCGCCATGTGGTACGGGAACAAGTGCGCGCATGGCGCAATGGCATGCAAGAGGCAAACTCAATCAAGGAGAAGACTTTGTTCACGAAAGTATCATCGGCAGCCTATTTCAAGGACGTATAGAAGGCATTACCGAAGTGAATGGCAAAGCCGCTATTTTGCCAAGCATTGAAGGATGGGCACAAGTATACGGTCACAACACGATATGGGTAAACGATGAAGACCCATATGCGTACGGATTTGAAGTGAAGTAATAAGGATAGTAAGGAAGAATGATGACCCCACAAGAACCAACCACTTTTTACGCAGTCAACGCCTTTACTGGTGAGCCTCTACCCACAGAGTTTCCGGTGCATGGGGAGCAAGAAGTTAATCAAGCCGCCTCAGCCGCCCAAAGCGTTGCGCGTGAGTTTCGCCAACTAAGCAATGCAAAGCGAGCGAGCTTACTTTGCTCTATCGCCTCTGAATTGGAAAAGAAGAGTGAAGAAATCGTTGCTCGTGCTCATTTAGAAACTGCCCTTCCCGAAGCACGTTTAAGCGGTGAAATAGGACGTACCGCCAACCAATTACGACTATTTGCCGAGGTTGTGAGCTCGGGTAATCACTATCAAGCAATCTTCGATACGCCAAACCCAGACCGCCAACCACTGCCAAAACCAGATATTCGTCGTCAGCAAATCGCAATTGGCCCTGTCGCCGTGTTTGGTGCGTCTAATTTTCCGCTCGCATTTTCTACGGCAGGTGGTGATACGGCTTCGGCACTGGCAGCTGGCTGTCCTGTGATTGTAAAAGGCCATACCGCCCACCCTGGCACCAGTCAACTTGTTGCAGAGTGTATTGAGGCTGCACTTGAGAAAGAGTGCTTACCGCAAGCCATCTTCACGCTATTGCAAGGCAACAAACGCGCACTTGGCCAAGCACTCGTTACCCATCCAAAAATTAAAGGGGTTGGGTTTACAGGTTCCGTCGGTGGTGGCCGTGCGCTGTTCAATCTAGCTCAGCAAAGACCAGAGCCAATCCCCTTCTATGGTGAACTAGGGGCGATTAATCCAACATTTATTCTCCCTTCAGCCATACGAGCAAACGCCTCATTGGCTGAAGAGTTTGTGGCTTCTATGACTTTGGGCTGTGGACAATTTTGTACAAAACCAGGCGTTGTATTTGTCTTGAATAGCCCAGAAACGCAAGCCTTTATCGAAATCGCTCAAGGGTTAATTCGACAACAATCAACGGCCACTTTGCTAACGCAAGGAATCCGAGAAACGTATGAATCCGAAGTGGATAAGCGAGCTTCCGAAACAGGCATTAACGTAACTCGTTCTGAACAAGCAGAAGTGACCAATGTCGCACCAGCACTGTTCGTGACGGACAGTAAAAACTGGCGTAAAAACCCGCAATGGGAAGAAGAAATATTCGGTCCTCAATCGTTGATCGTAATCTGTGAAGATTTCGATGACATGTTGAAACTGAGTGATTCACTGACTGGCTCGCTCACCGCAACCCTTCACGCTACCGCTGAAGACGAAGAACAAGCCAAGCAACTGCTTCCAAGTTTGGAAGAAATCGCCGGACGCCTTGTATTCAACGGTTGGCCAACTGGCGTCGAGGTTGGTTACGCTATGGTTCATGGTGGACCCTATCCGGCTTCAACCAATTCTGCCTCAACATCTGTCGGGGCAGAGGCTATTCATCGTTGGTTGCGTCCCGTCGCTTATCAAGCTTTACCAGAATCTTTATTGCCGGATTCATTAAAAGCGTCGAACCCACTGGGTATTCAACGCGCCATAGATGGCAGTGTGTCCCAATAAAATCACCAAATGGCTCAAAAAGGCATCAACTGATGCCTTTTATTTCACTCTACTTCTCAAAACCTTCTTTCCTAGTTGGTTTGTGCCAGAAAAACAATAAACTACTAAAGTAAAATGGATTGGATACAATATTAATTTCACGGGAGACTTCAATGTCACAGAAACCTGTTTTTAAAACGCGTACTCAGCTCGTTGAGGAAGCAATTCGAACTCAGATCTTGAAGGGCGAGTTAAAAACTGGTCAACCTTTACGTCAAGATGCGTTAGCAAAAGAGTTTAATGTTAGCCGAATTCCTGTGCGTGAAGCGTTAGTTCAATTGGAAGCACAAGGACTCGTTAGCTTTGAACCTCACAAAGGTGCGACGGTCACTGAGCTATCTCCAGAGAAAATCAATGAGCTATTTGAACTGCGCGCTGTCGTGGAATGCCACATTTTAGAGCGCGCGATTCAAAATATGACAGACGCTGACCTTGAACGCGCGCGCGAAGTTCGCGAACGTTTCGAGTCAGTAGTGAACAGTGGCGACGAAGTAGAAGAATGGAGCAACTACAACTACGAGTTCCACAAAGCCCTATATGCGCCAGCCAACATGCCTGAAACTATGGACGTCATTTACAACCTGAACACAAAGTGTGACCGATACATACGCATGCAGCTATTGTTTACTACAGGCATTAAAAAGGCAGAAGAAGAGCACTTAAGCTTGTTTGAAATGTGCCAAAATCGCGATATCGAAGGCGCCAAGTACCTACTGAAAAAGCACATTCTAGAAGCAGGCACAGCGATTCGAAACCTGCTGCTTGAAAGGCAAAATATCAGCCAGTAAACGGAATAACGAATAAGGTGATATTCAAGGATGAATGTTGGACCAAAGTTTTTACTTGCAGCGCTACGACAAAAGATTAAAGAAGAAGGGCTTTGCTACAATTCCTTGTCAGAGAAAAGTGGCATCCCTTTATCTAGTATTAAACGCCACCTACATAATCCAGCTTTAGGTTTGGATAAAGTACTTATTTATCTGAACTACCTGAATACCGATCTCATCGAACTCGCAACCTTAGCCAACGAGCTTCAGCACCAAAACGAGCAAATGCTAACAGATGAAGAGAGCGCCCTTTTCGTTGAGCATCCTTATTTACTTGATTTTATTTATATGCTGACTTCTCGTGATATTAAACCGCAAGAGATAGCCCAAACTTACGGACTTTCTGATACAAGCTTACGATTCTATTTGCGTATCGCGGAAATTCTAGGATATGTCGAAAACTTCGGAGACGGCTTGTTTTACCGTTCTGGTCGTCGATTTATTATGGAAGAAGGTACGGCATTAGACACCTTATTCAAAGAGCGATTTCAACAAGATTCGCTTTCTCATGATATCAACCCAGGCGTATGTATAGGTCGCATTAGGCTCACCGAAGAGCAGAAAGTGCAAATAGAGGACGAGCTTTGTAATAAATTAGCGAAACTTAACGCAGTTAACACTTCCAACAATGAAGGTGAACTAACAAATATATTAATGCGCTGCACTCCCGGTGCTCAGATATTTTTCGCTGATGATTTACCTAACATTGACGGAAGCTTATTAAAGCACGTCGCTCAACTCACTAAATTAAGTTAAAGCATCAGATAAATAAATCAAACACCCCCGAGATAACATCATATATCCCTACCAAACTATTGATTCAAAGCGTTTCCTGAATCTAATTCTGATTTTTTATTTAGCAAGCGTCGCTTAGTCAACTAAGAACTTGTCTTAATTTCACACT
The DNA here is from genome assembly GCF_033337345.1 of Vibrio sp. YT-18. Taxonomy (NCBI): domain Bacteria; kingdom Pseudomonadati; phylum Pseudomonadota; class Gammaproteobacteria; order Vibrionales; family Vibrionaceae; genus Vibrio; species Vibrio sp. YT-18. The sequence continues at coordinate 10,794 of NZ_JAWOQO010000007.1, read as the reverse complement.
TATTAATTGTCTTGTTAGCTCTTTTGAAATAGACAGAAAACTTAAGTAATGACTAATTTAGCTTAAGTATAAAAGACAACTTTTTTACGTTATTTACCTCACACTATTTAACTATAAATTTGCAGACGAACAAATTAAATTAATACATTCACCTAGCTAATAAAAACAAAAGCAAAACACATAATTATAATTCTATTATTTATAAGGACATAGAAAAGTGAAATTTAAGTATTCTTTAGCAACGGCAGTCACTCTCGCATTATTACAAGGCTGTGGCGGTGGTGGCGGTGATAGCTCATCACCTACTCCGTCCACTAGCAGTGCAAACGGTCCAACGTGGAAAGTTCATGATTTTAGCCAACCGTCGAAAACGTTTATCAACCAATGTGAAACGCCCCGCGTCGGACTGGACCCATATGACAACTATGCCGCCTATCCAGATAAATTGGGCTCTGCATTACACGAAAAACTCTTTTTAAGAGCTTTTACTAACGAAACGTATCTATGGTATGACGAGGTTCCTGATAATAATCCAGCAAACTACAAAACTGTTACTGATTACTTCAATACGCTGGTCACCTCTGCTACTACCGCGACGGGTAAACCAAAAGATCGCTTCCATTTTACCGTCCCTTATGAGGATGATATGAAATCATCGCAATCCGGTTTAGTTGCTGGATTTGGTTTTAACTGGGCATTCCTACGTGGCGTACAACCTCGAGACGTTCGTATTTCCTACACTGAAGAAGCCTCGCCAGCTGATAGAAGCGGCATTGCTCGTGGTGATAAGCTTCTGAAAATCAATAATATTGATGTGGTTAACACCGGTAGTCAGTCCGACATTGATTTTATTAATAAAACGCTCTTTAACCCTGACATCAATCAAGATTACACCTTCACATTTGAGAGTGTTGACGGTCTAGAGAAAACCGTGACGCTTACCGCCTCTGATGTCATGACCTCTCCAGTTAAAAATGCCAAAGTGATTACACACAATGGTATGCGGATCGGCTATCTGCAATACAACTCCTTTGAACCAAGCGCTCAAGCCCCGCTTATTGAGGCGTTCAGTACGCTCTCAGCAGAGAATGTTGACGAGATCGTCGTTGATTTACGTTACAACGGCGGTGGTTTAGTCCTTCAGTCCTCGCAAGTAGGCTACATGCTAAGCGGTGCTGGTCAGAACCGAGTCTTCAGTGAGTTGATTCATAATGACAAAGTGATGCGTACCATTAAAGATGGGGATAACATCTATCGCTTTACGAATCTAGCAATAGACTGGGCAGCACAGAAATATTCGGATCAAGTGCTTCCGACACTGAACAAAAAGCGCGTATATGTGCTGACTTCAGGAGGCACGGCTTCCTCAAGTGAACTGCTAATCAACGCTTTGCGCGGCATTGATGTGGAGGTTATCCAAATAGGCTCAACAACCACAGGTAAACCGTATGGGTTCTCACCAGAACAAAACTGCGGCACTATGTACTACACTATTCAGTTCAAGTCGGCGAACGAGAAAAAATTTGGCGACTTCGCTGATGGTTTTATTCCTACTCCAAAGAGCCAAATCAATACCGAGCTAGGCTTAAACAATAGAGTGGAAGGTTGCTGGGTCAATGATGACCTAACAAAACCATTAGGCGATCCATCTGAAGGTATGCTTTCTGCGGCACTAAACTACATGGAAACAGGAACCTGTCCGCCAGTATCCCCTTCAAGTTTCAACGCCATGCCGCGTAACATTTCATCTCCGGAGTTAAGCGATCTTCGCTCTCCGCTACGAACAGAGGCAATTCATGTTGAGATCAACTAACTTTTTACGAATGCTGATTCGGGTTGCGCTTTTCTTAGGCACTTCGATTTCTTTGATTGGATGCCAAGCTATGTCACAAGAACCCGTTGAAGCATTGAGTAAAAAGAACTCTCCGGAAACAGTCATAGAGATTCAAAACGCGATCGCAGAAATCCAAGGGACACCAGCACCTAGAATCGCAAATAACGTATTTGAATCCTCACCGCATTTGTTGATTGAAAAAGGACGAGTAAAAGGGAACAACAATCAACTGTTGGATGGCAGCTATACGGATCTTCCAGACCAATATACGTTGCAGATAAGAGGTGAAACCTGTGGCTTGTACTATGCCAAAACAGATACTTTTGTCTCTCTCAGTTCACTAGATTGTGAGCCCAACATTAAGTTTTAGATCTCCCAAAATAGAAGCCCGCTGATATCAGCGGGCTTCCTACTTTATTGTTCAGTGTGAAACGGTCAATGTTACTTTAATTCAATCCATGCTTTACGCTGTTGTTTATCCATGTATGACCAAGCTACAAAGCGGCTCACTTTCTGTCCTTGACTCATTTCAACCACACGAATGGCTTTCACACCCAATTTTTCAAGCTGCTTGCGCATCGGGCGAACGTTGTCTTTTTTGGATATAAGTGTTGTAAACCACAAGACCTGCGCAGCAAAAGCTTGGCTTTCATTCGCCATTTTTCGGATAAACGCCGCTTCTCCGCCTTCACACCACAATTCAGCGTTTTGACCGCCAAAATTCAACGCCGGCTTACTTGTCTTTACTTGTGCGGTTTGAGATTTTAGCCCTTTCTTACGCTGGTTTGCTTTTAGATTATCGATTTTACGCTGGCTGCCCATAGCGGCATCTTCCGCCGAACGGTGGAATGGCGGATTACATGTCGTCACATCATAACGATCATTCGGTTGAATGATACCTCGATAAATATTGGCATCATTGTGTTGCTGTATTAATGCAATTTTTCCCGTCAAAACACGATTGTGCTCTACGATCGTTTGAGCCGATTGGATGGATTTTGGATCGACATCGCTGCCCGTATAGTGCCAACCGTATTTTGTTACACCAACAATCGGATAAATACAGTTTGCTCCCACGCCAATGTCCAACGCTTTCACTTTTTGGTGCGCGTACTGACCTTTTACTTCACCATCAAGTAGTTCTGCCACTCGGTGAATGTAATCAGCGCGGCCCGGAATCGGTGGGCAAAGGTAGGTGTCGGGAATGTCCCAGAACTCGATACCATAATACGCAGCAAGCAATGCTTTATTGAGCATTTTAACAGCATTAGGATCAGAGAAGTTTATGGAGTCTTCCCCTTTCGGATTTTTGATAACGAATGGCTTTAACTGTGGTTCACTTTCCACGAGTTTTTTAAAATCGTAACGACCTCGATGAACATTACGCTCATGCAAACCATTCTTCGCTATTTTTATGAACTCGACTTCGCTCTTTCCTGCAGGCTGCGAGGATTTGCGCGCAACTTTGTCTTTAACACGCTTCGGCTTGGCTTTATTCGCGTCTGTATTCTGAGCCGCCTTTGAAGCCTTTGGCTTTGCTTGCTTCGCGTTGTGATTATTGTTCTTCATTCAAATTCGCTTTTAAATCGAGGTAAATCATAAACAAACGAGCATCAAATTCGAGTTGGTGATACTCAGGCTCCATGCAGCAACATAACTGATAGAACGCCTTGTCGTGGTTTTTCTCACGAGTATGTGCCAACTCATGTACCACCAGCATTCTTAATAGTGGCTCGGGCGCATCTTTAAATACATTGGCAATGCGAATCTCGTTTTTCGACTTAAGCTTACCACCATGGTTTCTACTGATTACACTGTGCAAACCAAGCGCATTGTTTACCGCGTGAATTTTCTTATCGTAGACAACTTTACTGATTGGCGCGGCTTTCTTCATGTAGCGATTTTTGATTGCCATGGCGTACTCATAGAGCGCCCTTTCGCTTTTGATTTGGTGCCTATCGGGATAACGCTTTTCGAACCAAGGAACAAACTTGCCACTCGCTATCAATGAGCTCACCTGCTCTACGATGTTTTGTGGGTAGCCTTGAATGTATCGAAGTGACGGATGCATAGAGTTAACGTCTGTTATGACAAAATAAAGGCGCTCAATATACCTGAGATAAAGGACAGTTTCACCTTAGCTTTCGCCTTTCATTTATGGTGAAAGGCCGTTAAACTTCGCCTCCCAATGATAATGGAGAGAAACTCAATGAAACGTGTCGTCCTTTACGTCAAAGACAAATGCCCTCACTGCAAAGATGCTCAACGTTATCTGGATTCGAAAAATATTAACTATCGTTTGTGCAATGCTAAGATGCAACGCGGTCGCAAAGAACTTGATGCGCTTGGTGCTCGTTCAGTGCCAGTTTTAAAAATTGGTGATCGGGTAATGATTGGCTGGAACCCAAAGAACTTCGAGAAGATGTACAAAGGCGACTAGTGCTCGGACGATGAATCTGCGCTGCGTTTAAACGTAGCGCTTGATAAAGTCGATAAACGTTCGATCTGCTATTGATAAATACCCCTGCTTGCGCCAAGCAAGTGCCAGATCCAGCGTAACTGGTGGTTCAAACGGTAAGCCAACAACGCCCGACTCATGTTGAGTCACCAATTCCAGTAACGCGGTAATCGCAAACTCTTGTTTCACAATACTCAAAATCAAAGGCAGTAAGTTGGTCTCGAATGATGACTTCATGGTAAACCCATGCTCCTCACTCACCAGATCCAAAAATTCGCGGTGAAAATAGCCATGCTGAAACATAACCAAATCGTGTTCAAAGAACTCATCAAAAGTAAGAGCGTGTCGCTGGGCTAACTCATGCTCAGGTGAAACAACTGCGACCATTTGGCTAGTAAACAAATGGTCAGTTTCTAGGTCATCAGGCACGTTATCACAACTGATCACACCGATATCGAGTTGACCATTGAGCAGCATACGACGAATCGATTGAGTCCCAGCTTCGACCAAGGTCAATTTTAACTCCGGGAACTGGCTTTTAAACGCCATCACAATTCGTGGAAAGAAATAACTGCCCATCATTGATGGCGTCCCGAGCCTTACTTCGCCTTTCGCTAAGCCTTTCAACTCATCAATCGCGAGCTGCGCGTCGTGCAACTGTTGAATCACCCGCTTGGCATGTATAAGTAGCGTTTCGCCCTCTTTCGTTAAGCTGATTTTTTTATCATCACGGCGAAATAGTGTAACGCCCAAAGACTGCTCAAACTTTTTGATAGAAATGCTTAATGCGGGCTGGGCAATATGCAGGGCTTTCGCCGCATGGGTAATATTTCCATGTTCAGCGACCGCCAGAAAATGTTTAAGTTGTTTCGATTCCATTAGATCATAAATATATGGTGTCCATATTTTTAATATATTTTTTTAATTTATAACGAACTGATAGATTGATCACAGTCTCTCCATTTGCTCACATTAGGCAGGATTCATGGTCAGTTTTGGCACACCGGAATACAAACGCATTACGCTCTCGCTAGCGCTTGGTTCCTTCTTGGTTTTTTCAAATTTATACCTACTACAGCCAATGCTGCCCACTTTTGCTCAAATTTTCACGATCTCAGAAACGCAAGTGAACTGGTTATTTGCGGCCTCAACACTCGCTCTCTCTTTTAGCCTCGTTCCAATGGCTGTGTTGTCAGAATCAGTGGGAAGAAAGCCAGTCATGATGGCTGGTCTGTTTTCGATTCCTACCCTTTCCGCTTTGATGCTATTTGGTGACTCATTTCTGTTTTTGGTGGTATGTCGAGCACTGATCGGTGTCGCGCTCGCCGCTTTTGCTGCGGTCGCCGTGGCTTACATGGCAGAAGAACTCGACAAGCACGCCTTCTCGATGGCAATTGGAACGTACATTGCGGCTAACTCATTAGGCGGCATTGCAGGGCGTATTAGCGGCGGCTTATTGGCGGACAATTTCAGTGTTGATGTCGCCATTGAAGTTATGATGGTGTTCACTCTTCTTGGTGTCATTGGCGTTCACTATTTATTGCCAACACAGCGCAACTTCACCCCGTCATCAAGCAGCTTGCGCCATCAAAATCGTGCGCTTATTGGTCATTTTAAAAACCAACGCGTGTGGTTCGCGATGCTGATAGGAGGACTCAACTTTGCTTTGTTCGTCAACCTTTATTCCGTCATGGGTTTCCGTCTGGTGAATGAACCTCACAATGTGCCTGTCGGGTTGGCCTCACTGATCTTTATTTGTTACTTGGGAGGGACTTTCTCCTCTCGTTGCGCAGGCCACTGGAGTAAACGTTATTCATCAATCCTCGGTATGTTCTTAGGCGCGATAGTGAGCATGACGGGGATGTGGATTGCTGCGGTTGAAAGCTTGACTGCAATGCTAGTTGGGTTGTTGCTGATAAGTTTTGGTGCCTTCTTTACTCATACCCTCGCCTACGGTTGGGTCGGTCAGAATACCACTCACGCCAAAGCCACCGCGACAGCGCTCTACTTAGTACACTACTATGTAGGCGGTAGCTTAGGAGGATTCTTACTTCTTTATTGTTGGCAGCATGGAGGTTGGTCGAGTGTTCTTATGGGGGGAAGCACCGTCTACCTAGCAATGTTTGCTGCAATTGCGTATTTGAAACACATTGCCGAAAGAAAGCATACTGACCAAACACCTGACACTGCGAGTTTAAAGAGTAGCTAAGGTACGCTCACTTGCGTAATACCTCTCTGGTTACTTGGATAACCAACTCTGCTATGCTTGCGCTACTTTAATAAAAACCAGAAAGTCGTATGTCAACGCGTTCAACACAAAACACAGATATCGAAGCGATCACTCAACAGGTCGATCAATGGCTCAACGATGTAGTAATCGGTCTCAACCTTTGTCCGTTTGCTGCCAAGCCGCAACGTAATAAACAAATCAAAATCTTTGTTAGTGAAGCGACTCTAGAAGAAGCGCTTCTTGAAGATATTTTATTGCAGCTGATTGAGCTGAGTAACACAGAATCCGAACAACTTGAGACCACGTTGGTTGTGGTTCCCAACATGCTACAAGATTTCTGGGACTACAACTTTTGCATAGATTGGGTTGAAGGATTAATTAAGCAGCAAAACTGGGAAGGTATTTTCCAAGTAGCGACTTTCCATCCTGATTACTGTTTTGGCGGCGCAAGGCCTGAAGACGACGAAAACCTAACCAATCGTTCTCCTTACCCGATCTTCCATTTGATTCGCGAAGAGAGTATGGAAAAGGTACTAAAACACTATCCTGATCCTGAATCCATTCCCGATACGAACATCGCTCGTGTTTCCGCCCTTTCAGAGGAAGAACGTAAAAAGCTGTTCCCTTACCTATTTCGTTAAGCACCACCATTCCCAAAGGCAGATTTATCACCAGTTAGATGCAATGCCCTTGGGGTTCAAAGTGCGGTTTGGTATCATTGCCGCTTCAATCGATTCAATGGAAATTAGAATGCAACTGTCAAAGCTAACCCAAGAGATTTTTGATCACTTATACCGTGATATCACCGAGTTCCGTAGTACGTTCGACTTACCAGTCGCAGACGCTGCAAGCCTTGATACGCAAGCAGACACACTACACACCTCTTTGGCGATCGAAGAGCTAACAGAGCTAGCAGAAGCAGATTGTAAAACTGAGCAAGCAGATGCCATCGTAGACAGCGTGTATGTATTAATGGGCCGTCTCGTTCATCTTGGCCACAGCAAAATAGAAGACAACCTGGCGATCAGCTACTTAATTGATCTTCTATTAAACGTTGCGGTAAACCGTGGTATCGAATTTATTCCTTGCTGGGATGAAGTACATTCAAGCAACATGAGCAAAGTATGCCGTAACGAGCAAGAGTACTCAGAAACAGAAGCATTCTACGCGGAACAAGGTATCAAGTTGATGGCGGTGCAGAAAGGTGAGTACATCATCGCGAAATGCGCCGAAGATTTCGTATCGGAAGGTAAAACCATTCGTAAAGGCAAAGTACTCAAATCTGTTTACTACCGCCCTGCAGATCTAAAACCGTTAACTCAATAAGCGTTGAGTTTGGCTATCTCGATTAAAAAAAAACGACCTCAAGTAGGTCGTTTTTTATTGTCCCTAAACATTAATCAAAGATTAAATAAGGTTGCTCATCTACGATGACCTTTTTGACTTGAGTATTGAACACTTCCCCGAGAGCTTCTTCCGTTAGCACAGTATCGGCACTTCCTGATGAGTGCAGCACACCGTTGTTAAGCAGCAATACTTTATCTGCGTGCTTTAATGTTCGATTGAGATCGTGATTAGCAACCAATACTCCAATTCCCTGCGCCGCCATAGCGTTAATCAATTGATAGAGCAGACCCTCTTGCGCAATATCTAACGGTGCTGCTGGCTCATCCAAAATTAAAAACTGCGAAAAAGGATTAATGGTACGCCACACCTGCAAACATACACCTGCTAATCGGACACGCTGCCACTCACCACCGGATAATGTTTGAATACTGCGATGAAGCTTATCTTGCAGTTGTACCAGCTCCACCACCATATTGACAGCATCACGCACTTTGATATCCGCAATCTCAGCACCACTTGGCAGAGATAAAGCGAGATACTGAAACACATCAACATTAAACGCTGGGCGCGATTGCTGACACAAATAACCTCGAACATGAGCTTGCTCTGACAACGGTAAAGTAAGCAAGTTTTTGTTGCCAACGTACACTTCACCACTCATACCGTCTCGGTGACTTAACGTACCAGAAATCGCAGCCAATAAAGTACTCTTACCGGAACCATTAGGCCCAACGATATGTACGATTTCGCCAGCTTTGCATTCAAAAGAAAGAGGCAATAATCGACTACCAACCGACATATGTTTAACGTGCATCATGACTCTTCACCAGCATCCAGATGAAAATAGGTGCGCCAATCGATGTTGTCATGACACCTAAAGGTAACTCTGCGGAGTCCAATAACAGTCTTGCGCCGATGTCAGCAAATACAAGCAACGCAGCACCAGATATTGCAGAAAGTGGCAATAAATAACGGTTTTCAGTACCAAAAGCCAAACGCAACAAGTGCGGCACCACCAAACCAACAAAACTGATGATGCCACCCAAAGCGACTGAGCTACCCACCAAAACAGAAATGGCGAGGATCAATTTCCAACGCATTTGATGCACATCGACACCCAATTGGGTCGCATGAATCTCACCCAGCATCAATTTATCAAGCGACTTGCCTTTACAACATAACCAGATAAGCACCGGTAACATCACCAAAGTAACGGTATGTTGATACCAACTTGCACCGCCAATACTGCCCATTAACCAATACATCAGTTGGCGTAAACTGAGATCATCACTAAAGTAAAATGCCCACGTCACAATCGCGCTCGATAAAATACCCAATGCGACCCCAACCAAAAGCAATCGAGCCGTCGTCAGGTGCATTGCCCTTGCTATCGCCACCAAAACAAACGTGAATACCATCGAGCCAGCAATCGCTGCCAACATAAAAACAATCGGGGTAGGAAGAACAGGTGACGCGAACATGATTAAGACCATTGCTAAGCTTGCGCCACCAGAGATACCAAGCACGCCAGGTTCAGCCAACACGTTCCCAAGCAACACTTGTAACGTCGCGCCAGATACCGCTAACGCAGCACCAATAATTGCCGCAGACACTAACCTCGGTAAACGCAAGTCCACCAATAACTTCTGTTCAAATGCAGATAAGGATTGAAAAGGAGAAAGGAAAATTTCTCCGACCATCAAGTGAATGGCAGAGAGTACAGCGAGCACGATCGACATAACCATCAGGTTACGTTGCCAGCGTCGTTCCTTGTTCAGGATAAGTTGTTGAAAATCCATAGCGGCCGATAAAAACAAACGAGGCTTAACCTTACAGTTAAGCCTCGGTAAATTGCAATTAACTTCTCAAAGCAATGTTGGATTAATCGTAAACCAACTCACCCTCTTCAAAACGGGTTTTCACTTCACAAACCATCAGAGCTGCACGTTGACCTATTGCGACGTGGCGGTTCGGGAAGACAATCGCTTCGTTTTCATTCTTCGCCATTAATGGTTTGTCGCCATCATGACCAAACACTTCGCCGTGAACAAATGAGGTGAAGTTTTCAACATTGTCGTCGAACATAAAGTCAAAGTCTTCGTTCAAACGAACGATTGTGCGACTTACGCGATACTTAATGCATGGTTTTGGTAAGTGTTCTGGCTTCGTTTCCGCAATCAAATTACGTAAAGACAAATCAAACGCGGTCAGTTTATCGAGGTCATTTTCACCGATACGAGCCACACGGCCAAGCTCCATTGTGAGAGCCTGCGCACCAAAATTCTCGGCACTGTACCAGCTAAACGTGCTCGATGGTGAGTTTGACAGGAGCACTGCTTCAATGTGTGCACTGTCCAAGAAATCGATCAATGCCTTGCTGCGCACAGGATGACGAGTCTTAGGACTTACTGCAAACGTATAGTGCTTCGAGCCTCTAATCGCGCAGTGTAAATCAAGGTGCCAGCGTGTTGTCGGGTCGGTATCCTGATAAAAATCTCGAACAAGCAGCTTAAGCGTATCGGCGATAACAAGCTCTTTTGTCTGTTTGTGTTCTTTTTCGTCAAACAGACGGTTGAGATTTTCTTCGAGGAATCGCGTGTGCGCCAGAGTGGATTCTGGGTGAGCGATAATGAACAGACAACGGGTATCGACCGTCTGGAACCCAGATTCTATGTCTTGAATAATGGAATCCACCAGCTCCATCGGTGCGGTTTCATCTCCGTGAACCCCACAAGAGATGATGATGTTCTTCGTATCCTGAGTATAATTCGCAGGGATTACTTCTAATACACCACGCTGATAGAGTTTAAGTTTTACACCGTTAGAAAGCACCTGCTCCGCTGGTGCAACATCAATATGAACATCTAACGTGTCAGTTAAAAACGATTGGCGAAAGAGAGACTTCGTCATGCGTTACTCCTTAAT
>NZ_JAWOQO010000079.1:0-1585 GCF_033337345.1 Vibrio sp. YT-18 | reverse complement strand
AAGGATTATCAACTTTTAATGGAAAGCCTAACGTTACAACCTATCAATAAAATTCAAGGGGAAGTGAACCTTCCTGGTTCCAAAAGTGTTTCTAATCGAGCACTTTTACTCGCTGCATTAGCAAAGGGGACGACTCGTCTCACCAACCTTCTCGATAGTGACGACATTCGTCACATGCTAAACGCACTCACTAAACTAGGCGTGAAGTACACATTATCTGCAGATAAAACAGAATGTGTGGTTGAAGGCCTTGGTCGTCCGTTCTCAGTATCAGAACCTGTCGAGCTCTTTCTGGGCAATGCGGGCACAGCCATGCGACCTTTAGCAGCCGCACTTTGTGTTGGCCAAGGTGAATATGTGCTTACTGGCGAGCCTCGTATGAAAGAACGACCAATTGGTCATCTTGTGACTGCATTGCAAGAGGCGGGAGCAGATATTGAATATCTGGAAAACACAAACTACCCACCACTAAAGATTGTCGGTACTGGTCTGAAAGCAGGCACAGTGTCGATTGATGGTTCTATTTCTAGTCAGTTTCTCACGGCTTTTTTGATGTCTGCACCACTTGCCGAAGGCGAAGTGCGTATTAAGATTGAAGGTGATTTGGTATCAAAGCCTTACATTGATATTACGCTGCATATCATGAAGCAGTTCGGTGTTGAAGTGATCAACAACGACTATCAAGAGTTTGTGATTCCAGCGGGTCAACACTATGTTGCGCCTGGTGATTTTCTTGTGGAAGGGGATGCTTCGTCGGCCTCTTACTTTTTAGCTGCGGCAGCAATCAAAGGCGGTGAAGTCAAAGTAACTGGCATCGGTAAAAATAGCATCCAAGGTGATATTCAATTTGCTGATGCGCTAGAAAAAATGGGCGCAGAGATTGAATGGGGCGATGATTACGTTATTTCCCGCGTCGGGAAGCTTAAGGGCATCGATATGGATTACAACCATATTCCAGATGCAGCAATGACCATCGCGACGACGGCTTTGTTTGCTGAAGGTACCACGGCAATTCGCAATGTTTATAACTGGCGTGTAAAAGAAACCGATCGTTTGTCTGCAATGGCAACAGAGCTTCGTAAAGTTGGTGCGGAAGTGGAAGAAGGTGAGGATTACATCATCGTTAAACCAGTACCTCACCTTAAACATGCGGCGATTGATACCTACGATGATCATCGTATGGCGATGTGCTTTTCTCTGGTGGCGTTAAGCGATACACCAGTGACGATTAATGACCCTAAATGTACGTCCAAAACATTCCCGGATTATTTCGACAAGCTTAAAGCGTTGAGCTGCTAGATCTCTAACTGAAAAGCCAGAGCGATGATGCTCTGGCTTTTTTGTCTTAATTTGCTGTTATTTGATCAGCGTAAATTCTTTAGAAAGGTGATGGGCTAAGTATTTGAACATATTGAATACTGCCGTAGTATTTGCGGTTGGTAAGCCTTTGTCATCAAGGAAGTACTCACCTTTAAATACCAAAACCCCGTCTTTTTCTTCTACGCTTGTCGCTCGCATTCTGTCAATGTAATCATCGTGCTCTTGGATGATTTGGTTTGCGATTAAAAGAAGGTCGAATTCTTCA
>NZ_JAWOQO010000078.1:0-1607 GCF_033337345.1 Vibrio sp. YT-18 | reverse complement strand
GGTGCACATTTCAACGCTTGCGAACGACTACTACCAGTTTGATCCTATTGGTCAAAGACTTATCGGTGAAAGCTTCGGTAACATCTATCGTCTGGGTGATGCGGTCAAAGTAAAAGTGCTGGCTGTTAACCTAGATGACAAGCAAATTGACTTTGAATTGGTCGAAACAAGTCGTAAGCTACGCGGCGAAGGTAAGACAGCTAAGAAACGAGCTGCGGAAGCGAAACGCAAAGCCAAAGAGAAAAAACGTGCGGCGACACGTTCTTCATCAAAAGAAGGTGCTACAGCGAGCGCTGTTCCTGCTATTGAGCCAACTAAGCGCCCAGAACAAACGGATTCTGGCCGTAAACGCAAAGGGCCAAAACGTGGGGATGACGACAGCGCAAAGAAGCCAAAGGTGAAGAAAGCCCACAAGAAAAAGCCACACAGTAAGCCAAAGAAAACCAAGCGCACTAAGCAAGACGCGCAGTAGGCTGAAGCGCCAATCTGTTACCGCAGATTGGCGGTGAGCGAAGCACAGAAACAGGTTAAGTAATGAGTAACGAATTTATTTACGGTATTCATGCCGTGAAAGCGGTATTGGAACGCGAACCAGAACGTTTTATTGAAGCGTACGTTCTAAAAGGACGCCAAGACGATCGCCTAATGCCAATCTTGAACGATTTGCAGGTGTGTGGTGTTTCTATCCAACAAATGACGCGTAAAACCTTGGATGACAAAGCACATGGTGCAAACCACCAAGGCATCATCGCGCGCGTAAAACCAGCAAAACAGCTGAACGAAAACGACATCGACGACATCCTAGCGCAGCATGAGACACCGTTGCTATTGGTGTTGGATGGCGTGACTGACCCTCACAACCTTGGTGCCTGTTTACGTAACGCCGATGCTGCTGGTGTTGCTGCGATTATCGTTCCTAAAGATCGATCAGCACCAATGAATGCAACAGTAAGCAAAGTAGCCTGTGGCGCTGCAGAAGTGGTGCCTTTGATTCGTGTAACCAACCTAGCGCGCACAATGCGTACTCTGCAAGAGCAGGGCATCTGGTTCGTGGGTACGGCGGGTGAAGCGACACACGACATTTATCAAGCAAAACTGACTGGTCCTCTGGCAATTGTCATGGGCGCAGAAGGTGATGGCATGCGCCGCCTAACGCGAGAAACTTGCGATGATTTGATTAAAATCCCAATGGCAGGTAGCGTATCAAGTTTGAATGTGTCGGTTGCATCAGGCATCTGTTTATTCGAAGCAGTTCGTCAGCGCTTGGCTGCGAAGTAAGCGAATGAGAACATATGTCACTGAGCCCAAAGGCTTAGTGGCTTGAAGAATCAAACACATAGGATGGGAAACCATCCTTTGTTATTTTTAGCTAGGGAAATTATGACTCAACAAGATATTAAACTGATTGCGTTCGATCTGGATGGCACATTGTTGGACAGCGTACCTGATTTGGCCGTTGCTGCAGACCAAGCGGTACAAGCTTTGGGTTACCCTGCAGTATCGGAAGAGCAAGTACGTGATTACGTAGGTAACGGTGCTGACGTCCTGATTGGTCGCGCGCTAAGCCAAAGCATGACCATCAGTAGCGATCTTAGTGAAGAGCTGCG
>NZ_JAWOQO010000077.1:0-1619 GCF_033337345.1 Vibrio sp. YT-18 | reverse complement strand
GCTCATTTGAGCAACTTAAAGTGTTTGTTAAAGAGCTCGAACTGTTTTCTCTTGCAGAGTCGCTTGGTGGCGTGGAGAGTTTGATTTGTCACCCAGCATCTATGACGCATCGAGCCATGGGGGAAGAGGCGTTAGCGGAAGCGGGCGTGTCGCATCAGCTGCTTCGTTTGTCTGTGGGTTTAGAAGATGCACAAGACCTGATTGCCGATCTCGATCAAGCCTTTGTAAAAGCTGCTCAGTAATAGGAGAACTAAAAAATGAGTGTACAACGTCAGTTACATAAATTTGGTGGCAGCAGCTTAGCAAACCCTGAATGTTACTTACGTGTGGCCGATATTCTCAAAGAATACTCTGCCGAGAATGATCTGGTGGTGGTATCCGCCGCGGGGAAGACCACTAATCGCTTGATCGAGTTTCTGGAAGGTTTAGACAAAGATGGCCGTATTGCGCATGAAGCACTGCAAGGCTTAAGACAATTCCAGTCGGAGCTAATTGAATCTTTATTAGAAGGCGAGGTGCAGACGCAATTGCTCGCTTCTTTGCACGATGAGTTCAGTACCTTAGCCGAGCAGGCTGCACCACTGACGGATGCGCAAAAAGCGGCAGTGTTGGGTCACGGTGAAGTGTGGTCTTCACGTTTATTGGCTGCCTTGCTTTCACAACAAAATGTTCCTGCGGTCGCACAAGATGCACGTGCATTTTTACGTGCAGAAGCTGGTACTCAACCGGAAGTTGACCGTGCGCGTTCTTATCCCCTGATTAAGGAGGCGTTGGCGCAACACAGCCACAAACGCGTCATCATCACCGGATTTATGGCGCAAAATGAGGCAGGAGAAACCGTGCTGTTGGGGCGGAATGGCTCGGATTATTCCGCAACCGTAATCGGTGCTTTGGCGGAAGTGACAACCGTAACCATTTGGAGTGATGTTGCTGGTGTTTACAGTGCGGATCCTCGTTTAGTGTCGGACGCATGTCTGTTGCCTTTACTGCGCTTAGACGAAGCGAGTGAACTGGCCCGCCTTGCAGCGCCGGTCTTGCATAGCCGTACGTTACAACCTGTCGCGCAAAGCACGATGGACTTAAGCCTCAAGTGCAGCTATCAACCTGAATCGGGTTCAACGCGTATTGAGCGTGTACTTGCTTCTGGGCGTGGAGCAAAAATCATCACTTCTTTGGATGAGGTATTGTTGATTCAATTGTCCTTTAGACATGGTCATGACTTCAACAAAACCCAAAGTGATGTTTTAAAGTATCTTCAACGTGCGCAACTCGAGCCACTCTCTTACGAAGCCCAAGCCGATCAGCAAAAATTACGCTTAGCGTACACCGCAGAGATTGCGACAGGTGCGCTGAAGTATCTACAAGATCTTGCGGTTGAAGCTGAAATCAAACTCAAAGAAGGCTATTCACTTGTAGCCGCTGTCGGAGCGGGCGTAACGAAGAATGCCAACCATTGTTTTGGTTTTTACCAAAAATTGAAGCACGCACCAGTTGAATTTGTTTCTGAAACTGAATCAGGTTTAAGCCTAGTTGCGGTACTACGTCGCACCGATACCGAAGCATTAGTGCAGTTGATTCACAGCCAGTTATTCCAAGCGCAAAAGCGCGTAGCGGTAGCG
>NZ_JAWOQO010000076.1:0-1648 GCF_033337345.1 Vibrio sp. YT-18 | reverse complement strand
CCTTACTGCACTAAGTGGTACTCAAGCGGAATTTGTTGCGGGTGGTGAATTCCCAATTCCTGTACCGAATGAAGATGGCATTACCATCGACTACAAAGAGTACGGTGTTCAACTGGACTTTGTACCTTTCATTCTCAGTGATAAGAGAATCAACCTGAAACTCAATGTCAACGTGAGTGAAATTTCTAACTCTGGTGTGCTGACGTTTAATCCGAACGAAGTCAACGCAACGTTCTTTATTCCGCCAATCACTAAGCGTAGCGCGGGAACCACAATCGAATTAGCGGACGGACAAACGATCGGTATCGCAGGTTTGTTGAGTGAAAACGCGCGTAACGTTGCGGATGGTATTCCGGGAGCCAGTGACCTTCCAGTACTTGGACGCTTGTTTAAGAGTGAAGAGTTTACATCTGGTGAAACCGAGCTGGTGATTTTGGTAACACCACGATTAGCGACGCCAATCGATAGACGCAGAGTGACTCTGCCGACCGATGGGTTCGTAGCTCCAAACGATGTGGAGTTCTATCTGTTGGGTAAAGGCGCGAAACTCGATTTCGACCGCTATCAACTCAATGACATCAGAGAAGAAGATACAAACAATAATTTTAATCAGTACGGTTCGTCAGAAGGTGGCTCTGAGGGCAAGTTTGGGCACAGTCTATAAATGGAGAGCAAGATGAAAAGCATAATGATCATGACCATTTGTTTCACATCATTCGGCTTGTTTGGCTGTGCGAATGACCCTGATCTTGGAATCTCGGTAAGCCAATTGCGCGCAGAACAAACGCTAAATCCGGAAGCATGGTATGAAAACCTAGGTTATCTACCAGAGGGAAGCGGTGAGCGCACGCAGGTCAGCTTAGAGGTATACAACAATAACGGGGTAGCCAAAGAAAAATAAGTGATTCGTTCACTTATAGGAGGGGCTATGCGAAGGAAAATGCAGACAGCAACAAGGCGAACCCAGAAAGGGATCACCTTGGTGCTCATCAGTATGGTTCTGCTGATTCTGTTAGGCGTTGCTGCGTTCGGTATTGATTTAAATCATCAAGTACTCAACAAAACACGCCTACAGAATGCGGTTGATACGGCGGCACTCGCCGGGGCTGTGGTTGCAGATAAAACGGAAGATGTTGATCAAGCTGAAGCTGCGGTTATCGCAACGCTAAGCAGCATCGCATCGGAATCAGGTAATACTGAACTGTCGTTTACCGACGGCAACACATCCGTGACGTTCTCGCACGACATGCAGACATTTGTAAATGCGGCGAGCTTTACGCCACCGACAGGCGAGTACGATATTTATGTTCGCGTCGCGGTAACTGACATGGGGATTTCTCAGTATCTGAGTGCTGTATTTGGGATTGTTAAGAACGTTTCGGCCAGTGCCGTTGCGGGACGAAGCGCGGCGATTGCTTACACATGTAACTTAACGCCGATTGCGATGTGTGGCGATCCAAATGGTACGGTTGAAGACGCATGGGGGTATCGTCCGCCGGGTTATGATCCGAATGTGGATATGGATCCGTCGCTTGTGCACGAGTTAAAAGTTGGCGATCAGAATAATACCGATATGGGGCCGGGTAACTTTCAGTTGCTCGATTTTGGGCAAGCGACTGGCAATAGCGGTGCGGCTTTGGTTCGTGAT
>NZ_JAWOQO010000075.1:0-1662 GCF_033337345.1 Vibrio sp. YT-18 | reverse complement strand
TGGCACATCTCGCTCAAACACTGGTATGGCAAAGTTACGATGACGACAACTCCCAACACTCCTCTGCCAAATAGTCTTCAAAAGCCTCTTGAACGCTTCTACGAATTCTTGCGAAGCGAAAAGGGGCTCAGCTTGCACACTCAACGCAATTACAAGCAACAGTTGGAAACCATGGCGCAGCATCTTGCCGAAATGGGATTGAAAGATTGGTCTCAAGTTGATGCTGGCTGGGTTCGACAACTTGCGGGTAAAGGCATGCGAGAAGGCATGAAGGCCAGCAGCTTAGCTACGCGCTTGTCTTCGCTGCGTAGCTTTTTCGATTTCTTGATTTTGCGTGGTGAGATGTCAGCCAACCCTGCCAAAGGGGTGTCTGCACCTCGTAAAAAGCGCCCGCTGCCAAAAAACCTCGATGTGGATGAAGTGAATCAACTGCTCGAAGTGAATGAAGATGACCCATTGGCGATCCGCGATCGCGCAATGATGGAGCTGATGTACGGTGCCGGCCTGCGTTTAGCCGAATTGGTCAGTGTGGATGTGCGAGATGTGCAGTTGCGCAGTGGCGAGCTTCGTGTTATCGGTAAAGGTGACAAAGAACGTAAAGTGCCTTTTTCGGGGATGGCAACGGAATGGGTTGGTAAGTGGCTGCGCGTTCGTGGTGACTTAGCAGCGCCAGGTGAACCTGCATTATTTGTGTCTAAACTCGGAACCCGTATTTCGCACCGTAGCGTGCAAAAACGCATGGCCGAGTGGGGGCAAAAACAGTCTGTAGCCAGCCATATTAGCCCACATAAGTTGCGCCACTCATTTGCCACGCACATGCTGGAGTCGAGCAACAACTTACGTGCGGTGCAAGAGCTTTTAGGTCACGAGAACATATCGACGACCCAAATCTACACACACTTGGATTTCCAGCATTTAGCGCAAGCGTATGACCAAGCCCACCCACGCGCCCGCAAAAAGAACGGGGAGTGAGCCAAAGCATGAAATTTTACCGCCGTATCGAGCCGATTAAGGCCATGACATTCGATCTGGATGACACGCTGTATGACAACCATCCAGTGATTGTCCGTATGGAGCGCGAGTTACTGACCTGGTTGCAACAAACGCATCCTGCAGTGGCGCACATGGAAAAGGCCGATTGGTTGCAGGTAAAAAAACATGTGCTCCAGCAAAGTCCTGATCTCAAAAGCGATGTGACGCTTTGGCGCCTAGTGCAGTTAAAGCATGGTTTTCTATCCGTTGGCTACGATGAAGCGCAAGCTCAAGTTGCAGCGGAAGAGGGCGTGCAACTGGCGTTGGAATGGCGCAGTCAGTTTGACGTGCCGCAGCAAAGTCTCGATGTATTGGCGGAGTTGGGAGAACGCATTCCTCTGGTGGCGATCACCAATGGTAATGTCGACTTAGATAAAATCGGTTTGACGCCATACTTCCAATGCGTATTAAAAGCGGGCCCTGACGGTCTTGCCAAGCCTGCTGCCGATTTGTTTGTCAAAGCGCAGCAGTTTCTCGATTTACCTGCCGAAAACATTCTGCATGTTGGTGACCACCTCACGACGGATGTACATGGTGCAAAGTTAGCGGGTTTTGCCGCATGTTGGTTTAATGATATGAATAAAAATGTCATTAGTCATTCAAGAACACGTACGTTACCTGACATTGAAA
>NZ_JAWOQO010000074.1:0-1666 GCF_033337345.1 Vibrio sp. YT-18 | reverse complement strand
ATCAAGTTGAGGGCATCAATAATAACAAGATGAATAGACATAATGACTTAGCAATAAAAAAGGGGCGTAATGCCCCTAGTGTAACGAATGCAAGCCAGACTATCGACCACCAATTTATGGATGGGCAATTCGATAGCATGGTTCGTAATCAGAACCGCCTGGCAATTTCATTCGATGCTGTTCAACGAAGTCTTGCAGTAGCTTGTCGAGCTTCTTCATCAGTACAGGATCGCCATGAATGGAAAATGGACCTTTGCATTCGATTTCGCGAATGCCCTCGGCTTTGACGTTACCTGCCACAATACCAGAGAAGGCTTTGCGTAAGTTAGCCGCCAGAACCTGAGGTTCTTGATCCAAGTTCAAATTCAACCCTTCCATTGATGTATGCGTTGGGTCAAATGGCAGTTGGAAATCCGGTTCGATTTTCAATGACCAGTTGAAGCTGTAAGCATCGCCTTTTTCTTTACGGTGAAGGCGTACATCTTCCATCGAGCGCTTCATGATACGTGCAACTTCGGCAGGATCATCAATGACGATTTGGTAGTGTTTTTGACCTTCTTCACCTAAGGTATCGCGAATAAACGCGTCGATAGAACGGAAGTATTCTTCGCTCTCTTTTGGTCCGGTTAACACAATCGGCATCGGCTGATCAGCATTGTCTGGATGCATCATGATACCAAGAATGTACAGCAACTCTTCGGCAGTACCCGGACCACCCGGGAAGATCACAATACCATGCGCCATACGAACAAACGCTTCTAAACGTTTTTCGATGTCCGGCATGATGATCAGCTCGTTGACGATTGGGTTTGGCGGCTCAGCGGCAATGATTGAAGGCTCCGTCAAGCCAAGGTAGCGTTGCTCGGTGTAACGCTGTTTAGCGTGACCGATTGCCGCTCCTTTCATCGGGCCTTCCATCGCACCTGGTCCACAACCCGTACAGATATTAAGTTCACGTAAGCCAAGCTCGTTACCCACTTCGCGCGTGTATTGGTATTCAACGCCATTGATTGAATGGCCGCCCCAACAGACGACGAGATTTGGTTCAATACCGGGAGTGAGCGCGCCTGCGTTACGCAAAATACCAAACACAAGGTTGGTAATATGCGTTGGGTTAGTGAGATTGAGGCGCTGACTGTCAGCCAAGTGCATGTTCACGTAAACGATGTCACGCAGTACAGAGAATAAGTGTTCTTGAATGCCTTTAATGATCTCTCCATCGACAAACGCATGCTCTGGTGGGTCGGTCAGCTCTAGCTTAATGCCACGCTCGCGGCGCACTACATTCACATCAAACGATTGGTGTTTATCGAGAAGCTCTTTGGAGTTATCTGTGTGGCTACCAGAGTTCAATACCGCTAACGTACAGTTACGATAAAGCTGGTAAAGATCACTCGAAGCGGTTTTCTTTAAGCGTTCAACTTCCAGTTGTGATAGCAAGTCCATGCTACCTGCGGGGCTTATATGGGTAATCATAACGCCTCCTTGTGTTGCATTATTTTGAGGGATAGTTCCAACGCATCTTACTTAGTTGTACGTGTCGTTTTACTCAGATGGCTGGAGGGTTTGGTTTTATGGTTATCGAGTCCCAAGCAACCTCAAGATGCCATATTCGTCATGAATGAATACATCATCTTGAAGTGACTTGGGTTTTTACAGCTTAGCA
>NZ_JAWOQO010000073.1:0-1713 GCF_033337345.1 Vibrio sp. YT-18 | reverse complement strand
GTTGGTGGCCCATTATCCAACAACAAGGGCATCAACAAAAAAGGCGGTGGCTTATCAGCCGATGCGCTCACGGAGAAAGACAAATCTGACATCATCACAGCCGCAGAAATTAAGGTCGACTATTTGGCCATTTCTTTCCCACGCAATGGCGAGGACATGCACTATGCCAGACGCTTGGCCCGGGATGCCGGCTTAGAAGCAAAACTCGTCGCAAAAGTAGAACGTGCAGAAACCGTCGCCACGAGCGAGTCGATTGACGATATCATCCTAGCTTCTGACGTCGTGATGGTCGCTCGCGGCGATTTAGGCGTTGAGATTGGCGATCCTGAGCTGATCGGTGTTCAGAAAAAACTCATTCGTCGAGCTCGCAGTTTGAACCGCGTTGTCATTACTGCAACTCAAATGATGGAATCGATGATCAATAGCCCAATGCCAACGCGTGCAGAAGTCATGGACGTAGCAAACGCCGTTTTGGATGGCACCGATGCCGTGATGCTGTCTGGAGAGACCGCTGCCGGTCAATAGCCGGTAGAGACCGTGAAATCAATGGCGGATGTCTGTATTGGCGCAGAAAAGATGTCTGAAGCAAGTCTATCGACCTACCGTCTCGACCGCACCTTTGAAACAGCAGAAGAGACCATTGCAATGGCAACCATGTACTCAGCGAACCACATGGAAGGCATCAAAGCGATGATTGCATTAACAGAGTCAGGAAGAACTGCTTTGATGATGTCACGCCTAAGCTCTGGTTTGCCGATTTTTGCTTTATCGCGTAACGAATCGACGCTCAACCGCGCAGCGTTATATCGTGGCGTGACGCCAGTGTACTTTGATGCGAAATGCGATGCGGGCTTACCGACCGCTCGAGCCGCAATTTCTAGCCTCAAAGATCAAGGTTACCTACATGAAGGTGACTTAGTGATCATCACTCAAGGTGACGTGATGGACGTCGTTGGTTCAACCAACTGCATGCGTATTCTGCCAGTCTAACGTAATAGAAATGCTAAGGGCTCCAGTGGAGCCCTTTTTTGTTTATCGCTTAGGTGACTTACGCTAGCTTAAGCACTTTCTCTACCTTCAAGGTCCATATTCAGTTGATCGTATAACTGAACCAGATTAAACCCAGCTTGCAAGCCCAATTGATAATCATGTTCTAACGCTTCTGGTTCACTCAGGAGTGAAGAAGATTTCAAGCCCTCTTTGGGTGCAATTTGCAAAATAAACGTGTCGTCCGGTGGGTTTGATAAAAACGCCTGCGTTAGCTCAAAGGTCTGGTAGTGAATCATCAGCATATCGGCCAAACCAGAATCAAAATTCTCACCAATCAAATGGCTTAATCGATACAAATTATCAGCACCAAATAACCAACGACCACCGTTGAGAAGCATTTTCCCAGTTAACTTAGACTGGTGCGCAGTATTAATTTTTTGTTGGAAGAAAGACGTCCAGTCAGACTTCCATTGGCTGACTTTTTGTTGCCAAGATTGCTGCACCGAGTTTATGGATTCGCGATACCATTCTACTGGCACGTCTCCGATTTCACTTTGCGCCCTCGCCTCTATCTCAGAGAAGGGTTCTGTGCGAATCACAATAATGTTGCGCGCATTTTGTCGCCACGCTTCTTGAACCGGAATCGAGGCTGATACACCACCATCCACAAACTTTTGCCCATTTACATCGACAGGGCCATGGTACAACTTAGGAATCGCACAA
>NZ_JAWOQO010000072.1:0-1739 GCF_033337345.1 Vibrio sp. YT-18 | reverse complement strand
TGGGCGTGTCTAAAAAACTGGAAACAGCAATAGGCATGGGGTTAGCAACCACTTTTGTGCTAACCCTTGCATCTGTGTGTGCGTACTTAGTGGAAAGCTATATCTTGCGACCGCTCGGTATCGAGTACTTAAGAACCATGAGCTTTATTTTGGTGATCGCTGTCGTGGTACAGTTCACCGAGATGGCTGTACACAAAACTAGCCCGACCCTTTATCGCTTGCTTGGTATCTTCTTACCACTGATCACGACCAACTGTGCCGTATTGGGTGTTGCACTTCTCAACATCAATGAGAATCATAACTTCATCGAATCTATCATTTATGGTTTTGGTGCAGCCGTCGGTTTTTCACTTGTATTGATCCTTTTTGCTTCTATGCGTGAGCGTATCGCTGCGGCTGACGTGCCGGTTCCATTTACAGGTGCATCGATTGCAATGATCACTGCGGGTTTAATGTCGCTTGCTTTCATGGGCTTTACAGGTTTGGTGAAGTAAACAATGAGTACGATTTTAATTGCGATCATCGCACTCGCTGTGCTTGCTGCGATTTTTGGTGCCATTCTTGGTTTTGCTTCTATTCGTTTTAAAGTTGAAGCGGATCCTATCGTGGATCAAATCGACGCGATTCTTCCACAAACACAATGTGGCCAATGTGGTTATCCAGGCTGTCGACCATACGCAGAAGCGATTGCGAATGGAGACAACATCAATAAGTGTCCTCCCGGCGGTCAAGCAACCATCGAAAAACTCGCAGACTTAATGGGAGTGGAACCTGAAGAGTCGGCACACGATCTAGACAGCAAAGTACCGACCGTTGCCTTCATTCACGAAGGTATGTGTATCGGTTGTACTAAGTGTATTCAAGCTTGTCCTGTTGATGCGATTGTTGGTGGGACAAAAGCCGTTCACACGGTCATCAAAGACGAATGTACAGGCTGCGACTTGTGTGTCGCGCCATGTCCAACCGATTGTATTGAAATGATTCCTGTGGAAACCACCACAGATAGCTGGAAGTGGCAACTTAACGCCATCCCAGTGGTTAACATTACGGATGCTGCCAGCGATGCAGCGAACGTGAAAGATTCAATTAAGTAAGGTTTCGTATGTTGTCTTTGATTGAACAAATTCGTACTGGCTCGCTTTGGGACTTCCCAGGCGGTGTGCATCCGGCAGAAAACAAAAAACAATCCAATAAAGCCGACTTAGTGCGAGCATCCATTCCCGCTGAAATCATTCTTCCGCTGAAACAGCACATTGGTAAAGCGGGTAACTTATTAGTCTCTGTTGGTGAGCACGTTTTAAAAGGACAAGCTTTAACCCAATCAGAAACTGGGTTTACAGTACCCGTACATGCGCCAACTTCTGGCACTATCACTGCCATCGAGCCTCGAACGGTGGCTCACCCTTCTGGTTTGAGCGAATTGTGCGCCGTCATCACTCCTGACGGCCAAGATACTTGGTGTAAGAAGTCACCTATCGCTGACTACACTCAAGAATCCGCCGATGCACTCATCGACATTATTCGCCTTGCTGGCATTTCAGGGATGGGTGGTGCAGGCTTCCCTACCGCGAAAAAGATCCAATCGGGCATTGCTCGTACAGAAATCCTGATTGTGAATGCAGCAGAATGTGAACCGTACATCACGGCCGATGACAAACTGATGCAGGAGCATGCCGAAGAGCTTATCCAGGGTATCGAAATTGTCGAACATATCCTTAAGCCAAAACTGACGATCATTG
>NZ_JAWOQO010000071.1:0-1747 GCF_033337345.1 Vibrio sp. YT-18 | reverse complement strand
TGTCCGAATATACGGAACTGCGAGCAGACCTCCACGGGCTGATGATGCAAAGGTAGCCTGGGAGGAGGTCACCACAATTGTAAATCAATGTTGCGTTCCTCTCATGCGTGCGCTCTCTCTTTCTCTCTCGCAGTCTCACTCTGTTTCTTTTCTTTTGACTTTTCTAAGATGACAGATGCTGAATATATACTCCCTATCTGATGCTGTGGCTGTTTGTGGTTGGCTGAGAGGGATGTGAACTCATTAGTTTGCAGCTGTGTTAATCAAATCAGGTTGGGTTTCCATTACGCGTGCCAAACGTGCCAAACGGTGCCAATCCCCTTTGATCTGACATCAGATGTGACGGGACAGTCGATATAGAGATACATTTATGTGCTGAATGCAGATAATTGCATTGAATAGTGTTTTGTGGGTATTTATTGCATTATTAATGTGCCTGATACTCTGGAAACCTGCCTGTGAGGTTTTGGTGACGTGTGTGCACTGTTCGCCGGTCAGCCAAACTTCGGCTAACACCGGCTGCGCTCCCCCTGCGCTGACAGTAGACCTGGTTTCAGCTGGCGAGCTTTTAGCGCACCTTCGGCGAAGCCTTTTTGGCACGAAACTGTCACTGCACCAAGCTGGATCTGTCGACACCTCCCCCTGCTGCGCCGCCACACCCATCTCAGCGCACCTCGGTCTGCCAAACTACCAAACTGAGCGCGCCTCAGGTTGCGCTGCTCGAAACTAGCTCTGCGCGGGGTTCGCCACCCTGCACCACCCTGCGCTGGGAAATATTGCGAAAACAAGCAGCAACAGCTGGAAGGCAGAACCGGACAGTAGCCTGAAAAGTTCATTCATTTATTTTAGGAAAGATTTATAGAATAATGGCTGACTTTTTTCCAGGCTTCAACTTTGTGGAGGAGGAATTTGATTTTGCAGAGTTTGATGGCCGCCCTTATTTATTTGAGCCAGAATACACTGACGAAGAGCTTCATGAAATTGAAGAACGGAGGAGGAGAGAGAGAAAGGTGCAACAGGTAGAGGACGAGAGAGGAGGAATGGCTGCTGCAGGGAGATTGGTGGTGTACCTGTGAATGCTGTGCCCCAGTGCCCACAGAAGAGGAATGCCTCTGTTGCAAGGAATGGGACCGGTTGCAGCCTTATTTTCAAGGTCTGGATGTGACCGAGGACGAGACACCTCCACCTGGAGTAGTATCCAGCTGGGCTTTATCTAGAGCTCGCCAGATATATTTCGGCTGCACTTTGGAAAGCAGAGCTAGATGGTAAACAAACATGGCAGCACACCGGTAAGGTAAGACAACACGTTTACATGTCGTTTTCTATATGTTCTCTGACATTTATCCTAACGATATGAGGCGGTCTTTGTGGAAAAAAAGCTTGTTTAGTGGACTAACTTTGCACTTGAAGGTTGCCCGTTCACTTACGTTTTAACAGGTCTGACGCTACTATGCGCCCCAGCTGTATCTAGGCTAACGGCTAACACGCTAACTATTATTTTCATGTCACTAGTGACTTGAAACAAATTTAGGACAATAGGAGACAGGTTGAAATAAACCGAAATTTCCCTTTAAAATGATGGATGTATGGTTCAAATTGTTAGCTGAACGTATCACTGTAAACACATAGCCGCACATCGTCGTCAGACCAAAAACTGATGAGATCTGAGATTCGGCTGAGAGTAATGGATAAACTGTCAAAGTAATGAGTAGCTAAATAGTAATAGCTAAAAGTATGGATTTACTGT
>NZ_JAWOQO010000070.1:0-1772 GCF_033337345.1 Vibrio sp. YT-18 | reverse complement strand
ACTCTTAATTTCTGGCACCCAGTGACGCACGAACTGACCGTCGGAATCGAACTTCTCGCCTTGGCTTATTGGATTGAAGATACGGAAGTATGGTTGGCCATCACAGCCAGTCGATGCCGACCACTGCCACCCACCATTATTTGCCGCAAAGTCGCCGTCGACGAGCTTACTCATAAAGTATTCTTCGCCCCAGCGCCAGTCGATATGTAAATCCTTGGAAAGAAAGCTTGCGACAATCATACGAAGTCGATTGTGCATCCAGACAGTTTGGTTGAGTTGACGCATTGCCGCATCAACAATGGGATATCCAGTCGTCCCCATTTTCCAACATTCAAAAGCTTGTTCATCGTAAGACCATTGAATTTTGTCTTCCCAGTCGATGAATCCGCGACCTTTGACAAGTTTAGGTTCAAACACCAATAAGTGCTGATAGAACTCACGCCAAATGATCTCGCTCAGCCACGTTGCTTTGCCTTCTGACAAATCCGGTTGTGGATTCTCAGCATACAACCTCGCGATGCACTGTCTTGGCGACAATGCTCCGATGGCAAGATAAGGCGAGAGCTGGCTCGTACCATCGATAGCGGGGAAATCTCGCTTCATCTGGTAACCGTCACTACGCTCGCGTGCAAACGTCCTCAATTGCTTGAGAATGTCGTTGGTCGAAGCACACCAAGCTTCGCTCGATTCCCTCGGATAAGAGAACGTAAAATCGGCATCAAAACCGTCTTGTTTTACCGCTGCTAACTGCTCACTAGGCAGTTCATTTTGTTTCTGAGGCTTGGATACCGTTGGCAAGGAAAACTTTTGCAACCATGCTCGTTTGAATGGCGTAAATACTTTGAAATACTCACCTTGCTTGTTGAGTACGGTCGTTGGCGCATGAACGCATTTGTCGTGAAAGGCGTGAAACTCTACCCCACGATTATCCAGTGCTTGAGATACCTTTCTATCCAACTCAACTTCATTCACTTCATAATTGATGTTGACCATTACCGCTGTTGCGTTGAGCTTATCCGCCCAATCGCAAATGACTTGTGTACAGTCGTTAAAACGCGGAACTTCTTTATACAGAAGAGGAATGTTTAGCTCTGTGAGCTCTTGATGAACATGCTCAAGACGCCTAGCGATTAAATCCGCCTGCATCGGCGCCATGTGGTGCTCTTGCCACTGTTCTGGCGTTGCAACAAAACAAGCAACAACAGGTTGTCCTGTATCAAGTGCCGCCTTTAACGCCGTGTGGTCTAACGTGCGTAAATCACGCCTAAACCAAACCAGAATCATGTGGTCTCCTTACTGAATCTGTGTTTGTGCAAGATGAAGTTTCTCAATAACTTCCGAACACTGCACTTGCTCAGGATACCGCGCTAACAGCGCTTTGAATGCTTCCACTTGCTTGGCAGGTAGCGCCTTATTCGAGAACACATAAACCCGCTGGTAGCGTTCAATTACGTCGTGACCCACCAAGCCAGAAACGTCGTCCACCTTGTCGATTAAGGTGATGTGGTAACCTTGCTCGCACAACTTCGCCGCCTGAATCCAACTTTCTGCATCTCGACTTTGTTCAAAGCTGATCAACAGACATTTCCCCTTAGTAGATGCTTTGTTTTCAGAATCGATCACCAATGCCAAACGCGTGATTAAACAGGTTTGGAACAATCCCATCTGCAAAGAGCGCAGCGAGCCCTTAACCAAATCCAATGCCTCAAACACAGGATTGATAAACTGATCTACGACTAAGTTGAGCGGGTACTCTTTCAATACCGATGACA